>CAMCQB010000046.1 GCA_945876895.1 uncultured Streptococcus sp.
GCCAAATCCCTGATGTTAATCAACAAACGGCAATGGGAGACTTTGGACAAATGCGTCAAGCTTTAAAATCAGGAGTAATTGATGCCTACGTTTCAGAACGTCCAGACGGTATCTCAGCTCAACTCGCTGATAGTAGTTTTAAGATGATCTCTCTAAAAGAAGGGTTTGAAGTTAGCGAATCAGATGTCGCCCTAGCAATCGGAGTTCGTAAAGGTGACGACCTGGTGAATCAAGTTAATGACGTATTGGCTAATTTCAGTAAAGAAGAACAAACTCAACTGATGGATAGCATTATCCCCAAACAACCTATTGAAAAAGAAGCTGAGCAAGAAAATCCGAACTTCTTAACACAAGCATGGAACATCTTGACCAACAACTGGAAGGCTCTTCTACGTGGAACAGGGATGACACTCCTCATTTCTATTATCGGAACAATCGTAGGAACTTTAATTGGTCTTTTAATCGGTGTTTATCGTACAGCACCTGTTGCCAGCAACAAAGTCTTAGCTTTCTTACAAAAATTATTTGGCTGGTTCTTAAATGTCTATATCGAAGTTTTCCGTGGAACACCGATGATCGTTCAATCAATGGTTATTTATTATGGTACCGCTCAAGCCTTTGGTATCTCACTTGATCGTACCCTTGCTGCTATTTTTATCGTTTCCATCAACACAGGTGCCTACATGAGTGAAATTGTCCGCGGTGGAATTTTCGCTGTTGACAAAGGACAATTTGAAGCAGCTACTGCACTAGGAATGAATCACGGTCAAACCATGCGCAAAGTTGTCTTACCTCAGGTTATCCGAAATATTCTTCCTGCAACAGGAAATGAGTTTGTCATCAACATTAAAGATACCTCTGTATTGAATGTTATCTCTGTGGTGGAGCTTTATTTCTCAGGAAATACCGTAGCGACTCAAACCTACCAATACTTCCAAACTTTCTTTATCATTGCAGTGATCTACTTCGTATTGACCTTTACTGTCACACGAATTCTACGCTATGTTGAAAAGAGATTTGACCAAGATAATTACACTAGTCTAGACGGAGGAGCACACTAATGGCTGACACTATTTTAGAAATCAAGCACTTAAAAAAATCCTTCGGGAAAAATGAAGTTTTAAAAGATATTTCTTTAACCGTTAAAAAAGGGGAAGTCATTTCAATTATCGGATCATCAGGTTCTGGTAAATCAACCTTTCTTCGCTCTATCAACCTTTTAGAAGCACCAACAGAAGGTGAGATTCTCTATCATGGACAAAATGTTTTGGAAAAAGGTTACGATTTAACAACTTACCGTGAAAAACTAGGAATGGTGTTTCAAAGTTTTAACCTTTTTAACAATCTCAATGTCCTTGAAAATGCCATTGTTGCACAAACGACAGTCCTAAAACGTGAGCGTAGTGAAGCTGAAAAAATTGCTAAAGCCAACCTTGAGAAAGTCGGTATGGGAGAACGCTACTGGAAAGCTAAACCCTCACAATTATCTGGTGGACAAAAGCAACGTGTTGCCATTGCCCGCGCCCTTTCTGTTGATCCTGAAGCTATTCTTTTTGATGAGCCTACTTCCGCACTGGATCCTGAAATGGTGGGAGAAGTTCTTAAAACCATGCAAGAACTCGCTGAGTCTGGTCTTACCATGATTATTGTTACTCATGAGATGGAATTTGCAAAAGAAGTCTCTGACCGTGTGATTTTCATGGATAAAGGAGTTATCGCCGAACAAGGTTCTCCAGAACAACTCTTTGAAAATCCTCAAGAAGAACGAACAAAAGAGTTTTTAAAACGTTTCTTAAAATAAAAATAATCCGTTAGGGAAAAACCTAACGGATTATTTTTATTTAGCTTTTAAAGCAGACAAAATTTGGGTACGAATATCTTCAACCCCTTCTGGATGAGAAGGAAGAAAAAGAGTACTATTCCCTTTACTAGCAAAGGTATTCAGAGTATCCAAATATTGATTGGTTAGAAGAATAGACATGATTTGCTCTTCGCTCAAACTCACATTAGAATCTTTCAACTCTTTAATAGATTCCGCCAAACCATCCACAATAGCCTTACGTTGTTGGGCAATCCCTACACCATGCAGACGATCTTTTTCAGCCTCTGCTTCTGCTGCCGTTACAATTTTAATCTTATCAGCCTCAGCTAATTCTTGAGCAGCAACACGCTTTCTTTGTGCCGCATTAATCTCATTCATTGACTGTTTGACCTCAGCATCAGGCTCAACTTTTGTAATCAATGTCTTCACAATAATATACCCATAAGTGGACATTTCTTCCGCCACTTGATGTTGAACTTCTAGGGCGATTTCATCTTTTTTCTCAAATAGTTCATCCAAGGTCAATTTAGGGACGGAAGAGCGAAGAGCATCTTCAATATAAGACTTAATTTGAGATTCTGGTTTCATCAATTTGTAATAAGCATCCGTTACATTTTGCTCATTAACACGGTACTGAGTAGCGACATTCAACGTGACAAAAACATTGTCTTTTGTTTTAGTCTCAACCACAATTTCACTTTGCAACAATCGTAATTGCACACGCGCAGCAATACGATCTATCCCAAACGGAAGACGAATGTTGATACCACTAGTTGCTGTTCGTTGGTAGCGCCCGAACCGCTCCACAATAGCAACAGACTGTTGCTTAACGACGTAAAGAGAACTCAACAACACAATGATAAACACTAGGACAATAAACATTGGAATTAAACTCACTAATAGCATAAAAATCATCTCCTTTTTATTTTTATTATACCATGATTAAAAAACTTGTAAAGAAAAATAAGGTTACTTAGTAACCTTATCATTAGACTAACATATTATAGAGACTCTCATTACCATGTAAATTAATATAGCTTGAATCAAACGCTGATAAGCGATCAATAAAAGCTGCATAATCATTTTTATCTCCCAAGGTAATCCCAATCAAAACTGGTCCAGTTCCCTTGTTGGCACGTTTGATATATTCAAAACGTGTAATATCATCATTAGGACCCAAAATATCATTCACAAACTCTCGCAAAGCACCTGGACGTTGTGGAAAATTCACGACAAAGTAGTGCTTAACGCCATCGTAAATGAGGGCACGTTCTTCCATTTCTTGCATACGGTTGATATCATTGTTTCCACCTGAAATAATACAAACTAAAGTTTTTCCTTGGATCTCATCTTTTAACACTTCCAGGGCTGCAATACTCGCTGCACCTGCCGGCTCTGCAATAATCCCTTGTTTAGAGTACATATCAATCAAGGTTTCAGAGATTAACCCCTCATCCACTCCTATCAAACGATCAACTGTCTTTCTTGCGACTTCATAAGTTTTAAGCCCTACTTTTTGAACAGCAATACCGTCAGCAAATTTATCAATTTTCTCTAACTTAACAGGATGTCCTTTAGAAAAAGCAGCTTTCATACTACGGGCACCACTAGCTTCAACACCAATGATTTCTGTATCAGGTACAACATCTTTAAAATAGGTTGCAACTCCTGAGATTAGCCCCCCACCACCAACAGGTACTAAAATAGAATCGAAAACAACTCCCTCTTCTTGAGCTTGCTCATAAATTTCATAGGCAACTGTTCCTTGCCCAGCTTGTACCGCATCATCATCAAAAGGATCAATAAAGGTTTTTCCTTCTGCTTTTGTATAATCTTGCGCTGCTTTAGCGGATGCATCAAAGGTATCTCCAACTAATTTAATTGTTACAAAAGAACCACCAAAAAATTGAACTTGCCCAATCTTTTGTTGAGGTGTTGTAACAGGCATAAAAATTGTGGCATGAATCTTCATCTCATTGCAAGTATAAGCAACTCCTTGCGCATGATTTCCCGCACTAGCACAAACAACCCCGCGTTGTTTATCTTCATCAGACAGTTTCCAAATCGCGTAATAAGCCCCTCTAAGTTTAAATGAGCGAACCTTTTGCATGTTTTCACGCTTCAAGTAAATCGTTGCTCCATATTTTTCTGATAAATAACGGTCAAAATCCAATGGTGTACGAACAACAACATCTTTTAGGACAGCATTTGCTTTTAGAATATCCTTTGCTGTAATCATTTCATCCCTCTATTATCTAAATTTTCTGTCTTTTATTATAGCAGAAAAAACGCTGTTTTAACAGCGTTTTTTCAATTGTTTCGATTAGTTGTAGATTTTGAAAGCATCATCATCGTTTTGACCAACAAATGGCATTGCTTTACGAAGTTCTGCACCAACTTTTTCGATTTCAAGATCAGCTGCTGCTTCACGGTAAGCAGTCAATTTAGGACGACCATTTTTGTAGTCTGTTACGAAATCATCTGCAAATTTACCAGATTGGATGTCAGCAAGTACACCCTTCATGTTTTCTTTCACTTGTTCAGTGATCACGCGTGGACCAGCAACATAGTCACCAAATTCAGCTGTGTTTGAGATTGATTGACGCATTTTCTTGAAACCACCTTCATAGCAAAGGTCCACAATCAATTTCATTTCATGAAGAACCTCAAAGTAAGCCAATTCTGGAGCATAGCCTGCTTCAGTAAGCACTTCAAAACCTGCTTGAATAAGGGCAGTCAAGCCACCACAAAGAACAGCTTGCTCACCGAAAAGATCTTCTTCAGTTTCTTCTTTAAATGTTGTTTCCATAAGACCTACACGAGCAGATCCTACACCTTTAGCCCATGACATCGCGATGTCTTTTGCGTTACCTGTTGCATCTTGGTAGACTGCATAAAGTGCTGGTACACCAAATCCTTCAGTGTAAGTACGACGTACCAAGTGACCTGGTCCTTTAGGCGCACACATGAAAACGTCAACGCTTTCTGGTGCTTTGATGTAACCAAAGTGGATGTTGAAACCATGTGCAAAACCAAGAGCTGCACCATCTTTAAGGTTTGGAGCTACTTCATTTTCATAAATATCAGCTTGGATTTCATCTGGTGCCAAGATCATAACAACATCTGCTTGTTTTACAGCATCTGCAACTTCAAAAGTCTCAAAACCATCTTCTTTTGCTTTATCAAATGATTTACCAGCACGAACACCGATAATCACATCTTGACCTGAATCACGCAAGTTTTGCGCATGCGCATGACCTTGTGATCCATAACCAATAACGGCAATTTTTTTGCCATCAAGTGCTGCTACTTTTACATCGTTTTCATATTCCATTTTTACTGCCATAAGTAAAGTCTCTTTTCTAAAAATAATTTATTATATGCCTTTAGGCAAGTCTTAACAAAGTTATAAAATCAAATTTACGAGAAATCTCGTGTAAATCCTGTTGCTCCTGTTCGAGCAATATTCTTAATACCATACGGTTGGACAACTCGGATAAGGGCTGAAATCTTATCAGCATCTCCTGTCAACTGAATAGTAATCGTCTTAGGAGCCACATCAACAACACTTGCACGGAAGGGTTGAATAATGGCTAATATTTCAGCACGTTTCGCTGGGGGAGCAGAAAGTTTAATCAAAATGACTTCTCTTTCCAAATGAGGCATATCTGTAATATCTCTAACACGAATCACATCAATCAAGCGATTCAATTGCTTGATGATTTGCTCAACTTCCTCAAGTGTTTCAACATCAATAATAATCGTAATTCGAGAAACCCCAGGCGCTTCTGTATGACCAACTGAGATAGACTCAATATTAACTTGTCGACGAGATAAAACACCCGTAAAGCGATTCAAAACACCCGTTGAGTTTTGAAGCTTAGCTGTCAACATTCTACGCATTAAACTTCACCCCCAACATTTCTGAATTTGATTTTCCTGAAGGAACCATCGGATAAACATGCTCACGATTAGAAATACTAATTTCTATTAACATAGGTTTATTTTCTTTAATCACCTCAAGATCCCTATCCAATGTCTTTGGATCTGTGAAATGATAATGCTCAATCCCATAAGCTGCTGCCAAAAGTTGGAAATTTGGCTCATCATCAAAGGTTGACTCACTACGTCTTTCGTCGTAGAATGACTCTTGCCATTGGCGTACCATGCCAAGAGAATGATTATTGATGAGAACCACTTTAATAGGGACACCGTAGCCATTTAAAATTGCCAATTCTTGATTGGTCATCTGGAAACCACCATCTCCAACAAAAAGAATTACCTCTTTATCTGGGTTGGCAAATTTTGCTCCAATAGCTGCAGGGATACCGAATCCCATAGTCCCCATCCCACCAGAAGTCACCAACTGTCTTGGGTGCTTATACGGATAAAATTGAGCTGCCCACATCTGATGCTGCCCAACATCTGTTACGATTATGGCATCGCCATTAGTGATCTCACCAATCAGCTCAATTGCTTTTTGTGGCTTAATAGTCGTGTCATCAAGATCATACCAAAACGGTGCCCGGGCTTTATTTTTCAAAACTTCTTGCGTCCAATCAGCATAATCTGTCTCCACTTTATCTAAGTCAAGCAAAGCTTTAAGAGCTCTTTTAGCATCTGAAACGACAGGGATCGCTGTATTAACCACTTTTCCAATCTCAGCAGGATCAATATCTACATGAGCCACCACTGCATTTTGAGCGAATGTTGAAATATTACCAGTCAAACGATCATCAAAACGAGAGCCAAAATTGATAATAAAATCAGCATCTGTAAGAGCCATATTGGCTGCATAAGAACCATGCATGCCTCCCATCGCTAGAGCCAACTGGTGATTAACAGGAATCGCCCCTAGTCCAAGAAGAGTTGATACAACAGGAATCTGATATTTTTCTGCAAATGCCACTAAGTCTTCTGAGGCATCCGCATAATTAACTCCTCCTCCCGCTAAGATGAGAGGCTTCTTAGACTGAGATAGTTGTGATAAAATTTTCTTAATCTGCAAAAGGTTAGGTTCAACGGTAGGTTGGTAGCTTGGCAGATTGATATCAGTATCATAATAAAAATCTGTCTTAGCTTCTGCAATATCCTTTGGTAAGTCAATCACAACAGGACCTGGGCGACCAGTGGTTGCAATATGAACGGCCTCTGCAATAATACGAGGAATATCCTCAGTATGACGAATCTGGTAATTATACTTGGTAATTGGCATCGTGACACCAATAATATCAGCCTCCTGAAAGGCATCCTTACCGATTCCTCTTGTAGCAACCTGACCAGTGAACACCAATAAAGGAACACTATCCCCCATAGCATCTGCAATTCCTGTAATAGCATTCGTTGCACCTGGACCACTGGTTACCAAAGCAACACCTATACGACCAGTCGACTTGGCATAACCTTCAGCTTTATGGAGGGCTCCTTGCTCATGACGAGACAAGACGTGTTTAACAGCATCCTGCTGATAGATAGCATCATATACTGGCAAGACTGCTCCACCTGGATAACCAAAGATGGTTTTAATTTCTAGACTAGCTAGAGTTTCAAGAACTAATTCTGCTCCTGATTTAGGTGTTTCAAGATGTATTTTTTCCACGCTTGTCCTCCTTTACTTTCTTTTTTGGAAATTTTCAAAAAATTTAAATACCTTAGATAATATGATAACATTTTTACAAAATAATGCAAGTTAATTTTAAAGATGTTTGCGTTTTCAACTAGCTTTTTCTTTCTCACTAAAACCCAAAAATAAGTCTTAAATTTGATTCACACTCAAGCTTCACGCTCAGCTTTTCTTTCTTCAAATTCTTCTTCTGTCATCATAGAGCCACCGAAGTTAGCTGAGGAGGCAAAGTGGGTGTAACGACGAAGCCAGCCGCTTGAGATTTTCGGTTTAAAAGGTTTTAGCGACTTACGGCGCTCAGCCAAGGTGTGATCATCTACTAATAAATCAAGTGTTCGATTGGTCAAATCAATCACAATCTCATCACCATCTTCAATTAAAGCAATATTACCACCTGCAGCAGCTTCTGGTGAGACATGCCCGATAGCAATACCACGTGTCGCTCCAGAAAAGCGACCATCTGTAATCAAGGCGACATCTTTTCCAAGACCACGACCAACAATCTTAGAGGTTGGTGCTAACATTTCTGGCATCCCTGGGCCACCTTGAGGACCTTCATAACGAATCACAACAACATGACCTTTTTGAACGGTACCATTATCAATCAACTCTAAAGCCTCATCTTGTGAATCGCAACAGAGTGCCTTACCACGAAAAGTTTTTACTGAAGGGTCTACTCCACCAACTTTGATAACCGATCCATCTTGTGCAATATTTCCATAAAGAATTGATAGTCCTCCTACAGGCGAATAAGGATTATCTAAAGGATGGATGACTTTTTCATTTAAAATCTCACATCCCGCAACATTTTCTTTCAATGTTTTTCCAGTAACAGTGATACGATCACCTTTTATAGAGCCATTTTTAATTAACTGATTGATAATAGCGGATACTCCACCAGCTTCATGAACATCGTGCATCGTGTAAGCTGACGATGGTGATAATTTAGAAATATAAGGTGTCTTTTTCGCAATCTCGTTAATATCTTTAAGATCATACTCAATTCCTGCTTCACGCGCAATGGCTAAAGTATGAAGAACAGTATTCGTTGATCCTCCCATTGCCATATCTAATGCAAAGGCATCATCAATAGCTTCTTTAGTCACAATATCACGTGGCTTGATATTATTTTTAACATTTTCCATCAAGTGTTTTGCTGCTTGACGCACCAATTCACGACGTGCATCAGATACCGCTAAAGTTGTTCCATTGCCTGGTAGAGCTAATCCCATCACTTCCATCAAACAATTCATCGAATTAGCAGTAAACATCCCTGAACAAGAGCCACAAGTAGGGCAAGCATTTTTTTCTAAAAATTCAAATTCTTCCTTACTCATCTCTCCTGCTTGATAAGTTCCTACCGCTTCAAACAAACTAGATAGACTGGCATGATGCCCCGTCATATCCACTCCACCCTTCATAGGACCACCTGAGCAAAATACCGCAGGAACATTAGTTCGCATGGCAGCTAAAATCATACCTGGAGTAATTTTATCACAGTTTGGAATATAAAAAACACCATCAAACCAATGAGCGTTGATAACCGTTTCTGCCGCATCGGCAATCAATTCACGAGAGGGTAAGCTATAGCGCATCCCAATGTGTCCCATGGCAATCCCATCATCTACTCCAATAGTATTAAACTCAAATGGAATTCCACCAGCCTCACGAATGGCTTCCTTGGCGACATCTGCCAATTCACGCAAATGCACATGACCTGGTACAATATCAATATACGAGTTACAAATGGCAATAAAAGGTTTTTGCATGTCACGAGCTGACTTAACCTGACCTGTAGCATACAGTAAGCCGCGTGCAGGTGCCTTATCAATTCCAAGCTTAATCATATCACTTCTCATTAGTTTAACCTCTATTTCCAAACAGAATTATTACATTCCATGTTATCATTTTTGAAAATATTGTCAAGGAATTTTCAGAAAATTTTGTATTTAATAAACTAAAAAAAGAAAAGTTGATCAACAACCTTTCTTTTATGTCATTATTCCACGCTCATTAAGTAAGGGTAAACAGGTTGATCTCCTTGATGGATTTCAACTTCGATATCCTCATATTTTTCTTCTAATTGAGCAGCAATCTTCTCTGCCAACTCTTCTTGTCCATCTTCACCGACAAAAATAGTCACAATCTCGCTATCATCATCTAGCATTTTTTCAAAAGTAGAAAGCAAGGCTTCTTCCATATTAGGTGTAGAGACCAAAATTTTACCATCAACCATACCTAAAACATCATTTTCATGGATCTCTAATCCATCAATGCTAGTATCACGAACAGCTAAAGTCACGCTACCACTAACAACATCTGTCAGCACTGATGACATAGCAGAAGCATTATCTTCTATTGACTGTGTTGGGTCGAAGGCAAGTAAACTTGTTAGTCCTTGTGGAACTGTCCGTGTTTCTATCACAGCTGCTGGAATTTCCACAACATCTGCAGCTGATTGCGCTGCCATAAAGATATTTTTATTATTCGGTAAGATGATGACACGCTCTGCATTAACCGTCTCAACTGCTTTTACAATGTCTTCTGTTGATGGGTTCATCGTTTGACCGCCAGAAATCACATAATCTACACCTTGCGCTTTAAAAATTTCAGCTAGTCCTTCCCCAGCTACCACCGCAATAATACCATAATCTTTCTTAGGCTGACTTTGCTCTTTGGCTACTTCTTGTTGAACTTGTGCATCGTGTTGTTGACGCATATTATCAACTTTAACTTTTACCAACGCCCCATATTTCAATCCCTCTTGCATCACAAGACCAGGATCTTCTGTGTGGACATGGACCTTGACAATCTCGTCATCATTAACAACCAATAAGGAATCACCTAAACCACTAAGATAAGTTTGGAAGTCCTCATAGTCAAAATCCTTCACATAAGTCGGACCTTGTTTCAAACCGACCATGATTTCTGTACAGTAACCAAAGGTAATATCTTCTGTCGCAATGTGTCCCGCAACAGATTTATGATGCTCCGCATTAATCATCTCTGTCATGGTTGCTGGTGTTGCTTGAAACTCCTCAGAAGCTATATACTCTCCCGTTAAAGCAGATAAGAAACCTTCATAGATGTAAACAAGACCTTGACCACCTGAATCGACAACACCAACTTCTTTTAAAACAGGAAGCATATCTGGTGTTTTAGCAAGAGCCGCTTTAGCTCCCTCCACAGTCGCACGCATCACTTCGATAGCATCGTCTGTTTCTTCTGATTTTTTTAGTGCTGCTGTCGCTGCCCCACGAGAAACAGTTAAAATCGTTCCTTCAACAGGTTTCATGACAGCCTTATAGGCAACTTCTACACCTGCTTGTAAAGCATGGGCTAAATCAACACCTGTCATCTCCTCAAGATCTTTAACACTTTGTCCAAAACCACGGAAAAGTTGAGAAGTGATGACACCTGAGTTTCCACGCGCCCCCATCAAAAGACCTTTGGAAAGAATTTGAGCTACTTCTCCAACCGTATTAGCTGGCTTATCAGCAACTTCCTTTGCACCATTTTCAATCGTCATTCCCATATTGGTTCCAGTATCACCATCTGGAACAGGAAAAACATTTAATGAATTTACATATTCTGCTTGTTTATTCAAACGAGTGGAGGCTGCTTGCACCATCTCTTGTAACAAACTGGTTGTGATATTTGCCACGATTATTCTCCTACAACTTTAATATTTTGAACGTAAACATTTACAGTATTAGCTGTGATACCGAGTTGATTTTCAAGGTTAAATTTAACACGTTCTTGGATATTTTTTGATACTTCACTAATCTTTACACCATAACTCATGACAGTGTAAACATCAACAGAAATCCCTTCCTCTGTTGACTTGACGACAACACCTTTCGCGTAGTTTTCTTTACGTAACAGTGCTTGGAAATTATCCTTGAAGGCACTCTTACTTGCCATTCCAACAACGCCAAAAATTTCTGTCGCAGAGCCCCCAACAACTGTTGCGATAACGTCATCTGACAATTCGATTTGACCATCTTTTGTATTGATTTTCACAGTCATAATTACTACCTCAAAAAGTTTTTATCACTCTATTTTAGCATACTTTAAAGATATTGTAAAAGATATAGTGATACGGAAGTAAAATAGAAAAAGAGATGAGAAATCCTCAACTCTTTTTTATTGTCTTAAACACGCTCTACTTTACCAGATTTAAGTGCACGAGCTGAAGCCCAAACTTTTTTAGGTTTACCGTCGATAAGAACAGTAACTTTTTGAAGGTTTGGTTTTGCTGTACGTTTTGTTTTGTTCATAGCGTGTGAACGGTTATTAGCTGATACAGTTTTACGTCCTGTGAAATAACATACTTTAGCCATTGTCAACTGATCCTCCTATGTGTATTTTTTTACGGATGTGCTAGCACCACATACCAAAATATTATATCACATTAGATTAATCAACGCAAGTATTATTTTTTATTTCTCTCCCGCCTTCTAATAGCTAAACCATTGAATCTTTTCAAGGTTTTATGTTAGAATAAAGCTAATTCTATCGAAAAGAGAAAGTAATATGAGAGAAGATATTAAAATAAATGATCGCGTCAAAGATTTTGAAGATCAATTCATTTCTATTTTGCAGAGTGTCTATGATCCTGAAATTGAACTAGATATTTATAATCTAGGATTAATTTATGAATTAACACTAGATCAAAATGGGCACTGCAAAGTGGTTATGACCTTTACTGATGCAGGGTGTAGTTGTGCTGACACTATGCCAGACGAGTTAGTCCGTCGCTTAAAAGAGATTGATGCTGTTAAGAGCGTGCAAGTGGAAATCGTTTGGTCTCCTGCTTGGAAGATGACCCGAATCTCACGATATGGTCGTATCGCCCTTAGAATTAACCCAAAATAAAAAAGCCAACATTGGCTTTTTTATTTCAGACTGAAGACAAAGTCGTTAGAATTTTAATTCTAACGGCTTTTTCATGCGTAAAGTAA
>CAMCQB010000047.1 GCA_945876895.1 uncultured Streptococcus sp.
CCCAAAAGTATGCCTATATTATTTTTTTTCAAGACGAACTCCCTGTTTATCTACTTGCAAGATAACTGTTTCACCGTCTAGTTCAAGTGCTTTTATAGCTTGATAAATCTGCTTCTCTTTATCTTGAGGGGCTAAGACCATAATAGTTGGTCCTGCACCAGAAAGATAAGTTGCATAAGCTCCATTCTCATGACCGAGTTGTTTAATGGCTTTAAACTCTTTCACTAATGATTGGCGATAAGGTTCATGGAAATGGTCACCCTCAATCGCACGACCTGCTAAACTTAAATTTCCTGATAGCAATCCAGCAATAGCAACATTGGCAATAGAGGAAGCTGCCACAGCTTCTTTATAACTTAGGGAACTTGGTAAGACACCGCGGCTATCACTAGTTTTTAACTCATATGCCGGAATAAAAGCAATCAAACTGCTTTCTGGAAAATCGGCTACTACGGCATCTACTTTATCATCAACATAAGTTGAAATCACTAAATTACCAAAAATTGCAGGAGCAACATTATCTGGATGGCCCTCAATCTCTGTAGCCAAAAGCAATTTTTCTTGATCTGTTAGGTGAAGATTACCTAACTGATTTGCTAACTCGATTCCTGCTACGATAACCGAACTTGATGAGCCTAAGCCACGTGCTAAAGGGATATCACTTTCCATCTGAATACGATAAGGTGGTAAATCATGTTGAACGCGAAGTGCCGTTTGAATCAACAAATTACGCTTATCAGATGGAATATCACCTAAATCATGTTGGATTTCCCATTCCAAGGCAGGTTCAAGTAAGGTAATCGATAAATATTTGGAAACGGCTAAGCCAACTGAATCAAAGCCCGGTCCTATATTAGCACTCGTTGCTGGTACTATAATTTTCATTTTACTTCCCCAAAACTTTAAATGAATTTAAAAGCTTAAAGTCTACATCAGACTCTAATTTTTCTGTAATAGCAGCTAATTGTGTCTTGCTTAAGCGATGTGTGACAATGACAACCTGTGCTTCTTTACCATTTGATTTTTGTTGTAAAATTTGTTTAAATGAAGCATTCTCTTGGTTAAAAATTTCTGCTAAACGTAAAATTTGACCTTGTTGATCTGGTGTAATAATAGAGAAATAATAGTCGCTCTTAACATCTTCTGGATTAGCAAGAACAGCTGGGCGAGAATATTCATTGAAAGATTTACCAATATTACCATCACTTAAACGGCGTGCAATACGCACAATATCAGCTACAACAGATGTTGCCGTTGGTTTTTGTCCTGCTCCTGGACCATAATACATTGACTCACCAATACCGATAGATTCTACGAAGACAGCATTCATAACACCATTGACACTTGCTAAAGGATGGTCTTTAGGTAAGAAAGTTGGAGATACCTCAGCTGAAATTCCTGATTCGGTTTCTTGAATATCACCTACCAACTTAATCACATAACCTAATTGTTGAGCTACTGCCACATCATCTGGAGTAATAGTTGAAATTCCTTTGTGGCTAACAGCATCAAAATCGATAGCCATTCCAAACCCGAATTGACTAAGAATAACTGCTTTGTAGGCTGCATCAATACCTTCGACATCATTTGTCGGATCACTTTCTGCATATCCTAAATCTTGTGCTGTTTTTAAAGCATCCTCATAAGTCCAGCCCTCATCTACCATTTTAGTCATCATGAAGTTTGAAGTACCATTAAGGACGCCTAAAATACGTGTCACTTTATCTGATGTCAAAGAATTAGCTAATGTGCGAAGAATTGGAATCCCCCCAGCTACAGCCGCCTCATAGTAAAATGCAACACCTTGTTTCTGGGCAAGAGCGATTAATTCCGATCCGTGTACCGCAATCAAATCTTTATTTGCTGAAACAACATGTTTTTTAGCTTCTAATGCTTTGGTGATAAAAGTCTTAGCAGGCTCAATACGCCCCATCAATTCCACAACAATGGTAATCTCTGGATCAGATAAAATCTCATCGACATTTGTGACAAAGTTATAGTGATTACCTGCTGACAACAGACGATCTTTTTCCGCTTCATCTTTTACCAATACCTTAGCGATCTCTAGTGTTTCTTTAGAAGCTGCAACAATCTTATCTTTGTTTTCTTCCAACAAGAATGGAATTCCACTTGCAACTGTTCCAAAGCCCAGCAAACCGATCTTAATAGCCATATTTATACTCCTTGTGAAATAACATTTTTTCTATTTTATCAAAAATTACTCTACTTTGCTATATCTAAAACCCAGATCGAGTTGATTTTCACTAGATTTTTCAAAAAATTCTAAAAATAACATTCGTTTATCAAATTAAAATATGCTAAAATAAAATAAAGAGATTAATAAAGAGAGAGAATATGCTAAAATCTAAATTTTTCTGGATAAATACCCTACTGTTAATCGCAAGTATTATTGTCATCGCATTGACACTAACGACTTATTTAAATCAAAACAAACCAACCTCTACTAGTCAAGCCGCAACTTCTTCGTCTTCAAAAGTGCCCCAAACTTCTACAACTGCATCAAGTCTGACATGGGAAAAACAAGAACAAGTTGTTCAAATTCCGATTTTAATGTATCACGCCATCCATGTCATGGATCCTTCTGAGACAGCTTCTGCTAACCTCATTGTTGCACCAGATGTGTTTGAAAGTCATATCAAGGCTTTGGTGGATCAAGGCTACTACTTTTTAACACCAGAGGAAGCTTACAAAGCACTCACCGAAAATAGCTTACCCAGTCAAAAAGTTGTTTGGATTACCTTTGATGATGGCAATGCTGATTTTTACACACAAGCCTATCCCATTTTAAAAAAATACAGTGTAAAGGCCACTAATCATATCATTACAGGTTTTATTCAAGAAGGACGTACCAGTAACCTTACCATTGAACAAATGAAAGAAATGAAAGAAAACGGTATTAGTTTCCAAAGCCATACTGTTAACCACCCTGATTTATCTACTAGTGATCATCAGACTCAAAATACTGAGCTTCAAGATTCTAAAACATTCTTAGATCAAGCATTGAACCAAGATACTATTGCTATTGCTTATCCTGCTGGACGCTATAACCAAGAAACACTTCAACTAAGTCAAAATTATTATCAATTAGCCACCACGACAAATGAAGGTTTGGCCAGTATCGAAGATGGTTTACTCAGCCTTGATCGCATCAGAATCTTACCTTCTACTACCGCAGACAACTTATTAACAACCATCACTTCCAAATAATAATGGTGCTAGGCTCACGCCAGCACCATTATTATTTTTTACGCCATCGCTTGCCAATAAAGATAAGGTTGGTCAAAAAAATCAGTCCAAAAAAGGCAGCAAATAAAAAATTCCCCGAATATAAATTCTTTATCACACCTATTCCGTATAAAAAAAGAAAAAAGACTGTGGACCATAAAACCCACTTATCACTACTTCCATTATTGCCTTGTTGCATCATATCTCCTTTCACTTGTAAACTATTATATCACGCTCATTTGACGCTGTATAGGAAAGGATTACCTTTTCCAAGCTCTTTGGAATTGTCTAACAA
Source organism: uncultured Streptococcus sp. (assembly GCA_945876895.1). Lineage (GTDB taxonomy): Bacteria > Bacillota > Bacilli > Lactobacillales > Streptococcaceae > Streptococcus > Streptococcus porcorum. Next base: position 3,542 of record CAMCQB010000047.1, read on the forward strand.
ATCCAGTGTGGTAATAAATAAAATAAGCCACGCCAGCTCCTAAAGCAATTGCTAAAATATCAAAAGGAAGTTTTAATAAAGCATATTCTGGACTAGCATAGATAAAGGCACGTCCAATACCATAACCTACCAAATCAATCATAGATCCCATAAAAAGCGCTATAATGGTCCTTATCGGATTAATCGGTTTTGTTTTTTGACTAATGATAAGCGAAATAACAAGGACTTGTAAACTGTGAGTGACAAGTGTCACAAACATAGGAGCAGGATAAAAAAAGAAATCTCCTAAAAAAGAACCGATTCCTGCTATAATAACCGCTTGAACTGGTGGAAAAATGAGCCCCACTAAAAAAATAACAATTCCATTAAAATAAAAATGTCCCCCAGGAACTGGAATTGAGAAAATACTCGCACTAAGAATAATAACTAGAGCCATAAAAAGAGATGAAATACTAAGCTGTTTTGTTGACATGATTTGTCCTCCTTAAATAAAATTCTTGAATTCAAGTTGGTAACTATTGTAAGAAAATTCAGTCTATTGTACAATAGACTAAAACATCATCTGTACGGGGACAAAACATGACAAGTATCTATCAAAACATTGTTAACCAACTCTCACACGCTATCTTATCAGGTCAATTCAAAAAGGGGGATAGACTACCCTCTATTCGCCAACTCAGTAAAGATTATCACTGCAGTAAAGATACTGTTCAGCGTGCACTATTGGAGTTAAAATACCAAAATCTCATCTACCCTGTCAAAAAAAGCGGCTACTACGTCCTTGAAGATAACGAACCCGAACCAGACGTTTCGCTTAAACTCCAAGACTATAACAACAAAACCTATGATGATTTTAGACTATGCCTGGAAGAAACGTTAAAAGGGAGAAAAAACTACCTCTTTAACTATTACCATAGTCAAGCTGGACTCGAGGATTTACTCATATCCTTGGAAAACTATTTTAGTAATCAGACCATCTATACTAAAAAGGATCAAATTGTGATTACAGCTGGTAGCCAACAAGCTCTTTATATTTTTACACAGCTCGATTTTCCTAATCAGAAAAAAAAGATTTTGTTAGAGCAACCTACATATTACCGAATGAATGATATGGTGAAAGCACAAAATCTTCCCTTCACAACAATTTCTCGTGGCTTTGGGGGATTGAATCTTAAAGAGCTTGAAACGATTTTTAAAAATGATGATATTAAATTTTTTTATACCATCTCACGCTTTTCAAATCCACTTGGCCTCTCTTACTCATTAGAAGAAAAACAAGCTATACTAGACTTAGCTTATCGATATAATGTCTATATAGTAGAAGATGATTATATGGGGGATTTTTCCAGAACAAACGATCTCCCTCTGCATTACTATGATACCAGGGAGCGTGTCATCTACCTTAAATCCTTCTCTATGTCTGTATTTCCAGCTTTACGATTAGGGGCTGTTGTCTTACCTAAGATGGTTTTGAAAGCGTTTTTAGACTATAAAAGTTTGATTGATTACGACACTAATCTGATCATGCAAAAAGCTCTATCACTTTACTTGGATAATGGTATGTTTGATCAAAATCTTAAACGCCTACGCCAGTATTTTCAAAATGAAAAAAGAAAAGCTGAAACCTTATTAGATAAGATTCAAATTCCATTTCCTTACCATCTTTCTATAAAAACTATGGCTATAGAAGTGAGTAAGGAAAAAAAGTGGGACCTAAAGAAAAACTCTGCTTTTCAGTCTTTAACCAAGTCCTACCTAATTCCAACCGATCATCACTATTTGCAAATTCCCATAGATTCTAAACTAGAGCACTGTCTAGATGACTTAAAATAAACAAAGAAGCTGAGTTCAGTTCCCTCAGCTTCTTTGTTTATTTTAACTGTTCAAAATGTAAGTGAACTGCAATATGGTCCCCATAGCCATTACGTTCTAAGTCGCGCTGTAAACGATATGAAATATAATGTTCTGCAATATTGATAAACCCAGCATCTAACAATCGATACTCGACCATTGATTGAATCATGCTGATGGTAGGACGTTCTACTTTTGCTTCTTCTAAATCAATCACAACTTTTTTGGTCACTTGAGCCAAATCTTGACGCAACTTATCATCTAATACATAGACTGTCTGTGCTGCTTTTAAAATCGCTTGATAGATTTTATCTGGGTCAAAATTTGTCACCTGTCCATCACGTTTGATAATTTGCATAGGAACCTCCTTTGTGATTTTCTAGTTTTCCTACCTCTATTATCATATATTGTAAGCGATTTTGTCAAGTTGAAAAGCCTATAATCTCAAGTTTTCTTATCTTTTTTGCAAATTTCTTGTAAAATGAGGCACTATTTTCATCACCCAAAGTGTTGATATCACTCCTTATCAACAAGTGATCCCTCTCCCCTTAACTCAATCCAACTATCAAAGTATTTTTCCTGAAAAGCAACTGCTTCTTCTATCTCCTCTTTGGAAAAATGACATCCCTCAGGTGCTACCACCCACTTCGTTTCTACATCATCTCTGCGATGGATAATAGCAACTACCTGACCTGTGTATTGAGAAACGGGTACTCTAACCCCCATAAGATAAGCGTCTTGCTCTTGACCATCACCTCCCATGATCCCTTTAATATAACCGTAGTGAATAGGATAGATCATATCTTTAAATTGAGGATGACGGCTTCCGATCGGTCGATCTATAGTGACAGTAACAAATTTATGTAACATTTTATAATCTTTTTAGTCAATATCATCGAAAATAAGGAGAAAGAGTCCTCTCATTTCCAAAAGTATAGCTTTAAGCTAAATCGGAAATAAAGGGGACTCATCCTAGTTATCGTATCCTCCACCTTAGGCCACAATAGTTATTAAAACCAATAAACCTTTGAGTTGAGCCTAAATTTGAATACAACATTTCTCCATTATTTTTAGTAATCAGGCCTTAAGACACCTGTGACATAGTGCTTAGGAGCACGATCCAACACAACATTGATAATACGGTCTGCTTCTTCATAAGTGCAAGATACCAAGGGTAAACGTAAAGGACCAACATTAAATCCTTGATGATTAAGGACGGCTTTAACAGGTGCTGGGCTAGCAACAGAAAACAAAGCATTAACTTTAGGAAGGAAGCGGCGCTGAATTTGGGCAGCCTTTTTGATATCGTTAGCCTGGATAGCTTCAAACATTTCAAAAATTTCATCTCCATTTGTATGAGATGCAACGCTAATAACACCATCTGCTCCTAGGTTCATAGCATGGAAAGCTTCTCCATCTTCACCTGTAAAAATCAAGAAATCATCTGGTTTGTTCTCGATAAGATAAGCCATATTATCAAGATTAGTACATTCCTTAACACCAATAATATTAGGGTGTTGAGCTAAACGTAACATGGTTTCGGGAGCTACTTCCACTACAACACGACCAGGAATATTATAGATAATAATAGGGAGGTCGCTCGCATCAGCAATCGCCTTAAAATGTTGATAGAGTCCCTCTTGGGTTGGTTTGTTGTAATAAGGCGCAATGGCTAGACCAGCAGCAAATCCTCCAAACTCTGCCACTTCCTTAGCAAAATCGACAGAGTCACGAGTATCATTAGTTCCGACGCCAGCAATCAAAGGAACACGACCATCAACAATTTTTTGAACGGCCTTAAAAAGCTCCAATTCTTCATCATGAGTCAAAGTTGGACTCTCGGCTGTTGTTCCAGCTAGGAGTAACCCTTCTGTATGATGAGCTAAAAGATGCTCAATTAACTTTGGCAAAGCCTCAAAATTAATTGAACCATCTGGATGAAACGGCGTGATAAGAGCTGTAATAATCTTTACATTTCTTAATTGTTCAATAGACATAGTGCTTCCTTTCTAACACAATATGACCAAGAGTTAGAGATATCCTTACTTCCATTTAGGATAAATCTTATTTCAATTCAAATTTTAATTCAGTGGTTGGACGTACTAATCCACGCTCGTGCAATGCTTCGGCAATTTGGACGGAATTCCAAGCCGCTCCTTTAAGTAAATTGTCAGAAACAACCCACATGTGAATTCCTTTTTCTGCGTCTAAATCTTTACGGATACGACCAACAAACGTCTCACGACGACCAACCGCATTTACTGCCTGCGGATAAACTTGATTAGCGACATCATCTTCAAGTACTGCTCCAGGGAAGTTTGCAATAGCTGCTTTCACTTCAGAAATTGGCGCAAGATCTTTTGTCTCAATATAAACAGACTCTGAATGACCAGATAAAACAGGAACACGGACACAAGTTGCTGACACTTTGATGCTGTCATCTTCCATAATTTTCTTTGTTTCCTTAGTCATCTTCATCTCTTCATAAGTGTAATCATTATCTGTGAAGAGATCAATTTGCGGAAGGGCATTAAATGCGATTGGATAGTGTTTTTTATCACCACCTGATGGTAAAATCTTAGCTGTTAAATGTTTTGGATCGACACCATCAACAACAGCCTCATGCAATTGACCAAGAGTTTCTTGGATAGCTGTTGCTCCAGCACCAGAAACGGCTTGATAAGTAGAAACAATAATACGATCAAGTCCCCACTTTTGACGTACAGGCTCAAGCGCTACCATCATCTGGATGGTTGAGCAGTTAGGGCAGGCAATGATACCATTGTGATGATCCATAGCATGCGCATTAACCTCTGGAACTACCAAAGGAACGTCAGGATTTTGACGGAAATAAGAGGTATTATCAACCACTACAGCACCTGCTTTAACAGCATACGGAGCGAATTTTGCTGATGTTCCTCCACCTGCTGAGAATAAGGCGATATCAATACCTGCAAATGAATCCTCTGTTGTTTCTTCAACGGTGATATCTTGTCCTTTATATTGCAAGACCTTTCCTGCAGAACGGCTAGATGATAAAAGTCTAACCTTATCAATTGGAAGAGTTGACTCCTCTAACATTTTGATCATTTGTGTTCCAACGGCACCTGTTGCACCGACTACAGCTACTGTATATCCCATGTTCTTACACCTCTAATCACTAAATTAAATTGCGATTTCTTCACAATTTTCTAAAAATTTATACTATTGGCATATTATACTATTTTTTTTATGACTTGAAAAGCTATTCTCTACAAAAAATAGAAGAGCTTGTAAAATAAAGAATCAAAAAAAGCTAGGATAAATATCCTAGCTTCAAGGGCATTAGATTATCTAATGTGCCAAATCGGTTCACACAATCTGACAAAGTCCGCTCCTGCGTTATTGACCTCCCTAGCGCAAAAGTGGCATAGCCACAATCGACTCATCGCATGTCTTTATTATGTCATAATTTCTAAGGATTTGCAAGTTTGACCTATAATAACGGAGCGATTAATTTCACAACAACCCCTATTATCTTTGTCTTTAAGGGAAGATTTTTCAAGGTGTCCATTGTTACTAGGTCAGACTGTTTTAAAGTAGCTTTAAAATCTGCTTTAATATCCTTAAGGGCATCTACCCGATACATGTAGGTCGCGCATTCAAAGTGATGATATAAACTGCGATAATCAAGATTAATTGTCCCGACAACTGCCTTAATATCATCTGCAAGAAAAACCTTAGCATGAACAAAACCTGGCGTATATTCATAAATCTTCACTCCTGATTCAAGCAGAGCAGGATAGTATCGTTTTGCTAAAGCATAAGGCACTGGCTTATCTGGGATACCTGGCATAATTAATCGAACATCTACTCCACGTTCTGCCGCAAATTTAAGGGCATGTTCCATTTCACTATCTAAAATCAGATAAGGAGTCATAATATAGACATAGTCTCTTGCATGGTTTAAAATATCGATATAAACATTTTCTCCCACTTTGTCATGATCTAATGGTGAATCACCATAAGGAATGACAAAACCATTAACTTCGGGTCTTTTAGGATAATCAATCAGATAATTCTGGTAATTATAATCTCTAGAACTCGTTGACCACATTTGTAAAAACATCAGTGTAAAAGACTCAACAGCTCGCCCCTCCAACATAATAGCTGTGTCCTTCCAATGACCAAATCTTTCAATATGATTGATATACTCATCTGCTAAATTGACACCACCATTAAAAGCAACTTTCCCATCAATGACTAAAATTTTCCTATGGTCTCGATAGTTATAATAAGTTGATACAAAAGGGCGAATAGGAGCAAAAGCTTTAGCTTGAATCCCTAACTTTTGCAAACGTTCTGTATAATCGAAAGAGAGCGTTGAGAACTCAATCATGCCATCATACATGACTCGTACCTCTACTCCTTCTTTGACCTTTTTCTCTAAAATAGCTAATATTTCACCCCACATTAAGCCTTCATCAATAATAAAGTATTCTAAAAAGATAAATTTTTTAGCTTTTTTTAGTTGACGCTTCATCTCTTCAAATTTCGCTTCTCCTGATGGGAAATAGGTTACATTTGTATCCCGATAAGTTGGAAAACCGCCACTTCGATGAAGATATTTAGCTAAATTATAGGTTGTGGAGTGACGGTCCTTTAGCTCTTCTAAAACAGTATGATCCAAGGTATAATAGGGTTGACTCTCATCAATAGATCTCTTCACTAAAGCTCTAAGTCCTCTGTAACCCCAATCTTTTTTGGTATATAACAAAAATAATGGTCCAAATAATGGGAATGGAAGAATAAACAATAGCCAAGTAATGATAGATAAGGTATCCATCTGACTATTGATCAGATAAAGAACTGAACTAGAGACCAAAATAACAGATAAAATACTCAACTGAATGCGGTATTGTTCTAGCCACATAAAAGAGGAAATCAAAAAGACTAACTGAACAATTAATAATACTATGACTACTGTGCCTCGACTAAAAATACCACGTAAAAAACTACGCCTTCCTCTTGTCAAAAGATGTTTGACTTTATTTGATTTACTAATAAATTTCTCCTCCTAAGCTTTTTTTCTATTATATCACATATCATTACAATCTCGAAGGCGCTTTTGCAACCAAACAATATCATGCCACTGTCCAAACTTATAGCCAACTTTTTCAAAGTGTGCAACTTGTTTAAAGCCACGTTGCTTATGGAACTGAATGCTAGGATCATTAGGCAAGGCAATACAAGCTAATAAATTAACCATTCCCATTTGATTAAGAGCGCTCTCTAAAGCGTCGTACAAATGGCTTCCAACTTTTTTCCCTCTTGATGCCTTAGAGACATAAACCGATAACTCTACCGTCCAATCATAGGCTGCTCGCCCATAGTAAGTTGAAGCATAAGCATACCCTAGTACCTCACCATTTTCCTCTGCTACAAGGTAAGGAAATTTTTCAAGAGTCTTTAATACCCTAGTTTCAAACTCTTTAACACTAGGAACAAAATATTCAAAAGTAATAGCGGTCTCCTCGACATAGGGAGCGTAAATTGCAACAAGAGCAGCAGCATCTGATGTCTTAGCTTGACGAATTTTCACCATTATTCCTCCAATAAAGCCTTATCGTAAATTGTATAATCACAGCGATAAATAATTAAACGTTTCCCATCAATTAATAATTCTGACGTTTTTGGAGCATCCGAAGCATAGAGGGAAACTTTATTTCCAGCATATGTTGCAAGAGGGGTTCCATTTTGTGACCGAATGAGAATAACCTTCTTTTTTCCTGTCATATCATTTTTTAATTGTGAAACCATTTGATTAATTATCGGCATAGAATGGTTATAATTGCTAACATCCACCGATTTTTGATATTTTGTAAACAAGTCTTCCAAACCTTCCTCTGAAGCAATCAAGGATGATCCAACATGATCTATTTCATATTCTCCTAATGTCACCTTTAATACCGATGAGTCCGATTTAGAATTCCCCTCACTATCTACCGAATCAAATTCTTCATTTCTAGAAATCGACAAAGATTTCCCTGTCATCTGATCAATCAGCTGAGAGTTTTCATCATATGTCCGAACGGTCATCTGCAAGCCAATCCATTCTTCCTTGGTATTTTTCCACCAATTTGCTATGGATTGACAAGCTGTCAAAGATAAAATCACCGACAATAATACTATCGTTTGTAATAGTTTCTTTTTCATATAAATCTCTCCTTTTTTATTACATTTTAACATGTTTTCTCTTACTAAGACAAAACAAAAAAACTCATACTCTATCACTAACTTAATCTCTGTGATAGAGTATGAGTTTTTAGTATAACATCAGATTATCTAATTAATCCTATTAGAACAACCCTAATGCTGATCCATCTTCTGCGACATCCATATTAAGAGCTGCCGGTGCTTTAGGTAAACCTGGCATCGTCATTACATCACCTGTAAGAGCTACGATAAAGCCAGCTCCAAGCTTAGGAACAAATTCACGAACCGTAATCTCAAAGTCATTTGGAGCTCCTAAGGCAAATTGATCATCAGAGAAACTGTACTGCGTCTTAGCCATACAAACAGGAAGTTTATCCCAGCCATGTTTAGCAAACTCAACCAATTGGTTACGCGCTTTCTTTTCAAAAACAACACCTCGACCACCGTAAATTTCGGTGACGATTTTTGTTACCTTGTCTTCTAAACTATCATCAGACTGATAAAGACGTGTGTAATGTGATGGTTGTGTTTCAATAGTATTCACTAAAGTATTTG
>CAMCQB010000048.1 GCA_945876895.1 uncultured Streptococcus sp.
AGATGACCACCATCTGCAGGGCGGTTACCTGTGGTCATTTTAAAAACAGAAGAAATTGGAGAAGTTCTATTTTCAAGGAAAATTGTTTTTCCTTCCCTCAAATAAGGTGAGATTTTAGTTACTTTACTAATACTTTCCCCTTGGAATATATACTTTTCTTCGCGTTCAATGCAAGAAAATCCAATAATAACACAGTGGACCTGAGCGTTTGCTTTTGCTTCACTCGTCCACTTAAAAGATTGATATGCAAAATTAATATGAATACCAAACTGTTCAACCAGTGGTTTGAAAACAGAAGCCACTTGCTCCCCTTGAGTGATCGAGTTTGTCGATACTAGAGCTGCTTGAATAGTCGTGTCTTGCATCAGCTGACTTGCCTTAAAATACCAAGCAGCCACAAAATCAATCTTCCCTGCTGTCTTATAGGGCTTGCCCTTTTCATCGACATAGACACCTAGCAAATCAGCTTTTTGTTCCTTGGATTGGTTAGAATAACCCAAAAACGGCGGATTTCCGATGATATAGTTGAGCTTATCCTTATCCACCACTGTTTCCCAGTCAGTCGTTAGGGCATTGCCATGATGGATATTGGTATAGGACTTGAGGGGAAGAAAGTCGAGCTCGGCATAGATGATTTCCTTGGTCGCTTCTAGCATCTGACTTTCTGCAATCCAGAGTGCCGTTTTGGCAACAGACACCGCAAAGTCGTTGATCTCGATACCGTAGAACTGATTGAGCTTAACCTTGACCAAGTCTAGCTCTTCAACGTCAAGTTTGACAGAATCTCCCATGTAAAGTTTAATGGCTTCATTTTCCAAGCGTCTGAGGGAGATATAGGTTTCGGTCAAGAAGTTTCCAGACCCACAGGCAGGGTCAAAGAAGGTCAGGCTAGCCAGTTTGGCTTGAAATTGCTTGGCTTTTTGCTCCACCGTTTTAGCCTGCTTAAACTGACGAATGTCATTTAACTCGTCTTTTAAGTCATTCAAAAAGAGCGGATCGATGACCTTATGGATATTTTCAATAGAGGTATAGTGCATACCGCCAGAATGACGGGTCTCAGGGTTGAGAGTGGACTCAAAAACCGCCCCGAAAATTGTCGGACTGATGTCTGACCAGTCAAACTGAGAACTCGCATGCTCCAAAATCAACTCTCTTAGTTCATCAGTGAAATTAGGGATTTCAATCTGCTTCTCTGCAAACATGCCACCATTGACATAAGGAAATGCCGCTAAATCCTCATCTAGATAGGGATCTCGCTGATTGACAGGTGTGTCTAGCACATCAAACAAGTCTATCAAGGCTCTCCGAAAATCTCGACTCCCAAAACGCGCCAGATAGTCATGGAAAGCCAGCTTATGCCCAAAAAGACCTGAGTCTTCTGCATAAAGGCAAAAGACCAGACGGACGATCAACTGGTTAATGGCATGAAGTGTTTCAGGACTATCAGGAGTGATGTACTGTTTGAGCAGTCCGTCATACATCTCATGAACAATCTCACCTGCCTCCATAGAAATCTGCATTTCACGCTCGAGATGCTCATTGGACTTGTCTACCAAAAACTCCAAACGGTAAAACTCTTGCTCCAAATCCGCCAACTTGACTACCGTTGCTTCAGCATTTGGCTGCTCCATATCGTAGATATAGAACTCCTTGAAGTTTGATGTCACAATCCAGCGTGGACGTTTTGAGTAGGGAAGATTAGCAGAATAGCGCTTAGCTTGTTGAAAGGGTGTTAACAAAGAACCATCAGACTGTTTAATCGCCTTGTTCAAGTCCTTATCCGCACCTTTTTGCTCTATCATGACCTTGGTTTTATCAATGTAACCATCGATGAAACTCGTATGGTCAAGCATGACCTTGTCTTCAAAAGTGATATACTCGGCAGGATTTTCGATACCATAGACCGACCCCAATAAATCCAGCCAAAATGACTGACTATCCTGGCGCTCATTGCCACGATTTGACCAACGGTCCATAAAAGCCTTTGCCGCCTTTTTTTGCTCACTAATCTTCACAAGTTCACCTCATCTGATTTTTTAATAATCTTAATAATAAGTATAACAAAAAGAAAAGACTTTGGGATTTTTTCTCCAAAATCTTTTTAAAACGACTGATAACAGCTAGCAAAAACAGATCATTAAGCCTGTGACTGCTGCATATGGTAGTAGATACCTTTTGTAGCCATCAGCTCTTGGCGATTGCCATGCTCAACGATATCGCCATCTACCATGACAAGAATGATATCTGCGGATGGTATGGTTGATAGCCTATGAGCGATAACAAAGCTCGTACGTCCTTGCATCAGCTTTTCAAATACCTCTTGCACTAACATCTCAGTGCGAGTATCCGTCAGCGTAAGAGATACAAGTCTTACAAGGGGGATGGGGCAAGAAATTACAGCATGATAGAGTCCTTCTGTTGCATCTTGAAAACAGAAATGTTACGGATTTGAGAAGACTTTCAAGTCTCTAGAACAAGCTATTTTTACTACAACAATAAGCGTATTAAAACAAAACTAAAAGGACTTAGTCCTGTTCAGTACAGAACTAAATCCTTTTACTAATTATTTTTATCTAACTTTTTGAGGTTAGCTCCATCGCCAACCTTTTTTCTATCAACAGCTTCTATTAAGCACGAATAACTGGTAAAACACGTCCAGTATCCACATCATAAATTGCCCCACTAATCACAATATCTTTAGGAATCAAGGGGCTATTTTTTAGTAATAGAACATCATCTGTCACACTAGCTTCAATGTCTTCAAAGGGAAGAAAATCAACCGATTTGACATCATCACCTAAAACAGGCGCTAAATTAGTCCACAAGGCTTGATTATCCTTTTTGTGCAAACCACAATCGGTATGGTGCATCACAATAATCTCCTTTGTCCCAAGTAACTGCTCTGAAATCACCAACGATCTGATAATATCATCTGTAACACGTCCACCAGCATTACGAATAATATGGGCATCCCCCAAACTCAAACCAAAAATCTGAGCCACATGAATCCTTGCATCCATACAAGACACAATGGCAACCTCTTTTCTTGGCGGTGTCGGGATATGACCATTTGGAAAAACCCTCGCAAAGTTTTGGTTATTCGTCAAAAAATCATCAAATCGTGTCATTTCTTCATCCTCCTTTTTGTGCAATGAAAAGCATGACGGTTTCATATTAGTTTCATCTATCTTATCATGTTTTTCTGAAAATGTCCCTGATAAAGACAGAAAAAGCTAGCTATTGAATACTTTCTGCAAGACTTCACTGACTGTTGACACACCTATCACTTGGATACCATCTGGAACAGTTAGACCATGTAGGGAATTTTTCGGAGCATAAATCTTAGTAAAGCCTAATTTACTTGCTTCATTTACCCTTTGTTCAATCCGATTGACCCGTCTGACCTCACCTGTCAATCCAATTTCACCAATAAAACAATCTTGAGGGTTAGTTGGTTGGTCCTTATAGCTGGATGCCAAGGCTACAGCAACAGCTAAATCAATGGCAGGTTCATCCAACTTCACTCCACCAGCTGATTTTAGGTAGGCATCTTGATTTTGTAGTAACAAGCCACAACGCTTTTCCAAGACTGCCATAATCAAACTTGCCCGATTAAAATCTAATCCTGTTGTGGTCCGCTTAGCATTTCCAAATACAGTTGGTGTTACCAAGGCTTGAACCTCAGCCAAGATAGGCCTTGTTCCTTCCATCGTTACCACAATAGCCGATCCTGTTGCCCCATCAAGACGCTCCTCTAAAAAGACTTGACTCGGATTCAAGACCTCTACTAGACCAGCTGACTGCATCTCGAAAATACCGATTTCATTTGTCGAGCCAAAGCGGTTCTTTACCGCCCTCAAAATCCTAAAAGTATGTTGACGCTCCCCTTCAAAGTATAAGACAGTATCCACCATATGCTCTAGCATCCGTGGCCCTGCCAGTGTGCCTTCCTTGGTCACATGACCAACAATAAAGGTCGCAATATTATTGGTTTTAGCAAGTTGCATCAACTCAGCTGTCACTTCTCTAACTTGTGAAACAGATCCCTGAACACTGGATATGTCTGGACTCATGATGGTTTGGATAGAATCAATAATCAAGAAATTGGGCTGAATTTTTTCGACTTCGGCTCTGATTGATTGCATATTGGTTTCAGCATAGAGGTAAAACTCATTATCAATATCACCCAAGCGCTCACTGCGTAGTTTGATTTGCTCTGCTGACTCTTCCCCTGATACATAAAGCACGGTGCCTTTATTGGCTAACTGAGTCGAAACCTGTAAAAGCAAAGTGGACTTTCCAATTCCTGGATCTCCTCCTATCAGCACTAAGCTCCCTGGGACAACACCTCCACCTAACACACGGTTGAACTCCTCCATATCCGTTTGGGTTCTAGCAACCTGACTAGAGGTTACCTGATTTAATTTAACAGGTTTTGTCTTCTCGCCTGTCAGGCTGACACGAGCATTTTTAACCTCAGCCACCTCTACTTCTTCAACAAAAGAAGACCAAGACGAACAATTGGGACAACGCCCCAAGTATTTAGGAGAGTTGTACCCACACTCTTGACAAACAAAATTGGTTTTCTTCTTAGCTATTCTTCTATCCTCCCCAACTCTTCTTTAGTTTCCGGTACTTCCAAACCCACCCGTTCGTTGACCAGTTGCTAGATCACCATCAGCAACAAGAAAGGGCGCAAAAACACCTTGTACTACGCGTTCACCAACTTCAAGGACCACGTCTTGCTCCGTAATGTTTTGCATTTGTGCAAAAATATGCCCCTCATTTGCAGCATTACCATAATAATCCCCATCTATAACACCAACAGAGTTAATCAAGACCAAACCTTTTTTTCTTGGATTGGATGAGCGATCGTAAAGGTAGAGGACTTCTCCTGCTTGCATATAAGCCTTTACCCCTGTTGGGACCAACTTGATCTCCCCTGGGGCAATGATGGTTTTTTCTGCAACCTTTAGGTCATATCCAGCCGCATGTGCTGTTTCTCGCTTAGGCAGTAAATCTTCGTTGTGATAAGTTGATACCAATTCAAATCCACGGATTCTAGACATAATTTTCTCACTTTCTACTCAATTCCTCTATTATAGGCTATTCGTAAAAGAAAAGCAAAAAGCCTGATAATTTTCTTTTTTCAAAAAGACAAGGTCTCATCACCTTGTCTTTTGTGCTATTCAAATACAAATTGATTATGATAAAGTTCAGCGTAAAAACCTTTTTGTCTAAGCAGTTCGTAATGGTTTCCACGTTCTAGCACTTCACCGTCTTTTAAGACAATAATTTCATCAGCATTCAAAATAGTTTTTAAACGATGGGCAATCACAAAGCTCGTGCGCCCTGCCACAACAGCTTCCATAGCTTGCTGAATCTTGCTTTCTGTCACCGTATCAACGTTTGACGTTGCCTCATCCAAAATCAAAACTTGAGGATCTGTTAACAAGGTGCGCGCAATGGAAATCAACTGTTTCTGACCTGTCGAGAAGATGTTATTTTCATCATCAACCAAGGTTTCATACTGATCTGGAAGGCTCTCAATAAATTCATGGATATGGGTCGCTCGAGCAGCAGCTTCTACCATTTCTTGACTGGCATCTGGACGACCAAAAGCAATGTTATCTCTAATGCTGCCACTAAAGAGAACAGATTCTTGTAACACAATCCCAACATTTTCACGTAGGCTATCAAGATCGTATTCACGAATGTCACGACCATCAAACTTGATCGCACCCTTATCCACATCATAAAAGCGGTTAATGAGATTCATAATAGTGGTCTTACCAGAACCTGTTGGTCCCACAACCGCCACCATTTTCCCTTTAGGAGCAGAAATCGTCACATCTTTCAGAACACGCTGACCTGGTAGATAACCAAAGTCAATCCCTTCAATTTCAACACTTTCTTTTAATTCTGTGAATTTAGGAGCAGAGACAGGACGAACTTCCTCTTCTTGATCAAACATTTCTTGAATACGCCCTGCACCAGTAAAGGCTAATTGCAACTCTGCCCAACTAGAAGCCACCTGCATGATCGGTTGATAATATTGTTGTGAATATTGAACAAAGGTAACCACTAAACCAAGTGCAGCTGCTGTTGTCATTGACTTATCATCCAATACTAGAGTTGAGCCCACAAAGATGACGATAGCGGTATTAATCAAGCTCATGCCATTCATCACTGGGAAAAGCAAACCAGCAAAAAGACGACCTTTAAAAGTTGCTCTTCTAACATTATCATTTAATACTGTAAAGCCTGCAATCGTCTCTTCTTGCAAACCTTGCACAATAATGGCTTTTTGACCTGAAATTTTCTCATCCATATAAGCATTGAGTTTACTTACCTCTGCCTGTTGAAGATCAGTGTATTTTCTAGCCATACGAACAATAAAAATCAAGAATAAAATAGCAACTGGGGTACTAGCTACTGTCACCCAAGCTAGCTTGGTATTTTGTGAAAACATCATCCACACAAGTCCAATATAAAGGGCAATATTAGACACCACTTGCGTTAAACTCTGGTTGAAAGAGTTTTGAATATTGTCCAAATCACTGGTAAAGCGAGATAAAATGTCACCATCTTTATGACGATCAAAAAATGCTACCGTCAGGCGCTCTAACTTCCCAAATAAGCCTTTTCTCATTCGGTTAGTTGAGTGTGCTACGATACGTGAAAAAAGTACCGTATAAATCAACATTGACAAGGCTGTAAAAGCATAGGTTAAAAAGAGTTTCCACATGACTGAGCCAAAGGCATCCATACTTGGACGTACCAAGTCTTGTCCTGTTGCCTCACTAATTGCCTTAGCTTTAAAATAGTCTTGTACCCAAGTCCCAAGCTCTGTCAAAGCCTCCCCAAGATAAACAGGGGCTTTAACTTGTAAATAAGTGGATATAATAATCGCTAAAAAAATCACGAAAAAGGATAACTTATAACGTTTAAAATAAAACCAGAAAAATCGTGCTGTTTTCATTATACATAGAGGTTAATCTCAGCTTATTCCTCTTCCTCCTTTCCTTTTTGTGTTTCATAAATTTCTCGATAAACGGCATTGGTCTCAACTAACTCAGCATGCGTTCCCTCACCAATTAGGCGGCCCTCATCTAAAACCAAAATTTTATCTGCTTTAACCACTGAAGAAATCTTTTGAGCAATGATCACTGTTGTCGTCTCTTTTAAATCTTTATTTAAAGCTTCTTGAACTAACTTTTCAGACTTAGCATCAAGAGCAGAAGTGGAGTCATCTAAGACCAAAACTTTAGGATTTCCAATCACACCACGGGCAATACTCATACGTTGCTTTTGTCCGCCAGAGAAGTTATTCCCACGCTCTTCAACTTGACTTTCGTAAGTCTCATCCATACGATCAATAAACTCTTTAGCTTGAGCAATTCCTGCTGCACGCTCCATTGCTGCAATGTCTGCACCAGCACTTCCTTGACGAAGATTATCAGCAATCGTTCCACTAAACAAAATAGCCTTTTGTAAAACAATAGAGACTGTCTTTCTTAAAGTCGTCTGATTAAGGTCTTTAAGATCACGACCACCGATTGTAATACACCCTTCTTGAGGGTCAAATAGACGCGGAATCAACTGCGCAAGGGTTGATTTCCCTGCACCTGTTGCTCCTACAACTCCGACCATCTGACCAGATTTAATTGCAAAACTGACATCTTTGAGTGTTGGCTCGGTATCATGTGGATAAGTGAAACTCACATGCTCAAAGACAATATCTCCTTTAAGATCCTCATCTGCATGTTCTTTGAAGGTCATGGCAGGCTCGGTATCCAATACTTCTTTGATACGGTTAAGGGCTACAAAGGCACGACTAGCTTGCATCCCCATAAAGCTCACCATGATAATTGAGAACATAATTTGCATCATATAGGTCATAAAAGAAGCAATGTTTCCGATAGCCTCTGGCTCAGTATCAACCATTTTAGATACCATGTAAATAGAAACAAACGTTGCCATATAAGCAATAAAGGTCAAGACAGGCATCATAATAGAAAAGCCATACCCAATAAATAAATTGAGATCAAGCAGGTCATTAGAAACTTCCTTGAACTTAGCATATTGTGACTTTTCCTGTACAAAAGATTTGACCACTCGGACACCACGAAGGTTCTCTTTAGCAATGCTGTTAATCTTATCCATCAAGCTTTGGAAAATCCCAAAGCGTGGCCCCATCAATCCCATAATAACAGCCATTACTGCTCCGATCAGGATAACCATTAACACCAAGACCCACCATAAACTTGGTAGTGTTCTCATTGCCATAATGAAAGCACCGATAAACAAAATAGGAAGACGTAACAAGACTTGGAAAATCATCATCATCAAGTTTTGAATCTGCGTGACATCATTGGTCATGCGAACAACCAAGTTCCCTGCATTAAATTCCTCAATATTGGCATAAGAAAAAGTCTGGATTTTTCTAAACGTTGCCTCACGCAAATCAGCAGAAACACCTTGTGAAATTTTAGCGGCTAAGACGGTATTGACAATACCAGCTAGGAGACCTGCACCCGCAATCCCCAATAACCAAATCCCAATTGATGTAATCTTATCCTTATCGTTTTCCATCACCGCACTTAACACATCTTTGAGGTAGTTCGGTTGTAAAAGCGCACTTAATACGATTACAATCGTCATCAATACAGAAGCCATAACATACCACTTGTACGGCTTAAGTGCTTTTTTAAGCATATTTTCCTCCTTTTTCATGAAAAAACTCCTGGTTCAAGGTGTGAACAGGAAGTATTGCATTATTCAATGCCTATCATTCTAACACAAACACCTTAACTTTGCTAGTCTTAAGATTGTTTTAATCCAACTCCTTCCAATTGTACAAGTTTAGCGTAAATATGGTATAATATGAATGGTTTTCTATCATTAAGAGGAGAAAAATATGACAAAACAAAAAATTGCAGTTTTGGGCCCAGGTTCTTGGGGAACAGCCCTAGCGCAAGTATTAAATGACAATGGGCATGATGTTCGTCTTTGGGGAAATATTCCTGAACAGATTGAAGAGATTAACACCCATCATACGAATACACATTATTTTAAAGATGTGGTACTAGATCCATCCATTAAAGCCTATCTTGATTTAAAAGAAGCTTTAGATCAGGTTGACGCCATTCTTTTTGTCGTTCCAACAAAAGTGACCCGTCTAGTGGCCAAACAAGTTGCTGAACTTTTAAACCATAAAGTTACCATCATGCATGCTTCAAAAGGATTAGAGCCTGGCACACATGAACGTTTATCTACTATATTAGAAGAAGAAATTCCTGATAAGCTTCGCAGTGAGGTTGTGGTGGTCTCTGGGCCTAGCCATGCAGAGGAAACTATTGTACGTGACTTGACCTTAATTACTGCAGCATCAAAAGATTTAGACACTGCAAAGTATGTTCAAAATCTTTTTAGCAACACCTATTTCCGTCTTTATACCAATACGGATGTGATTGGTGTCGAAACAGCTGGTGCGCTTAAAAACATCATCGCGGTTGGAGCAGGAGCGCTACACGGACTTGGTTTCGGAGACAATGCCAAAGCTGCTGTCATCACAAGGGGGTTAGCTGAGATTACAAGACTCGGTGTCAAGCTCGGAGCTGATCCACTCACTTATAGCGGTCTGTCTGGCGTTGGGGACTTGATTGTCACAGGAACCTCTATCCACTCACGAAATTGGCGCGCTGGAGATGCCCTAGGACGAGGGGAGAAACTAGAAGACATCGAACGTAATATGGGAATGGTGATTGAAGGCATCTCAACAACCAAGGTAGCTTACGAGATTGCACAAGAACTGGGTGTTTATATGCCCATCACTACTGCTATCTATCAGTCGATCTATGAAGGGGCTGATATCAAAGAAACTATACTAAGTATGATGTCAAACGAACTACGCTCAGAAAATGAATGGCACTAAGCCTTATATAAAAAAATGAATGCTTATCTTCTGAGCATTCATTTTTTTATATAAGGCTTAGTCTCGACCAAAAATATCTCTTGTATAAACTTTATTGCGAACATCATCTAAGTTGTCATCGTAACGATTTGCAATAATAGCCTGACTTTTTTTCTTGAATTCTTCTAAATGATTGACCACTTCAGAGCCAAAAAAGCTAGAGCCATTCTCCAAAGTTGGCTCAAATATAATGACTTTAGCACCCTTGGCTTTAATCCGTTTCATGACCCCTTGTATCGAACTTTGTCTAAAATTATCGGAATGACTCTTCATGGTTAAACGATAGACTCCGATAGTTACTTCTTTTTCACTTTGATAGTGGAAGGTATCATGTTCACTATAGTCGTAATAGCCCGCCATTTTTAAAACTTGATCTGCTATAAAATCCTTTCGTGTTCGATTAGATTCTACAATAGCTGTCATCATATTTTGAGGAATATTATCATAATTAGCTAGTAATTGTTTACTGTCTTTTGGTAAGCAATAACCTCCATATCCAAACGATGGATTGTTGTAATAAGTTCCAATACGAGGATCTAGACCAACCCCTTCGATAATTGATTGTGTATTCAATCCCTTGATTTCAGCATATGTATCTAACTCATTAAAATAAGATACCCGTAAAGCCAAATAAGTATTGGCAAACAACTTAACCGCCTCAGCTTCTGTCGCCCCCATAGATAAAACACTGACATCTTCCTTTAGAGAAGCTGTTTTTAAAAAAGAAGCAAATTTTGAAGCAGCTGCTTTTAACTCTACCGAATCATTTAATTCGCTAGAAACAATGATACGCGAGGGATAAAGATTATCATAAAGAGCTTTTGATTCTCTCAGAAATTCTGGACTAAATAGAATATTTTCTGTGCCATATTTTTTTCTCATAGAAAGTGTAAACCCTACTGGGACAGTAGATTTAATCACCATAATTGCTTGAGGGTTCACAGCAAGTACTTGTTTAATAACAGTCTCAACATGTTGCGTATCAAAATAATTTGTAGCACTATCATAATTTGTAGGAGCTGCTATGACGATAAATTCAGCATCCTCATAAGCCTTTTTAGCATCTAAGCTTGCCTTCAAATTTAAGTCCTTCTCTTTTAGATACCGTTCAATATAATCATCCTGAATAGGAGAAACTCCCTTATTAACAAGAGCCACCTTTTCTTCCAAAACATCTACAGCTATTACTT
Organism: uncultured Streptococcus sp.; assembly: GCA_945876895.1. Classification (GTDB taxonomy): domain Bacteria; phylum Bacillota; class Bacilli; order Lactobacillales; family Streptococcaceae; genus Streptococcus; species Streptococcus porcorum. The sequence goes on from CAMCQB010000048.1 coordinate 11,167, forward strand.
GATGATACTGAGCTAGTAACACCGCCATTGACATTCCGACATAGCCTAATCCCGCCACTGCAATAGTGCTACTGGACTCAATATTTTGTACAGTTTTTTGTTCAACTGAAAAAAAATCTTCAATTTTATGGTTGGTTAATTCAGCTAGGCTTTCTAATTGAGCAATGCTGGGAACAAACTTTTCTTGTTCTATTCGAGAAACTAATGAACGATTGATACCAACTTTGTTAGCCAGATCTTCCTGAGTTAATTGGTGCCTTATCCTATAATCTTTAAGAACAGTTGCCAAAATTTCTTTAGAAAACTTTTTCATATGTCCCCTCCTTATCTTTCTGTCAGTATAGCATTTGTTCAAAAAAAAAACAAGAATGCAGAACATTCTTGTTTCTAATTACTATTTTGTTATTTTTAATATCATAATATCTTTACTATTCGCTCAAGTTCTGTCAAATTTAGCTGATCTGATGCTTGCTCCTCTTTTCCTTGTGAACTCATCTTATCAAAAATAATAATAGCCGTTTTTAAAAGAAGTTTGATGTCTAATAGCAAGGAATAATTTTTGATATATAAGAGATCAAATTTCAACTTATCTCTAAAATCCGAGGTATATTTACCATAAACTTGAGCATAACCTGTTAAACCAGCCCTAACATGATGTCTCCAAGGATAGTGCGAGTCTTCTTGTGAAAATTGATCCACAAAAAACGGACGCTCAGGTCTTGGACCAACAATCGACATCTCTCCTTTTAGGACGTTAATCAACTGAGGAAGCTCATCAATCCTGGTTGCTCGAATGAATTTCCCAACCTTTGTCACACGTTGATCATTGGCTTGTGCTAACACTGGACCAGAGTGTTTTTCTGCATCTACCGTCATTGATCTGAACTTTAAAATAGAAAATACCTTGTTATCACGTGTCACTCTATC
>CAMCQB010000049.1 GCA_945876895.1 uncultured Streptococcus sp.
CCAATAAACAGAAAAAGACAAACATCAATCGAGATGTTTGTCTTCAGTCTGAAATGCTAGCTTACGCTAGCATTTTTTTTAAAACAGTAAGAGACTAATAAGCGCTAAAATAGCAGGTCCACCTTGCGTCAGAATAATTTTCTTATTAGCAGTCAAAGCCCCATAGATTGCGGCTAAAATTACAAAAAGTAAGAAAATCGTCACAATTTCTTTAGGTTGAGTAGAGAAATAAATCCCATAAAGTAAAAATAATGCCACTAAGCCATTATAAATCCCTTGATTTTTAAAGAGATTGTTAACAGAGGCACGAGATAACTCCTCTTTGGACATATTAAAAACACGACTTGTGCTATCAGATTGTGTCGCAATCGTCTCTAAATACATGATATAAAAATGCTCAACAGCAACGACAGTTGCTAAAATAATAGTAATAATTGACATTAGTTTTTTTCTCCTTTTAAATACTCTATATCCTCTAATCCATTGACTAACTTATTAAGTAGTCTAGATAGCTCTACTTTTTCATCATCCGACAGGATGTGCTCCATCTCTTCTTTTATTTGTAGATGGTGTTCAGGCGGGGAAAGACTTAAATCACGCTTAGCTTTATCAGTAGCATAGACAATCATCTCCCTTTGGTTTTTAGGATTCCGTACTTTTTGAACATAACCTCGCTCCTCTAAAATTTTCATGTGTCGCGTAATGGCTGCACGATCAATCTGTAATAAATCCTCTAACTTTTTTTGGCTACAAGGCTCATGAGCTAATAATTCCTCTAAAAGCTGATAACGCGTTAAACTAATAGCCAGTCTCTCTTCGAATAACTGACTGATCTGTTGTTCACTGACTTTTATTTGATATAAAAGTTTGGGAATAGCCGTCATTTTTCTCCCTCTTTTTGTTGACTTATCAATTATTGATAAGTCAATTATACTATTTAAAAAGAAAAAAGCAAGACTTTCGTCTTACTTTTATGAATTTTTTTTGCTTTGACGCTTGTAAAGCCCTGCTCCTAATGCGACGAACAGTAGCATAAATAAGCTCAATACTAAAAACTCTTGTTCAGCCTGACCCGTCATTGAAATCGTTTGACGTAATCCAGCTACCGAATAACTCATAGGTAAGAAAGGGTTAATCATTTGGAAGAATTTATCGGTCAGAGGCAAAGGATATGTCCCTGCACAAGAAGCTAACTGTAACAACAACAAGATAATTGACGCAAAAGCACCAAAACGTTCATGCCAAGTATAAAGAGCTGTGACCATTGCCATAAAAGTACAACTAGCCAAAACAGTTAACAGATAGGTTTGCCACTCATGATTAGCTGTTAGGCCAATCAAATGGACAGCAAAGTATAAAATGGTCCCAGCTAAAACAGCTATCACCCCATTGACAGCAAGTTTACGAGAAATCCAATCCAGGCGTCCTTTAGGCTCTTTTCCAGATACTGTTTTTGTAAAAATCATGTTACTTGATAAGGCCGCAACCATTAAAGCTACTGACATCATATAAGGCGCCATTCCAACACCATTTGTTTTGACCTGATCTGTATCGGTGTGGTTTAACGTAACAGGACTAGAGAGGCTAGAGGCATTGTCATCATTAGTTGACACCGTTGACAACTTGTCGCTAGCACTTGTCAATCCACTCGCTAAAGAAGCAGTTCCCATGTTTAAACTAGATAAACCATTCATCAAGATTAAACCACCTTGGGCTAACTGAGAAGATCCTGATGAAATTTGACTGGCACCCGAACTTAATTGACCAGCACCATCAACCAATTGTGAAGATTTGCTATTTAATGTCGTTGCGCCTTCCTCAAGTTGACTAGCGCCTGTAACTAGCTGACCACTATTACTTGATAATTGACTAGCACCTTGTGAAAGTGTCGAAACAGCAGAAGTATAACGCTCTACACCTACTTGAAGTTGATTGGCACCTTCACTAAGCTGATTTTGGAGAGTCTCTACCCCTCCTGCGACTTGTTGGCTTCCTGGAACCAATTGTCCAGATAAAGCTGACGAAATTTGTGTCAATCCACTTGACAAACTTGTCAAACTACTTGAAGCAGCGGGTAGTACTTGGTTTGCTACTCCTTGCAACTGATTAAGCCCCGCTTGTTGACTAGAGGTGTCAATAGACGACAAGGTAGATTGTAAACTAGAGACTTGACTCAAAATAGACTGTGCTTCACTTGCTAAAGAACTCCCACCTCCTAGAGCAGAGGTTAATTCAGCTTGCTTATCTGGTGAAAGTGATTGATAAGCTGAAGTAGCCTGAACCTTAGCTAGTGCAGAAGACTCCTCTGAGGCAGAACTTGCAATAGCTTGAGCACTTGTGGCAATGGCTGATAAATAACCTGATACATCAGGCAAGTTTGTTGTCTGAGAACCCAATCCCTGAATACTCGTGTTGAGTTGTTCCAATCCTTGGCTAAGTTGACTAATTTGAGCACTTTGACTTTCTGACAAACCAACTTGACTTGACAGACTGGTTAAGCCAGCTGTCAATTGATTAGCACCATCTACCAAGGTTTGAATCTGGCTCGATGCAGCACTTAGCTGATTAACACCGTTAAGCAAATTAGCTGACTGAGCATCTAGCTGACTAGCACCACTAGCTAATTGATCGACACCATTTGTATAACTGGCAATACCTGAGCTAAGACTGGCAGAGCCTGAAGCTAATTGCGAAACACCTGCTGTGTATTGTCCTAAGCCCACTGATAAGCTTTCTGCCCCATCCGAGAAAGTCAAACTCGAACTTGCTAACTGATTTAAATTATCAGATAATGTTTGACTACCATCTGATAGCTGTTTAGAACCATCTTCTAATTGCTGGCTGCCTTTGCTAGCTTCTTCCAACCCATCTGATAATTGAGAAACATTTTTAAAAAGACTACTAGTATAGGTGTAGCTGATATTTTTAGCAACACTGTCTTTTAATTTGCTCATCGCTGTTTCAGCCATCTTACTGGCCACAAAACTGTGTCCTTTTGATGTTTGATAAGAAATGGTCATTTTTTCAGGATGATCAGTTAATAAACTAGCTGCATTTTGAGAGAGATCTTTGGGGAGAGTAACCACCATAAAGTAGGTTCCCTCTTGCAGACCTTTTTCTGCCTTTGATGCGCTGACAAAATGATAGTCCAAAGCCTTATTTTTAGACATATTATCTACCATATCATCACCAATGCTCAATTTTTTCCCTTGATAAGTGGCTACCTTATCTTGGTTTACAACTGCAACAGGTAACTGACTCACTTTTCCATAAGGATCCCACATCGAACTTAGAAAAATAATATTATATAAAGCTGGTATCAATGCTAAACCGAGCATCGTCACCCATAGCATCGGTTTTTTTAGAATTGCTCTCCATTCTTCTAGCATAATTCCTCCCTTTTTGGACATATTGTCTAATTTTTTGATATAATCATATTATACGATTTCATTATGATATTACAATATAAAAACTTTATTTTTAGACATAGTGTATAAAACTGTCTACAAGGAGAAAAGATGACCGAAGACAACAGAAAACAACGCACAAAAAAAGCCTTAGAAAAGGCTATGGCCGATTTACTCAAGCAGCAAAGCTTTGATAACATCACCACCACTAAATTAGTGCAAACAGCAAAAATTAGTCGCTCAAGCTTCTACACTCATTATAGAGACAAGTATGAGATGATTGAGCAATACCAACAGACTGTATTTGCTAACATTGAATATATCTTTGATAAGCACGATTTAGATAAAGAAGCTATTATGTTAGAGGTTTTTGATTACTTAAACAGAGAAGAATTATTAGCTGCCCTTCTCTCTCACAATGGAACACGTGAAATCAAAACATTTATACGACACAAATTGCAAATCCTCCTCACTAGAGACCTACGCTATCGTTTCTCAACAGAAGAGCGCTCTGAATTAGAAGAACTATATAGCGGTATCTACTTTAGTCACGCTATATTTGGGGTCTGCCAAAAATGGATTGCTAGAGGAAAAAAAGAATCCCCTCAAGAAATCACCAAACTCTTACTTCAACTCCTTGGTAAATAACAAATTCACTATTTTTAGTATGCCTAAATAAAGGATATCTAAGTCATTCTAATCACACACCTATTAAATTTACTCCATTAAAAAAGCATTCGAAAGATGCTTTTTTTATTATATTATCTGTTCTACTACTCTTGAAATGTTATATTTTCCCACTCTAAGTTTTCATTAACATAATAATTGGAATAATAGGATGACTGATTTTCAGAAACAACATAATATCCTGCTTTTAGTTGAGAATGTTCAATTTTTTTAGCATGATCTTCAAAATAAGAAATATCAGAATCAGTTGAAATATGCAGGGTGGTAGAACCCATACTAAAATATTTAAAAGGATCTAAGGTATTAATCCCCAAAACAGGTGCTGCACCATTTTTATTCACCTCTTGTAGATCCTTTTTTAATTCTTGGTTAAGATCAGAAGCATTTGCTGAGAAGGCCTCACCAGACCATTCATCAATCTCTACTTTAACATTTTCTAAGCCTGAGGCTTCTAACGACTGTTCAAGGGAGCGTCGATACAAATCCATTTTCTCGTTTTTAAATAAGGCAACATCAAAAAACTCACTAAAAAGTTGGCTATCTCGCTCATACGAGTCTGAGTAATGTCCTGTATATAAATCAACAATTTCATTATAAGTATAGGTTGGCTCTTTCTTATTCTTGTCAATTCCAATAATGAAATGGTAGGTCATTTTACTCTGTCCAACCTTTTCTGTATAAGTATAACTCATTCTTTGATTATGTAGATTGGATTGATTCTCCAAGTGACTAATTTCCCCTTTAAAACCTGCCTTTTTATAAATAACAGGAACTCTTTTAGAACTGATTTCATAGGGAACACTTAAGGTACTATCATAAGCATAAAACAAACTAGCAATCGTACCAAGAAAAATCACTGAATATACAACACACACTGTAATAAACAGATACTTCGCTATCTTTTGAATCCTATCTTTTAACAACATAGCATCTTCCTTCACATTTCTTTCATCCTCATATAATTCGTAGGTTTTCACAATCTCAACTTTTACTAGCTTTAACCCAATAGACTTATAATCTCTTGTAAGACAAAACAGAAAGCCCACTGTTGTAGGCTTTCTGTAAGATATTTCTTAAAATTAAAGCATTTTGTTGTATTGCCTAATTTTAATAACGCTAAATTTCATCAAGTATCTAAACGCCTTGTAATATAAGGGTTTTTGCTAATATCAGTTTTCTTATACATCTTTACATTTCCGTCAAAACTAGGCAAAAAACTAAGCAAAGTCTAAGAAAAAAATAGTAATAATTTATGAGTTCAGCAGGCAAGAACTAGCGTAGTCATCATCTACGCTTTTTTTGATTGCTGATAAGTTATTATATCATGTTTTATTTTGGTTTAATAATATCAATGCAAACTCGCATTGTAGTTGTCAACCAATTCAGTTAGTGCCTTTTTAAAACGTAGATAGGCTGTTTTCCTGCTTATATCAAGATATTCTCCCACTTCTTCGATAGATTTTTGATGTATGTAGTGAAGTGATAGCAGCAAGCGCTGTTGTGGGCTTTCTACCCTATAAATCAATTTAACAAGCTCTAGGCGTTGTTCAGTCAATTTCTCTATTCTGTTTGTGACATTCTCTTTCATGGCTAACTGGGACACTAGTTGTGTTTCTGTGCCATTCGTTGTTGAGGTTTTAACTTTAGTGTTAGTCAATGTTGACTGCCTAAACAAGCCATTATCTATGTATTGAAGTTCTAGATAAAGTGAACTAATCTCTTTGTCTATCCATTTGATACCTTTTAGCTTATCTTTCATTTCATCTATAGTCATTGTACCCCTTGTAGTTTTGCGGTCAAAAAAGCACAACACTGCTTTGCAATGCTATTCAATAATGGTTTTTAATTTCTTTTCAGCATTTGCGATTGCTGTGCGCTCTGCTTCTTCATATAGAGCACGGTAATGATCATCATTATTCAACTTGAGGTCATGGCGTTTCTCTAAGAATTGGTAATGCTGATAAGCATCATAATCATCACGGGTAGGATTCCAGCGGTCTGTGGTAGTGTCATCAAAACGCTCTTTCAGATATTTAAATCTGATAAGCAAGTCATAGGCTGGGTGGTCTTTGAAGATGCGTTCATCAAATTCCTTGTACTCCATTTTCTTGACTGGTTTAACACTTGATAGTTCATTAGCTGGGCTTTTTGCAATAGCTGGTATCTCGTTGAGTAAGTGTGTCACCTTCTCGATATGTTCAGCAATTGTTGAAGCGTATTGATTATTTGATAGGAAAGTGTCAAAGTTCACAACCTCGTAGCCCACTATTGCTGTTGAGCTTGGAAAATAGACAGTATAGAGGTCTTTAGAGTTTGTTTGACGTAAAAACAGAAATTCTTGATACCAATCTTGATAAACTGGGTCTTCTTGATATAAATCATCTTTCTTAACTCGTAGGTTGTTCAGCAAAGTTGAGATTTTATAGTCACCCTTGTAAGTGACCGCAATACGTTTCAACTCATAGTCTGAAAAGTCACGGTCTTCATCACTTAACATCTCAACAATATCATTACGGTCAAGTGTTTCAAATTCCATATCAAAATCTTGACGGCGTAGGATTTCAGCTTGAGGGTCTGCGTAGGTGTTGCGAGTATTCTTATAGCGTTTCTCAATAGCTTCCATCTGTTGACGTGCTTCACTTATCTTATTGTTCTTATATTCCCAAAGAGCACTCTCTAAATCATTTTTCAAAGCTTTTCTATGCTCTACAATTTTTTCAGGGCGTGTATCCCATGACACCATCTTTTGCCATTGTTCAAGACCTTTTAGATAGTCTTTGAAAATCTGTTTAAATTCCTTAGTCTTTGCGTAGTTTAATTGATATTCCATGTTTTAAATTCTCCTTTTTATTCGTCTGATAGTTTGGTTTCTAAAATCTCTAATTGCTCTACAATCTCAACCGTCTCAACTGCCTTGTAGGCTGTTGTCAAGATCGTTTGTGCTGACTGTACCCTTGCATAAGGGCTGACAGTCTCGTCATTCATAATATTACGTAAAACCTCAACCGCTTCAATACTAGCGTTTTGAAGTAATGCTGTTGACTCTTTGAGTTGTTCACTCCTACGCTCCCTGTAAATCTTCTTAAAGGTTGCGTTTTTCATGTAGCCGTAACCTGTCTGTCTAGTGATATTTGAAAGCTCTGAAGCCTTAGATACATTACCTGTAAGCAATAGATTGCCTAAAAAACTCTCTTGTCTCTTAGTCAACTTTTCTGTCAAATAGCTCTACCTCCTTTCTAATTCGCTCATATTCCCCACTTGGAACACTCCAGAAAGGCGGATGAAATGTCTCAGGTAGCTCAATGTCAAAGCTATCACCATACTTAATACGCCGTTGGATGATCTGCATCCACAACACCAATGCTTGCTCAGGCTTCACTTCTTGGATTGTGTCAGCCTTTTTCTGTAAAGCCCTCAAGCGACTTATTAGCCTACTCGCCATATCTACCCCCTTTCAATGTCAATTACCGTCTATTCTCAAACAAAAACAGGGACGCATCAAAAAAGCAACAATCTGCTTCATGATACGTCCCTGAGTTGTTCTCGGTAGACTCAAATTATTTTTTTTGCTCGTTGAAATCCAAGAGCGAGAGCTCCCCGTTTTGATAATGCAACGTGATTTTTCCAAACGCTGGGGTTCTCTGTTTCTTTATTATACCATTTTTTCGGTAAATGATGAAACCATTTTTTACTAAATCAACCATTTCGTCAGGATTTATCACATTCTCTAAGCTATTCAGCTTTTCAATGTCACTGTTATTTGCCATAATATTTGCCTCCTCTAATCGTTCAAGAAATTCTGTAAATGTCTCTTTGTTTTTGATATCGTAACGCTCCCCTGTCTTCAAGTTGACCCATTGGGCTGTTTTACCTTTTTCTTCATAACTGCCCCAGGTATCGTTAATTTCGTGAATTGTGTTGTATCTTGTCATCATCTTGTTTCCTTTCTATCAGTCAGAACATACATTTGATTACGTTTCTTTTTTTTTGCACACATTGGGAAAACCCAGCAATATCAAGGTTTGCATACATTTGCACACGTTGTTACGTTATTTTTTGAATTTCTCTATATAGATACTTAGTTAAGCTATATTCTTTTTTTCTCTCTATATATTTTTAATTTAATGTATACAATGTATGTAATGTATGCAAAGAGAGTTAAAGCCTTGAATTTACTGAATTTCTTTTGCATACGTTTTGAAAAATAAACGTATTCCGAATGTATACAAAAGCTATTTTTCCCTTTTTTTAGCTCGTTGATTCCAATAACCGCGTTCACTCGTTCGCTTTTTGCGCTTTTCAGGGGTCTCCCGTCCGTTGCGATAAGTTGCCACGCTGGCAAAAGCTGGAACGTCGTCTTTGGGGTAGAAACCTGTTGGCAACTCTCGCCCGATTTCTATATTTCTTACCCCTGGTGTAAACCCTTCAGGAAGATGTCCTTTTATTTCCTTATGCAAGCTTCTTTCTGATCTGATCGTGTTGATTTCATAGTATCTAAGAAACTCTTTCCAGATATGATAAACGTAGCCATTTGGTATGAATTCGCTAGTCAGTTCATCAGAAAAGAATTGAGAAACAAAGTCTAATACAGGGTTCATTTCCTTGTGGTGTTCCTCCAAAATTTCAACAGATTTTACTGGATTGATGTCTGCGGTCGGTGTTTCTATTGCCAACTTTACCAGGTATTCTAATACCTCTCTGCGCGTGATATAGTCGTTCTTGATTGCTTTATCTGGTCTGCCTTTGAAGATGTTGGTAAAAGGTAAAACCCTAAAACGGCGGTCAATAGCTGACTTGTCGCCCTTCATTTTAGGCAAACCATTTGAAGATTGGATAATAGTCACGTTGAAACGAATGCTATAGGGTTTGCGCCCTTTTTCTTCAATGGTCATGATGTCGCTGGTTGCAAGGCTAAACATTTCTGACGTGTCCTTTATTTCCGCATCTTGTTGCACGTCATCACCAACAACAAGCGACTTACCTAGTAATATTGATGTTGAAAAGCGACTTTTTTCTAAGCCTGTGATTTTCAAGCTGGCCACATTCTCCATGCCTACCAGGTTTATAAGTAACTGCTGGAAAGTTCCTTTTCCTGTCCCACCTTCACCAAATAGCCAAAAAATCTTGTGTAATGATTGGCCGGTAATGCTGGCTTTTATAATTTGAATTGCAAGATTGTAAAGTTCTTGATCACCGTCAAATAATTCTAGTAACCACGCCGTAGGGGTCCAGCCGTTGATATTAGGCTCAGTAGCAACTGGGTTATAGTCTGTATTGATTTTTCTTGTAACTGTGACCGCTGGGGTCAACTCTTCAAAAGTACCTGTTTTGGCGTTGTAAAGTTGCTCACCTATGACCGTGTAATTAGTCTTGATTGTCCTTAGTGGGCTTTGTCTAGCAATTTTATAAAGGATGTCATAGGCTTGTTTTTCTGTCACGCTTGGAAAAATAACAGCGATTAGATCCTGCAAAAATTCATTATCTTCAAGCCAAATCCCCTTATCTGGATCGTAGTAGTATAAAGGTGCTTTTTGTCCCTGTGCTTCGGGCTTTATTCGGATAAAACGGACAAACTTTTGCAACATAAGCGCCACGCCCAGCGGTGTAGTTGGTAATGCCTTATTGCTGGCTGTTTGGGCTTTTTCTATTGCCTTTTCAACTAGCTCCGTTTTTGTGATTTTTCCCTCTTCAACCCTTTTTAAGTCTTTGGGGTCAGATATAGCCTTGTCATAAGTTTCTTGATATGTCTGTGTTTTAATCAACTCACATTCATAGCTAAGTTGTCCCCTAACTCCTTTAAGGGTTGTAAAAAAATAGTCTTCAGTTGTCAAAGTCTTATTTTCCTCTTTTCCTTTTCTTTTTCAATTTCTTCAGTTGTTGCTGTTCTTTGATATGCTCAAGGGTTGGGCGCCTATCTTTTCAGATATGTTCGTCAGCCATTCGGTAAGGTTGACCATAGCCAAGATAGGTTTGAAAGTTTGTCATTTCCTTTTTCCTCGTTTCTTTCTAAGTTTATTGGCTAACCGCCGTTGTTCCTGGTCATCAGTAACAAGATGGCGATTTTTTTCTTTTGATGTATGTACATTCTTCATTTTCCAGTTGCCCAGGCTCGTAGCTGGGTGCGTATTGTATTTACTCATTTCTCCACTCCCAAAAATATCAAAATATCACTCACCCTATAGAAGATTTTTCTAGTGTCTTCTAGTGGGGGCTGGTAACGTCTTAACCCATTATCTTCCCAACGTTTCAAGGTCTTATCCTTTATGCCTAGTTCATCTTTAACCTGTTGGGCTGTGATTAGTCCAAGTGTCCTTGGTTTGACTTTCTCACGCGCCTCCAGGTACTTTCCAACCATATCCAGCAAGCCATTAGTTAGATCTTGCTCGCTCTCTCTGCTTAGGCTAAACATCTCTATACTTCCTCCAGTCTTGTAAATCAGCAGTCAGTAGCGCGTGAATGCGCTTATGCTCCTGGTCGTATTGCCGTTGTAATGGTAACACTCCGGCAAGTCGTTCAACTTCATTCTGGGGGATATAGTAGCCCCCTAGCTTGTTATCTCGTCCACCACAAACGGGAATACCGTAGTCAACTATTAGCTGGCGGATATGTTCCCTAATGGTTCGAACGTCCAAGCCTGTCAGCTTCTCAATGTCTGGGGCGGTGATTGGCAAATCCATTCCAAGCGGTAGGAGCTTAAAAACTCTGTGTAAGTGTTCTGGTAGTTGTTTTTTTGTCATTCGTTTCCCCCTAATTGTAATATCTGCCCTGTGATTGAATATAAGCCCCATAATTCGCATTTGTCAGCCGTCTGGTATGATTGCCCTCTGGCTTGATTTTGGGCTTGTCAGGGGTTTGGAAAGTACCTAAACCAACGCCAAACCAAAGAAAAAAGTTAATTGGTGTTAGTATGGCAAGCAATATCAAAGTTTGTTCAAAAGTTAGTGTCAATTCTTCAGTCATGTTTCAAATCCTCTCTGTATCCGTTAGTCAATTCTTTATGATCTGCAATAATCTTTTCTAAGGCCTGTAAAACGGTGTTAACAATAGCTGATGTCGTTGTTTGGTCATGTCCTGCAGTGGCAAGATCCAACACTTCACAAATATTAGTAAGCTGACCACAAAGCCCTTCATAATCTACTAAAATATCGTTAGTTTTATTTTTCATTCTCCAAAGCCCCCAATTCTTTAGCGTTGCCATTGTTCAAAAGTAAAAAGGCAATTTTATCCAAACGATCATATAACTTTTTATTTTGCCTGTATGCAATCCCGATGTATTTTCTTAGGTGCCAAGCGGTCCTTGTTGCATCATTTTCCTGGATAAACTGCAACCCTTCAAGTGTTAGATTATTCATTTCTAGCGCATTCATGATGTCGTTTAATTCATTTCCTAATTCCTCTAGCTGTTTGACGGTTAATAGTACGCTAGGAGTATGCTGTTGCTTTGAGTACTCTGCTAGGGCCTTTAGCCCGTTAGTGTTTTCTGTCATATTGTTTTTCCTCGTTTTGCAGTTTATGATTTTCTGTGTAATGGCCCTAGTGGGCTTTATCCTGTTTGTAAAAGGCTTGATTTCTTTACTATACTTTTTTCTTTATACATTTTTTGTTAGCCTAGACTATCCCCAGCGGATAACCGCCTCAGACTTACCAGGTTGCCCCGTGGTCATGGAAGCCTGTGCCAAAATAATAGCC
>CAMCQB010000050.1 GCA_945876895.1 uncultured Streptococcus sp.
GAGATGTCTTGGGGGATGCTTATGAGTACCTGATTGGTCAGTTTGCCAGTGACTCCGGTAAGAAAGCAGGCGAATTCTACACACCTCAAGCGGTGTCCCACCTCATGACCCAGATTGTCTTTCTTGGACGGGAACATCAAAAGGGCATGACCCTCTATGACCCAACAATGGGTTCTGGCTCTCTCCTTCTTAACGCCAAGCGTTACAGTAAAGAGGCGTCGACCGTTTCCTACTTTGGTCAGGAGATTAACACCTCGACCTACAACCTGGCCCGCATGAACATGATGCTCCACGGGGTTGCCATTGAAAACCAAAAACTTCATGTCGGGGATACCCTTGATGCGGACTGGCCAACGACTGAGCCGACAGATTTTGACGGGGTGCTCATGAATCCACCTTATTCTCAGAAGTGGAGTGGGGATGCTGGTTTCCTGCAAGATGCACGATTCTCTAGCTACGGTGTCTTAGCACCCAAGTCCAAGGCTGACTTCGCCTTTCTCCTGCATGGATTCTACCACCTCAAGCATTCGGGGGTTATGGCCATTGTCCTTCCTCACGGGGTTCTCTTTAGGGGAAATGCAGAGCAGAAAATTCGTCAGCATCTTCTAGAAGAAGGGGCCATTGACACCGTGATCGGTCTGCCAGCCAACATCTTCTATAATACCTCTATTCCAACAACGGTCATCATTCTCAAGAAAAACCGTACCAGCAAAGATGTCCTCTTTATTGATGCCTCAAAAGAGTTTGACAAGGGTAAAAACCAAAACATCATGACCGATGACCATATCGCTAAGATTTTGAAAGCTTATGAAGACCGTCAAGATGTGGACAAGTTTGCCCACCTAGCTAGCTTTGAAGAGATTGTTGAAAATGACTACAACCTCAACATTCCTCGCTATGTTGATACCTTTGAGGAAGAGCCTGTCATTCCATTGACAGAACTTGCGGATAAGCTTGCCCAGACCGATAAGGAAATCGCAGAAACTACAGCCCAGCTTGAAGCCATGCTTGGTCAGCTAGTCGGCACCACACCAGAAGCACAGGCAGAGTTGACAGCCTTTTTAGATAAGATCAGATAATCAAAAAAACGAGTTTGGAAAATCCAAGCTCGTTTTTGGGTGGGATTAAAGTCCGATGGTGTAGTCGTCATCTTGCATGACTTCAACACTACCAAGCAGATAACCATTTCCAACTTGTGAGAAGAAGTCGTGGTTAGACGTTCCTGTTGAGATACCATTCATGACGATAGGGTTAACATCGTCTGCTGTATCAGGAAAGAGGGGATCTTGTCCAAGGTTCATCAAAGCCTTATTGGCATTGTAGCGAAGGAAGGTCTTAACCTCTTCGGTCCATCCAACAGGATCATAAAGCAGTTCAGTGTAAGCTTCTTCATTTTCATAAAGCTCATAAAGCAGATCATACATCCAGTCACGGAGTTTATCTTGCTCTTCCTCGCTCAACTCATTAAAACCAAGCTGGAACTTGTAGCCGATATAAGTTCCATGTACAGACTCATCACGGATAATCAACTTAATAATCTCAGCAACATTGGCTAATTTATTATTTCCGAGATAGTAAAGTGGTGTGAAAAAGCCAGAGTAAAAGAGGAAGGTTTCTAGGAAAACAGAAGCCACCTTGCGCTCAAGAGCAGTACCATTACGGTAAATCTCAGTAACGATACGGGCTTTCTTTTGGAGAAACTCATTTTCTTCTACCCATGCAAAAATAGCTTCAATCTCAGACTTAGTGTTAAGAGTTGAAAAGATAGAAGAGTAGGATTTGGCATGGACAGACTCCATGAACTCAATGTTATTTAAGACAGCTTCCTCGTGTGGAGTACGGACATCTTTTTTGAGTTGGCTCATACCCACCTCTGATTGCATGGTATCAAGTAGGGTCAGACCACCAAAGACCTTTCCTACCAAGTCTTTTTCCACATCAGAGAGCTTGCGCCAATCATCAAGGTCGTTTGATAATGGGATGCGGGTATCTAACCAAAACTGTTCCGTCAACTTTTCCCAAGTGGACTTATCAACAGCATCCTCGATTTCATTCCAGTTTATGGCTTTATAGTAGGTCATGAAGAACTCCTTATTGTTTGATCTTAATTGAAATATTATACCATATTTTAGGTAAAATTGCCTTTGAAAATCAACTTCTCTCAGAGCAAAATGAGAGGAGGCTAAGGGAAAATCCCCCACCTCCTCTGTAGCCTTACAGCTTGTTTATCTTTTTAATACCTTTTAATGTGGCAGAAGTGCCCTATCTTTTTAGATTTTTAAATGGGCTTAGTATCTTGTTGAATCGAACTT
This sequence comes from uncultured Streptococcus sp., assembly GCA_945876895.1. Lineage (GTDB taxonomy): Bacteria > Bacillota > Bacilli > Lactobacillales > Streptococcaceae > Streptococcus > Streptococcus porcorum. Next base: position 2,313 of record CAMCQB010000050.1, read on the forward strand.
TTGTTACAAGACTGGACAAAAATGATTACTTTCCTTGAGCATGAGATACTCTACGTCAAGTTCCTATTTTTGTCAGGTCTTGCTTAACACAAAAGTATCTTGTTAATTGAACTTCGAGCGAAAGTCTGTGAGAAAATGATAGCTTTTCCTTGGACATGCCTGTCCGTCGTCAAATCTCCTATTTTCTCTTTGACTTTTTTGCTCTTAGTATCTTATTAATTGAACTCGCCCTAAAATCCTTGTGAAAATGTTGTACTTTCTTGTGTCTTGCGACCCTGCGTAAGTCTCCCATTTTCCTACGGATTTTTAAACGGGCTTAGTATCTTTTTGAATCGAACTTTTGTTACAAGACTGGACAAAAATGATAACTTTCCTTGAGTATGAGATACTCTGCGTCAAGTTCCTATTTTTGTCAGGTCTTGCTTAACACAAAAGTATCTTATTTTCTAAATCACGCAACTTTCACATTGGTTTGAGCCGACTTCTGCACCGTCATCGGTATAGGTGCGGACGTAGTAGATAGACTTGATGCCTTTGTTGAAGGCGTAGTTGCGAAGGATAGAGAGGTCACGGGTAGTTTGCTTACTTTCTGTTTTCCACTCGTACAGTCCTTCTGGAATTTCGCTACGCATAAAGAGGGTCATGGATAAACCTTGGTCCACATGTTCTGTTGCAGCGGCGTAAACATCAATGACCTTACGCATGTCCATGTCATAAGCAGAGGTATAGTAAGGGATGGTATCTGTTGATAAGCCGTTAGCAGGATAGTAGATTTTACCGATTTTTTTCTCTTGGCGCTCTTCGATGCGTTGAGTGATAGGGTGGATCGAAGCAGAGCAGTCATTGATGTATGAGATAGAACCATTTGGTGCGACAGCAAGACGGTTTTGGTGGTAAAGCCCATCTTTCATGACAGCTTGGCGCAAGGCTTCCCAATCTTCTGCTTGAGGGATAAAGTGACCTTCAAAAAGTTCTTTAACACGGTCTGATTGCGGTGTAAAGCGACCAGTCACATACTTATCAAAGTAAGTTCCATCTGCGTATTTTGAGTTTTCAAAATTATGGAAAGTGACACCACGTTCACGCGCAATATTGTTAGACTCAACCAATGTCCAATAATTCATGAGCATAAAGTAGATATCAGTAAACTCAACGGACTCAGGGCTTCCGTACTCGATATGACGTTTAGCCAAGTAAGAGTGAAGTCCCATTGCCCCTAACCCAAAGGTATGCGCTTGAGCATTACCATTTTTGATACTTGGGACAGCATCAATACTTGAGCTATCTGTCACAAAAGTAAGGGCGCGTGTCATGGTACGGATAGATTTCCCAAAATCAGGTGAGGTCATCATGTTCAAGACATTAGTTGACCCTAAATTACATGAAATATCGGTTCCCATTTGTAAAAACTCTTGCTGGTCATTGATGAGACTTGGAGTTTGGACTTGCAGGATTTCTGAGCAAAGGTTACTCATCACGATACGGCCATCAATAGGATTTGATTGGTTAGCTGTATCGATATTGATGACATAAGGATAACCTGACTCTTGTTGGAGTTTTGAAATTTCAGTTTCAAGTTCACGCGCATTGATCTTAGTTTTTGTAATCTTAGGATTAGCGACTAATTCATCGTACTTTTCCGTGATATTGATGTAGTTAAAAGGCACACCATATTCTTTTTCGATAGAGTATGGGCTAAAGAGGTACATGTCCTCATTTTGACGTGCTAATTCATAAAACTTATTTGGGATGGTTAGACCAAGTGAGAGAGTTTTTACGCGAATTTTTTCATCGGCATTCTCTTTTTTAGTGGAAAGAAATTGCATGATATCTGGGTGGAAAACATCAAGGTAAACCACACCAGCTCCTTGACGTTGACCAAGCTGATTAGAATAAGAAAAGCTATCTTCAAAAAGCTTCATCACAGGAACGACTCCAGAGGCAGCGCCAGCATAGCCCTTGATAGGAGCACCAGCTTCGCGGAGGTTACTCAAAGAAATCCCTACCCCACCACCGATACGTGACAATTGTAGGGCAGAGTTGATGGAGCGGCCAATAGAGTTCATATCATCTGTTACTTGGATCAAGAAGCAAGAGACCAACTCTCCACGACGGCTACGACCAGCATTTAGGAAACTAGGTGTCGCAGGTTGATAACGTTGATGAATCATCTCTTTTGCCAAATCACGCGCCAACTCTTCATCACCATTTGCAAAGTAAAGGGCATTAAAGAGAACACGGTCTTCAATACTTTCTAGGTATTCTTCACCATCATTCGTTTTAAGGGCATACTGTTGATAAAACTTGTAGGCAGCCATAAAGGATTGGAAACGAAAATCAAGTGAGTGGAGATAGCGTGAGAGCTCTTCGATAAACTCTGGACGATAATTTTGAATAAACTCCGATTCAATATAGTTTTCTTCAATTAGATAGGTAATTTTCTCAGTAATCGAATTAAATTTTTTAGAATAAGGTTTTACATTTTCAAGGAAAAAAGCACGAAGAGCTTCCTTGTCCTTATGGAGAGGGATTTGCCCATTGATTGGACGGTTGATTTCATTGTTTAGGCGGAAGTAAGAAACATCGCCGATAGATTTAAGACCCATGAGATAAGATTCCTTTTACTTTTTCAACATCTTCAGGTGTTCCGTTAAATTCAAATTCATATAAAACGGGAATACCATAAGTTTTGGCATAACGACGGGCAACATGACAAAATTCTGGTCCGAAATTTCGGTTACCAGATCCCATCAGTCCCCTCATATAGTGATGGTTGCTTTCAACAAAGCGATCGAGAAACTCTAGCCCATCTTCATAAGTAGGGGTGATAAGGATAAAATCTTCATCTAAAAGAAGGGTTTCTTCTTGTCGTTTGATTTCAATGATTTGCTCTTGAGGTAAATTTAACTTTTTGACAAAACGTCTAGTCTGTCCCGTAAGAGAATAAAAAGCCAATTTCATTAGTTTAAAATTTCTTTTAATTTAGCAGGCTGAAAACCTGAAAAAACAACCTCTCCTGCTTCAATGACAGGTGCAGAGGTGAAGCCTAGGCTTTTAACATACTCCACCTTATCTGGCTGCTCATCAATATTGATTTCTTGGAAATCCGCTCCATTTTGCTCTAGAAATTTTTTAGTCATTTTGCATTGCATGCAATTATTTTTTGAAAATACTGTAATAGCAGCCATTTTTCGTCACTCCTATAAATTTTTATTATTCTTGCTAAAAAGCACCCTACTAGAATACCCAAAAATAGATAAAAAATCAAGTAGGTAATTTGCTAATTACACTATATCTAGTACAGGATAAGAATAAAGCCCACTAGATATAGTGTTTTATGCTGGTATAAATATTTTTTATAGCATTTGTCACTTTTTCTAACATCCGAGGTGATTTGTTAGTAGATATAACATCTTTTGTGGGGTATAATGGAGGTCAATTCTTAACAAAGGAGATGAATTATGAGGGATTATCAGTCGATTATTCAAATTGATGGTAAAAAATATACATACATTGATTTGAAAAAAATCAGTCAAGACTATGGTGTAGAGCTAGCTAACCTTCCTTACACTATCCGTATTCTACTTGAAAGTTTATTCAGAAAATATGATGGTTTAGATGTGACAAAAACTCACTTAGAAAACCTTCTTTATTTTAATCCTCAGTCTCCAAAAGGTGAGGTTCCTTTTAAGCCTAGCCGAGTGATTCTGCAAGACTTTACGGGGGTTCCTGTTGTGGTGGATCTGGCAGCGATGCGACAAGCCGTAGTACAGCATGGAGGAAATCCTGACTTAATTAACCCAGAGATTCCAGTCGATTTAGTGATTGACCATAGTGTTCAAGTAGATGTGGCTGGATGTGAGTCAGCTCTGTCAGAAAATATCACTTTGGAATTCGAGCGAAATGATGAACGTTATGCTTTTTTGAAATGGGCAGAGCATTCTTTTGAAAATTATCGAGCAGTTCCTCCAGCCACTGGTATTATTCATCAAGTGAATATTGAGTACTTATCAGATGTCATTATTGAAAATGATGGTTTCCTCTACCCTGATTCCATGTTTGGAACAGATAGCCACACGACAATGATTAACGGTATCGGTGTACTTGGCTGGGGTGTTGGAGGGATTGAAGCAGAAGCTGCGATGCTGGGAGAGGCTTCTTACTTCCCAGTTCCAGAGGTGGTTGGGGTGCGTTTGATTGGTAAACTACCAAAGACAGCCACAGCAACAGATTTGGCCTTGAAAGTCACACAAGTTCTTCGTTCAGCCAATGTGGTTGGGAAATTTGTAGAGTATTTTGGCTTAGGGTTAAAACACCTTAGTTTAGCTGATCGAGCTACCGTAGCCAATATGGCTCCAGAATATGGTGCAACCTGTGGCTATTTCCCAATTGATGATGAGACCTTGACCTACATGAGTTTAACCAATCGTAGTCAAGCGCAGGTTGAACGAACTGAAACATACGCTAAAGTGAATGGTCTATTCTATGATGACAATACAGAAGCTCAATATAGTCAAGTGATTGAGATTGATTTATCTCTTATTGTTCCAAGTATTTCAGGACCTAAACGTCCTCAAGATTTAATCTCCTTGGATCAGGCAAAAACAGCCTTTGAAGATGCTCTAGTAAGAGAAGAAGGGGTGCAAGGCTTTGGATTGACCAAAGAAGAATTAGATAAAACAGCCACAGTTATCTACGATAATCAAACAGAAACCATCAAAACAGGGCATGTGGCTATTGCAGCGATTACCAGTTGCACCAATACCTCTAACCCTTATGTATTAATGGCGGCAGGTTTACTGGCTAAAAAAGCTGTTGAAAAAGGTCTGAGCGTATCAAAAACAGTGAAAACTTCCCTAGCACCAGGTTCTAAAGTGGTCACAGGGTATTTAAAAAATAGTGGTTTGCAAGCTTATTTAGACCAACTAGGTTTTCAAGTGGTGGGCTATGGCTGTACGACTTGTATTGGAAACTCAGGTCCTCTTAGCCCAGAGGTTTCAAAAGCCATTTTAGAAGAAGATTTGTTGGTCAGTGCAGTTTTATCAGGGAATCGAAACTTTGAAGGTCGTATTAACCCGTTGGTTAAGGCAAACTTTTTGGCAAGTCCTCCCTTAGTAGTAGCCTATGCTCTTGCTGGAACAACCCATATTGATTTGACATCAGATCCTTTAGGGGTTGATGAAAAAGGGCAAGCGGTTTATTTAGTTGATATCATGCCAGATGAGAAAGAAGTGACAGCTTATATCGAAAAATATGTCACGCGTCAGCTTTTCCAAGAAGAATATGCTCAAGTTTTTACGGATAGTGAAAAGTGGAATGCCATTCCTGTGACTTCTAGTCCAACTTATGATTGGGATGCTAGCTCAACCTATATTCAAAATCCACCTTATTTTGAGACGTTAGATCAAGAAGTAAACCTAGCTCCTTTAAAAAATATGCGTGTTTTAGCTAAGTTTGGAGATACCGTAACCACGGACCATATCTCTCCAGCTGGAAATATTGCTAAAGGTAGTCCTGCAGCTACTTATCTTGAAGAGCATGGCGTAACGTATCAAGATTTTAATTCCTATGGTAGCCGTCGGGGAAATCATGAAGTGATGATGCGAGGGACTTTTGCCAATATTCGTATTAACAACCAGTTAGCAGAAGGGAAAATTGGTGGTTATACGCAGTATAAGGGAGAGATGGTTTCGATTTACGATGCGGCTATGGCCTACAAAGAGAGTGATGTTCCTACATTAATTATTGCAGGACGTGACTATGGTATGGGGTCGAGTCGTGACTGGGCTGCAAAAGGGACCAGTCTTTTGGGAGTGAAGGCTGTTTTAGCTGAGAGCTTTGAGCGTATTCATCGTTCTAATTTGGTGATGATGGGAGTTCTTCCTCTTCAGTTTTTAGAGGGGCAATCCGCTGACAGCTTAGGTTTGACAGGTTTTGAGAGCTATGACATTATTTTGCCAGATACTCTAGAAGTAGGGGCCTTAGTAACGGTTTGTGCTAAAGATGACAAAGCTGAAAAAGTCTTTCAAGTTCGTTTACGTTTTGATGCGGATGCTGATATTCGTTACTATAAAAATGGTGGGATTTTACCAATGGTAGTCCGTAAAAAATTGAAGGGAGCAGGCTATGACGCAAGCTAATGGATTAAAAGATATGATTGCCTGTGATACAAGGATTAGCTCAATTGTTGATGACCGCTTATCGTATGCGGGCTATAGTATCTCAGAATTGATGGACAATAATGCCAGTTTTGAAGAAGTCATTTATCTTTTGTGGAATTTACATCTGCCAACACAAATTGAGCTGAAACATTTTGAAAAAGAACTGCGTGCCAACTATGCGATTAGCGATGCAGTGGAGCAGTGTATCTTGATTCAATCACGTCAACACCTTCATCCGATGAGTGTCCTTCGCTCAACTGTGAGTCTTTTGGGGGTTTATAATATTAAGGCTGAGGAGAATGGTGTTGAAGCAACCTATGAACAAAGTATTCAGTTGATGGCTAAGATTCCAACTATTATTGCCACTTTTGCCAGATTACGTCGGGGAGAGATTCCGATTGCTCCTAGAGAAGATCTTGGGTTTGCAGCGAACTTTCTTTATATGTTAAATGGGAAAGAACCAAGTGAGCTAGAAGTTTTAGCGATGAATCGGGCTCTAGTCCTTCATGCTGACCATGAATTAAATGCATCAACCTTTACAGCGCGTGTTTGTGCTTCTACTCTGACGGATATTTATTCTTGTGTTACGGCGGCTATTGGTGCTTTAAAAGGACCTTTACATGGTGGGGCTAATGAGCGTGTTTTTGAAATGTTAAAAGAAATTCGCGACCAAGGAAGTACAGAAAATTATCTGAAAGAAAAGTTGGATTCTCACGAAAAAATCATGGGCTTTGGCCATCGTGTTTATAAAACTCAGGATCCTAGAGAACCTTATCTTCGTCAAATGGCTAAGGAACTAACAGAAGGGACAGATGAAGCGATTTGGTATGATTTGTCTCGAGAAGTTGAAGATTATATGAAAAACAGCAAAGGGCTGATTCCTAATGTCGATTTTTATTCGGCGACGGTCTATCATGTGTTAGGGATTGATAGTTCTATTTTTACTTTGATTTTTGCCATGAGTCGAGTTTCAGGTTGGATTGCACATATTCAAGAGCAAAAGAAAAATAATAAGCTGATCAGACCACGTTCCAATTATTTAGGACAAGAAAATCTTGAGTATATTCCAATTGGAAGGAGATAACATATGAAAATTGAAATGAAAAACAATCACCTACTTGTCCCTGATACTCTTACAATTCCTTATATTGAAGGTGATGGTGTTGGAGTGGATATTTGGAAAAATGCAAAAGAGGTCTTGGATGTAGCTATCGAAAAAGCTTACAAAAATAAACGGCGAATAACTTGGAAAGAGTTACTCGCAGGTAAAAAGGCCTTTGAGCAAACAGGAGACTGGTTGCCTAATGAAACACTGAAGACTATTTCTGAATATTTGGTTGCCATTAAAGGACCTTTAGAAACACCAGTCGGTGGAGGACGGCGTTCTTTGAATGTCGCGCTTCGTCAAGAGTTAGATCTTTATGCCTGTGTTCGACCAGTTCGCTATTTTAAGGGAGTCCCTAGTCCTTTAAAAGAGCCTGAAAAAACCAATATAACCATCTTTCGTGAGAATACAGAAGATATTTATGCAGGGATTGAGTGGGAAGCGGGAACAGAAGAAGTTGAAAAACTGATTTCATTTTTACAAGAAGAAATGGGTGTCGATCGTATTCGTTTTCCTAAAAGCTCAAGTATTGGAATTAAGCCCATCTCAAAAGAAGGATCGGAGCGTTTGATCCGTTCAGCGATTGATTACGCCCTAGCTCATGGTTTATCTAAGGTCACTCTTGTTCATAAAGGAAATATCCAAAAATTCACAGAAGGTGGCTTTAGACGTTGGGGATATGAATTAGCAGAAAGAGAATATTCAACAGAGCTGGCAAAAGGACAGCTTGAGATAACAGATGTGATTGCTGATAATTTCCTACAACAAATCTTATTAAACCCAGATCAATATCAAGTGGTTGCTTTAACTAATTTAAACGGTGACTACGCCAGTGATGCTTTAGCAGCTCAAGTTGGGGGAATAGGTATTTCTCCAGGGGCTAATATTAACTATCAAACAGGACATGCTATTTTTGAAGCGACCCACGGGACAGCTCCAGATATTGCTGGTAAAGATTTGGCAAATCCATGTTCCCTTCTTCTTTCTGCCTGTATGCTCTTAGAATATATCGGATGGAGTGAAGCGTCAGATCTAGTGACAGGAGCAATCGGACAAGCTTTTCTCAATCAAGATGTTACTTCTGATTTTGCCAGTCAGTTGTCAAAAGGAACAGGGCTAACAACAAGCCAATTTTGCCAAAAATTAATAGAAAACATCCATAATTCAATAGAATAAGCGATTAATATGCTAATGTTATTATTGAACATTAGCATATTTGCGTCAAAACGAGAAATTATATAGTAGAAAAATGTGAAAATCAGGAAAGGGATTTCAGTTTTTTTCCTAAAACAATGTTTTTACCTTGAAAAGCAAATAGCACTATGGTATAATATAGCATTGTAAGGGTTATCATTTTATGAAAACCTAAAAATTCAAACAGAAAAAAGGAGAACCATAACATGGCTTCAAAAGATTTCCACATCGTTGCAGAAACAGGTATTCACGCACGTCCAGCTACTTTGCTTGTTCAAACAGCTAGCAAATTTGCTTCAGATATCACTCTTGACTACAAAGGTAAAGCAGTTAACCTTAAATCAATCATGGGTGTTATGAGTCTTGGTGTTGGCCAAGGTGCTGACGTTACTATTAACGCTGAAGGTGCAGATGCTGATGATGCTATCGCAGCTATCGCAGAAACAATGACAAAAGAAGGATTGGCATAAGACTATGACAGAAATGCTTAAAGGAATTGCGGCATCTGATGGTGTTGCTGTTGCTAAAGCATATCTACTCGTTCAACCGGATTTGTCATTTGAGACTGTTTCAGTCAATGATACAAATGCAGAAGAAGCTCGTTTGGATGCAGCCCTCGAGGCTTCACAAAACGAGCTTTCTCTTATCCGTGAAAAAGCAGTAGGTACGCTTGGAGAAGAAGCG
>CAMCQB010000051.1 GCA_945876895.1 uncultured Streptococcus sp.
TAGATGTCCAAGAAGCTGCACAACATTTGCCATTAGACAAGATTTTGGTGGAAACCGATGCCCCTTATCTTGCTCCTGTTCCCAAACGTGGCCGTGAAAATAAAACGGCTTATACACGCTATGTCGTTGAAAAAATAGCCGAGCTTCGAGGTTTAACGGTTGAGGAAGTGGCGCGTGCCACAACAGAAAATGCAAAGAGGTTGTTTGGTCTTGACTGAAAAAATTAAAATCCAAGAAGTGATTGTGGTTGAGGGCAAGGACGATACTGCAAACCTGAAACGCTTTTATGAGGTGGATACTTACGAAACCAGAGGCTCTGCCATTGATGAGGATGATCTAGAGCGTATTGAGCGCCTCCATGATTTGCGCGGGGTGATTGTCTTTACTGACCCAGACTACAATGGCGAGCGCATCCGAAAAATCATCATGCAGGCTATTCCTACGGTCAAGCACGCCTTTTTACAGCGAGACGAAGCAACTCCAAAGTCAAAAACCAAAGGCAGATCACTAGGAGTAGAGCATGCTAGTTTTGAAGACTTGGAAAAAGCTCTCTCCAGTGTCCGTGGTTACTATGATGACGACAATAACTTTGACATCACCAAGTCAGACCTGATGCGCCTAGGGCTCCTTATGGGCGGTGACAGCCGCAAGCGCAGAGAATATCTAGGAGAACACTTGCGCATTGGCTATTGCAACGGCAAGCAGTTGCTCAAACGATTGGAATTGTTTGGGATAAACCTGATGGAAGTTGAGGAAGTGTTGGGGGAGTATAAAAGTTGATGATGAAAAAAGTTGTTCTTTGATTCATCTTTGTATTAGAAGTGTTATTGAAGGTAAGATAAATATAAGGAGATTACAATGAAGGTTGTGAAACAATTATTACTAGCTTTTTTTGTGTTATTATTGTCGTCTGATATACGCAACACACTAGTTTCTTTGATACTGGGAAATAGTATAGAAAATCTCTCTCAGATGACATTAGGGCAAGGTATATTATTGATTCTATTATTTTCTACTTTGTTTCTGATACTGTTGTTTATTGGTCGCAAAGGACAATGGTTGAATTGGGATGATAGCTTATTTTCTAAAGAAAATGTAAAATGGTTAATATACACTATCTGTGGAGCATCACTGGCTTATGCATCATTCATATTTATATTTCATGATAGTCAGGAAGTTCTTCCTCTGAACTCGATTGATTTTTGGCTCGGTATTGGATCAATGATTTTAATTGCTCCTATGGCAGAGGAGATGGTTTTTCGTGGCATATTGCCAAAAGTTATTTTTTCTCAACATCTAAAATTGAGTCTTTTGATAACGGGTTTTCTATTTATATTACCACATTACCCAGATAGCCTTGTATCTTGGCTTGATTACGGCATATCTGCACTCCTGTTATCTTATTTATATTATAAAACCCGTAGAGTAGAGTTAACTATTATTTTACACATTTTTATGAATGCTTTGGTAATCATTTTTGGTTAGGATATTTTCTTGATGAAGAAAAGTATCTGATACTAAAAAACAAATTTGGAATTACAGCCATTATGAGAAAGTTAAGTGTTGTTTCACGATTGAGTGAGATGGCCTTGTGATTGGAGAATTTTATGTGTCTTATCTGTGAAAGGATTGAATGGATTAAGCAAAATGAAAATCCGTATTTTGTAAAAGAACTTGAGACAGGGTATGTCGTTATTGGGGATCACCAACATTTTAAAGGGTATACTTTATTTTTGTGTAAGGAGCACGTCACTGAATTGCATGATTTACCTCCTCTTTTTCGAAATCAACATTTATCAGAGATGGCGGACGTATCGGAACTTGTTAGTGAAGCTTTTTTTGCTGATAAAATAAATATTGAGAGTCTAGGGAATGGAGATAGTCATCTACATTGGCATATTTTTCCAAGAAAATCTGGTGATTTAGGCGATTACGGTCGTAATGGTAAAGGGCCAGTTTGGTGGTTGCCGTTTGATAAAATGTATGCAGATGAAAAGTGTGTGAAGGGACAAGAGTTAGAAAAGTTGAAAAAACGTCTATTAGCAGAGTTTGAAAATAGGAAGAAAAATAAATGAGAATTGCAGACAAAAACGTTACGCGCGCCGTCCTTGAGCGCCACGGGTTTACCTTTAAGAAATCCTTCGGTCAAAACTTTTTGACTGATACTAATATTTTACAGAAGATTGTGGATACGGCAGAGATTGACCAGAATGTCAATGTTATTGAGATTGGGCCTGGAATCGGAGCCTTGACTGAGTTTTTAGCAGAAAATGCTGCCGAGGTTATGGCTTTTGAGATTGATGACCGCCTGATTCCGATTTTGGCGGACACCTTGGGTCGTTTTGATAATGTCACCGTGGTGAATCAAGACATCTTGAAGACTGATTTGCAAACGCAAATCAAGAACTTTAAGAATCCTGATCTACCGATCAAGGTTGTAGCCAACCTTCCTTACTACATCACCACCCCTATCCTCATGCACTTGATTGAAAGCAAGATTCCCTTCAGCGAGTTTGTGGTCATGATGCAGCGTGAGGTAGCTGACCGCATTTCTGCTGAGCCAAACACCAAAGCCTATGGGAGCTTGTCTATTGCTGTTCAGTACTACATGACAGCCAAGGTGGCCTTCATCGTGCCTCGGACGGTCTTTGTGCCAGCGCCAAACGTGGATTCCGCGATTTTAAAAATGACACGCCTTGCTACCCCTGCGGTAGCGGTGCAAGATGAGGACTTCTTTTTCAAGGTTGCTAAAGCCAGCTTTGTTCACCGTCGTAAGACCCTCTGGAACAACTTGACCAATGCTTTTGGAAAGTCTGATGAGGTTAAAGCTAAGTTAGAACTTGCCTTGGAAAAAGCAGAGCTAACTGCAAATTTACGTGGTGAAGCCTTATCACTTGCGGATTTTGCGAGATTATCAGATGCTTTGAAAGAAGCAGGACTATAAAGAAATAAGAAAGGCAAGCCTATCTGGGTTTTGTCCTTTTTCTTTTTTTGATATAATAGGGATATTAAGTATTAAGGAGTTCATTTGCGAGGAAGAATTATCAAATCCCTAGCAGGATTTTATTACGTTGAAGCGGACGGTCACGTTTATCAGACTAGAGCGCGTGGCAATTTTAGAAAAAAAGGTCAGACACCTTATGTGGGGGATTGGGTTGAGTTTTCAGCAGAAGACCATTCAGAAGGCTATGTATTAGCGATTGAAGAGCGTCAAAATAGCTTAGTGAGACCACCAATTGTGAATATTGATCAAGCGGTGGTCATCATGTCGGCTAAGGAGCCTGATTTTAATGCGAATCTTTTAGATCGTTTTTTGGTGCTTTTGGAGCATAAGCGGATTGAGCCGATTATTTATGTTTCAAAACTTGATTTATTGGAGGATCAAGCAGATCTGGACCAGTTGCGCCGTGTTTACCAAGAGATTGGTTATGAGGTGTGTTACAACTTAGAGGAGCTCTTGCCATTATTAAAAAATCGTGTAACGGTTTTTATGGGACAAACAGGGGTTGGGAAATCAACCTTGCTAAATAAAATTGCCCCAGAGTTAGCTTTAGAGACAGGTGAGATTTCAGATAGTCTTGGACGTGGCCGTCACACGACGCGAGCAGTGAGTTTATACACTGTTCATGGGGGGAAAATTGCAGACACCCCAGGTTTTTCTTCCTTAGACTATGAAGTCACAAAGAGTGAGGACTTAAATCAGGCCTTTAGAGAACTAGCGCGTCTAACCCCACAATGTAAGTTCAGATCGTGTACCCATACCCATGAGCCTAATTGTGCAGTCAAGCAGGCGCTTGAGCAGGGAGAGATTTTTCAAGGACGCTATGAAAATTACTTACAACTACTCAGTGAAATTGAAAATCGTCGTGAAACATACAAGAAAACAGTTAAAAGAAAGTAGGTTATTATGTCACAATTTAAGATTGCCCCATCTATTTTAGCAGCAGATTATGCTAATTTTGCGACAGAGTTGAAGCGTGTTGAAGCAAGTGGTGCCGAATATGTTCATATTGACATTATGGATGGTCAATTTGTACCAAATATCAGCTTTGGTGCAGGTGTGGTCGCTGCCATGCGTAAACATAGTAAGTTGATTTTTGATTGTCATTTGATGGTAGTAGATCCTGAGCGTTATGTGGATGAATTTGCTCAAGCAGGTGCTGATATTATGACCATTCATGTGGAAGCAACCACCCATATTCATGGTGCGCTTCAAAAGATTAAGTCTTGTGGGATGCAAGCAGGTGTCGTGATTAACCCAGGAACTCCTGTTGAGGCTTTGATACCTGTTCTGGATTTGGTTGATCAGGTTTTGATTATGACAGTTAACCCAGGATTTGGAGGGCAAGCCTTTATTCCTGAGATGGTCGAAAAGATTAAAAGAGTTGCCCAACTGCGTCAAGAAAAAGGTTTAGACTTTGATATTGAAGTGGATGGTGGGATTGATGATAAGAGCATCAAAGCAACAAAAGATGCGGGAGCGAACGTCTTTGTAGCAGGTTCTTATGCCTTTAATGGAGATTTGAATGAACGTGTGGCAACACTCAAAAAAGCAATTGAGGCCTAAAACGGTTGCTGTTTTTGCCTCTGGTGACATCACAGGAGCTTGTTTTGATTTTGATTATATTGTAGGGGTGGACCGAGCTTGTCTATATCTCTTAGATAAGGGACTGCCACTTGATTTGGCTGTGGGAGATTTTGATTCCGTATCAACCTCAGAAAAAGCCTTGATTGTCAAAAAAGCTCAAAGAGTCTGTCAAGCCCAGCCTGAAAAAAATGATACAGATACAGAGTTGGCCTTAAAAGAGGTCTTTCGTCAGTATCCAGAAGCATGTGTAACAGTTTTTGGTGCCTTTGGTGGACGCTTGGACCATGCTTTGTCTAATCTCTTTATGCCTAGCGATCCTGAACTTTCCCCCTTTATGCGTCAGCTTTTTTTAAGAGATCAGCAAAATCATATCAGTTACTATCCTAAAGGGAGTCATCTGATTATGCCAGAGCCACAGCTACCCTATGTTGCCTTTATGACAAGTGGTGAGGGGACTTTGGAGATTTTAGGTGCCAAATACCCCTTAGTTTCTTCGAATTATTTTAAGAAGAAGATTTATACCAGTAATGAATTTTTAGATGATCCCATAAAAGTGACCGTAGAAGATGACTATGTTGTAGTGATAAGGAGTAGAGATAGGAGGTAGCATGTTATATCTGATTTTGATCATCATAGTAATCCTTTTGCTATATTTGATTTGGAAGCAAGCAGATGACCAACGAAGACAAGTACAATTTCAAGAAGAAGAAGCGGATCGCTTATCCGATCAACTGTCTTACCAGTTAGAAGTCGCCAATAAAAATTTGCTTCTTGAGCAAAGTAAGCAACTACAGGAATTACAAAGGGATCTTTATCAACAGCTATTGTCTATTCGAGAAACCTTAGGGCAACACTTAACGGAGCATCGTGATCGCTCAGATCAACGCTTGGAAATGATGACCAAACAGTTGACCGACGCAGTCAGATTGATGCAAGACTCTAATGAAAAGCGTTTGGAAGAGATGCGGGTGACTGTAGAGGAAAAGCTGGATAAAACATTGCACAGCCGTTTACAAGCTTCCTTTGCAACGGTTTCTCAGCAATTAGAAAGTGTCAATCAAGGTCTGGGTGAGATGAAGACGGTGGCGCGTGATGTGGGGACTTTAAATAAGGTTCTGTCCAATACCAAAACCAGAGGGATTTTGGGGGAATTACAATTAGGACAAATCATTGAAGATATTATGAGTCCTAGTCAGTACGAAGTGGAAGTCCCAACTGTTTCAGGCTCTAGAGAGCGTGTAGAATATGCCATCAAACTTCCAGGACAAAGCCAAGGGCAGACCATATATTTGCCGATTGATTCAAAATTTCCTTTAGAGGATTATTATCGCTTAGAAGATGCCTATGAAAGAGGTCAAAAGGAAGAAATCGAGCTGCACCGAAAAATGCTTTTGGCGGCTATCAAACGTTTTGCTAAGGACATCAATAAAAAATACCTTAATCCTCCTGAAACAACCAATTTTGGAATTATGTTTTTACCGACAGAAGGACTATATGCGGAGGTCGTCAGACATCCTGCTTTCTTTGATAGTTTGCGTCGGGATGACCGTATCGTGATTGCAGGTCCGTCCACCTTATCAGCTTTATTAAATTCCTTGTCTGTTGGCTTTAAGACCTTGAGTTTGCAGCGTTCAGCTAATGATATTGGACGTGCTCTAGGTCAGATTAAAACCGAGTTTGGTAAATTTGAAGGTCTTCTAACGAAAACGCAGACCCAATTAAACCGTGCGAGTCAAAATATCGATAGTCTTTTATCGACACGAACCAAGGCCATATTACGTAGCCTAGATCGTCTTGAGCAAGTGGAGCAAGATGATTCTTTCTTACCAAATCTAGAAATTGAGGAAAACCATGAAAATTAACCAGATGAAAAAAGACCAACTTTTTGAAGGCTATTACCTTATTAAGTCGGCGGAAGTACGAAAAACTAGAGCAGGTAAGGATTATATTGCGTTTACCTTTCAAGATGATACAGGAGAAATCAATGGAAACCTATGGGACGCACAAGCTCACAATGTGGAAAAATTTATAGCAGGTAAAGTTATCTTTATGAAGGGCCGACGAGAGGTCTATAATGGGATGCCTCAAGTGAACCAAATCACCTTGAGACAGGTTCATGAGGGAGAACCTTCCGATCCTAAAGATTTTAAAGAAAAATCACCTGTTAACCTTGATGATATTAAAGAATATCTTGATCAGATGATTTTTAAGATTGAAAATGCCACTTGGCAACGGATTGTGCGTGCGCTTTATCGTAAGTTTGGAAAGGAGTTTTACACCTATCCAGCAGCTAAAACAAACCATCATGCTTTTGAAAATGGCTTATCTTACCACACTGCTACGATGGTGCGTTTGGCAGATGCGATTGGAGACATTTATCCAGACCTCAATAAGAGCTTATTATTTGCAGGCATTATGTTGCATGACTTAGCCAAGGTGATTGAGTTGACTGGGCCAGAAAATACAGAATATACTGTACGCGGTAACCTGATTGGCCATATTTCCTTAATCAATGAGGAAATTACCAAAGTTATCACAGAGCTAGATATCCCTGATGATAAAGAAGAAGTTATTGTGCTTCGCCATCTGATTTTAAGCCACCATGGACAGCTGGAATATGGTAGCCCAGTACGTCCTATGATTATGGAGGCTGAGATTCTTCATATGATTGATAATATTGATGCGGAAATGATGATGATGCAGACAGCACTTAGTCGTGTATCCGAGGGAGAAATGACGAATCGTGTCTTTGCTTTGGACAATCGTTCCTTCTACAAACCAAAATATCATCAGTAAAAAACCAAGAAAAACGAACATGAGGTGACTTAATGTTCGTTTTTTACTTATATTATGATATAATAGCAGAAAATAAATTTCTGGAGAACTGTATGAAATTAAGAAGAAGTGAGCGTATGGTGGTCATCTCTAACTACCTCATCAATCATCCTTATCAATTAACAAGCTTAAATGTATTTGCTGAAAAATATGAAACAGCCAAGTCATCCATCTCAGAAGATATCTCTATTATTAAAAAAGCCTTTGAAGAAGCTCATATTGGCGAAATTGAAACAGTGACAGGAGCTAGCGGAGGAGTTATTTTTACACCTACTATTTCTAAAGAAGAGGCATACCAAGTCGCTTCAGATTTACGTGATCGCCTATCTGAAAGTGATCGTATCTTACCTGGAGGCTACATTTACTTATCAGATTTATTAAGTACACCACATATTCTTAATCAAGTAGGGCGGATCATTGCTTCACATTTTAAAGAAAAGAAGATAGATGCAGTGATGACCGTAGCTACCAAGGGTGTCCCTTTAGCTAATGCGGTAGCAAATGTTTTAAATGTACCATTTGTTATTGTTCGTCGCGATTTAAAAATAACGGAGGGATCGACCGTCAGTGTGAACTATGCTAGTGGTTCGAGTGACCGCATTGAGAAGATGTTTTTATCAAAACGCAGTCTAAAACCTAACAGTAATGTCTTGATTGTAGATGATTTCTTAAAAGGTGGCGGGACGATTACAGGAATGGTCAGTCTATTATCTGAATTTGATAGCCACTTAGTCGGTGTTGCGGTATTTGCAGAAAACCGGCAGGAAGAAAAGGATTTGGTGGACTATAAATCTCTTCTTAGTGTGGCTGAATTAGATACAAAAAATAAATTTATTCGTGTTGAATTAGGGAATTTATTTGAACTGTAACAATTTTGTAAAAGAGATAGGATTGTCCCTCTCTCTTTTTTATGATAAAATTCTAATTGTTTATAGATATAATGAGGTATTAAAAATGAACATAGAAAATCAATCAATTGATAATAAAAAAACGAATAAATTAACAGCGACTTTGGCAACGACTTCTGCAACACTTGCTGTTCTAGGTGCAAGTGGACTTAACCAGACTGTTCACGCCGAGGATGTAGAATCAGCCACTCAAGTGACAACAACTACAGAGGAGACAACAACACAGTCAACTCCAACCATCGAAGAGGCTACTGCAGCAGTTGCTGATGCTGAAAAAGAAGTGGCGACAGCTAGTGATGCGGCACAGCAAGCTACTCAAGCTGCCACCGAGCAAGATGCGGTAGTAGCAGACTTGACTGAGCAAGTGGCTGCAGCAGAGACAGCTGTGACAACAGCAGAAAGTGCCGTAGCAGAGGCAGAAATTATCGCTTCAGAATCTAGTCCTGAAGTTATCTCTGAAACTCAAGATGAAATCGAAGCAATTACTTCTGAGTTAGAAACAGCCACTACAGCTTCAGAGGTAGCAGGTCAAGCTGTACAAGAAAAAGAGGCTGAGGTTGCTGCTGCTAACACTGCATTACAGGAATCTAAGAATGCCGTTAGTGAAAGTGAGAAAACAATTGCAAGTTTGTCAGAGTCTGTCCAATCTCCTGAGAAATTAACTGAAGAAAAGGCAAGTAGTGAGGCTAAGGTAGCGGGTCTTGAAAAAGAAGTTGCAACTGCTGATAAAGAACTTGAAGCCGCAAAGGCAACCGCTTCAACAGCAATTTCAACAGAATTGACGCAAGCTAAGACAGAGTTGTCAGTAAAAGAAGCAGAGCTGAGTCAACTTCAAACTGCTACAACAGAAGTGAAGTCTGTTACAGGTGGAAATACTCTAGTAGTGCCTGCTAACTATGCTACACAGCTTTCCAATATTCGCAATTATAGTTCCATCTCTGCTGCTGCTAAGAATGAATTGATTCAAACTGGTAAGGCGGCGGCAGCTGCAAATGGTGTTGTGGGTGATGGTTTTGTTGGCTCTAGTACAGCTTATAAGACCATTGCAGGGGACACAACACGCTTAGTTGATGTCAATAACATCAGCCACGAAGTTCAAGTTGAATTGACTCAATTTGTTGTTGAGTTACTCAATCCCGTACGCGCAGCATTTAATTTATCACCTTTAACCATTACAGAGTCCTCGATGGCATTTGCTGAAAGTGTTTCTGCAGCCTATGTTAGCAAGCATTCTCGTATTCAATATGAAAATGGCGCTCATGATACTACCATTTTAAATCAAGAAGCAAGTAAAGCAGGTTTAACCGCTTCTTGGTATGAAAATATGGGAACAACTTGGTTGTCTAGTCATACGACAACGGTAGATGCTCTAAAGAGTAAGATCTATTATCAATTGATTTACATGCTCTTTACAGATGCTAGCTCAAACTTTGGTCACACTCGTACCTTCTTGAAAGGTGATAGTGGAGAGGCAGCCTATATTGGTGTAGGAATTAATGGTTTGGGTGCAACAGGTGTTTCTACTGCCTTTACACAACATTATCTAGTTGTTAAAGAAAGTGAGATTCAATCATCAGGTTTCTCTCGAACACCAATTGTGGCAACAAAATCAACTGTTGATGAAACTAAGGTTTCTCAGGTTCGTCAAGAAATCAGTAATCTTAAAGCTAAAATTTCAGACTTACAATCTAAACAATCCAATATTTCAACCTACTCAACGGTAGTGGCTGCGCAAAATAAAGTTGACACTCTATCCGCTCAATTATCTAGCGAAAAAGCGACTTTATCAACTTTAACTACTCAGCTAACTACAGCTACTCAGTCTGTAGCGGCTAATCAAGCTGCTCTAGAACTAGAAGAGAAACGCCTAGCAGAATTACAAGCTGTTGTAGTAACGGCTCAAAATAATTTTGATACGGTTAAATCTGAACTAGGAGATTTGATTGTGGCAAAAGGTGCAGCTGATTACAAAGTGAATACTTTAAGTGAAGAGTTAGCTGCAACCAAAGAGTTATTAGCGAAGTATCAAAATGAAAACTTATTATCAGAGAGTCAAGAACAATTAGCGGCAGCTATTGAAACGTTAGAGACTCTGACATCTCAATTGGCTTTAGCAATTGAAGAACAAGAAACCTTAGCGAATCAACTAAAAGAAGCCAATACACAACTTGAAGCGAAACAAGCTACGTTAGTAGCTGCTCAAAAAGTCTTGCTAGCACTACAAAAAGAGCAATTAGCGAAACAAGAGTCTGTGATTCCGACAGAGCAAGACGGAGTGATTACAGAAGTTGTTCTTCCTCAGAAGCCTGTTAATACGACAGGTCTCAAACCTGTTGATACAGTGTCGAACGAACAAGTCAATATCCCAGTAAGTGAACAAGTGGCTCAGTTAGAGCAGAAAAATCGTGTTGAGAAGGCTAGTCGTAACGTCTTGTCACAGACAGCACAGAAACGTCCTGCTTCACCAAGCGTAGTAATGTCTAATTCTGCGGTATCTAATGGGACAAAAGCCTTGGATAAGACAAATAACACACTTCCGACAACAGGAGAGGCAACTTATGGTTCTGCTAGTCTTCTTGGATTTGGTATGTTAAGTGCTGCAGCCTTAGCTAGTTATAAACGTAAAAAAGATGAGAGATAAGGTGAGATAGAATCTTTTTCTGCCTATGAACTTCAAAAGTTAGGATAAGTCTAGCTTTTGAAGTTTTTTATTTATTCGAGTATACTTGCTAGGCCTGCAGTCATCCATTGATTTCTTCCTTAAATCTATTTTTTAGAAAAAAGAATTGACATGAATGAGGATATATGTTATTATATTTAACGGTACTTTTTACTTTTGGTCTCTCAAAAGTGTACAGAGACGTGCTGACAATTGTTGCAAAAGTACACACAGATATGGGCGGTCACCACGTGCCATGTCAACCAAAAATAAAAATTTTACAGGAGAAATGTAGATGCCTACAATTAACCAGTTGGTTCGTAAACCACGTAAATCTAAAGTAGAAAAATCTAAATCACCAGCCTTGAACGTTGGTTACAACAGCCACAAAAAAGTTCAAACTAACGTATCTTCACCACAAA
>CAMCQB010000052.1 GCA_945876895.1 uncultured Streptococcus sp.
ATCGGTTTTGGTAACTTTGAAGTTCGTGAACGTGCAGCTCGTAAAGGTCGCAACCCACAAACTGGTAAAGAAATCGAAATCGCAGCTTCTAAAGTACCAGCTTTCAAAGCAGGTAAAGCCCTTAAAGACGCTGTAAAATAATTGAACGTGAAAAGCCCATTGTATAAACGTTTCTACGTTGTGCAGTAGGCTTTTTTCTTGTTTAAGGGGCAAATAAGGGGCAAAACTGTAGTAGTTTTCCATGATTTCAGCTACATTTGCCTTGAGTTTCTTAGTGATGCGAGGTTAGATTTTATTGATATTTTTCAAACAAGGAAATAGAAAGTTTTCTAAAAATAGTGTATAATGTCAGTAGCCCTAAGAAAAGGAGAAAAAAGGATGGCGCTTCATTCACATCTTCACCAAGGCAGTCAAGATGATTTTGACCATGTGATCAGTCATCTGAAAGAAAAGCGTATTCGTATCACAGAGACACGAAAAGCGATTATTACTTATCTTATTGCTGCTCATCATCATCCAAGTGCTGAGCAAATTTATAAAGATTTATTGCCAGAGCACCCAAGTATGAGTTTAGCAACGGTGTATAATAATCTTAAAGTTCTTATTGAAGAGGGCTTTGTCACTGAAATTAAGTTAAGTAATGATAATACGACTTATTTTGATTTTATGGGACACCAACATCTTCATGTTGTTTGTGAGCGTTGTGGTAATATCACAGATTTCATGGATGTTGATATCCCTCTCATAAAACAAGAAGCAGCAGAGCAAACAGGTTATGCTATTACAAAAGCCCAGCTAACGACTTACGGGATTTGTCCAGACTGCCTTGCCAAAGAAAAAACCGAGAAGTAGTCTTGGTTTTTTTATTTTATTTAGAATTATTCTAAATAATCTTGACTTATTTATTTAGAATGATTATAATTAAAGTATAAATAATAATGATTCTAAATAAAGAGGTGTTGGTAATGTTTGATAAAGTAAAAAAATATTCAGGAGTATTACAAACCCTTAGTTGTTTACTTCTCATTGTAATGGGATTTAGTTCTCAAGCTTTTATCGGAGCAGAATTTGCGACAGTCTGTTTTGTTCTAGCATTTTTAGTTGGAGGTTATGCTTCGGCTAAAGAAGGGATAGAGGAGTTGGTTTATGACAGACACTTATCGGTAGATGTTTTGATGATTTTAGCTGCAGTTGGGGCAGGTCTAATTGGTTACTGGATGGAAGGCTCTTTACTGATTTTTATTTTCTCCTTATCTTCAACACTAGAAGAATTAGCAATGGAAAAAAGTAAAAACGCTATTTCTAGTTTGATGAATCTCACTCCTGATACAGCACGGTTAATGGATGACAATGGAGATATTAAAGAAGTATTAACAGCAGACCTTAAGGTGGGTGATCACATTCAGGTTAGAAAAGGTGAAGCTGTTCCAATTGATGGGGTGCTTTTATCTGGCTTATCTTATTTTGATGAGGCTATGGTGACAGGTGAGCCAATTCCTGCAAGAAAAGAAGAAGGAGATTTTCTTATTGGAGGAACTTTAAATCAAGGCTCTAGTATTGAAATGGCTGTTACGGTTGAAAATGGAGATACCCTTTTTGATAAGATTATCAGTATGGTAGAGACAGCACAGAAGTCAAAAAGTAAGACAGCTACTTTTATTGAAAATCTCGAGGATCATTATGTTAAAGCTGTTCTTATTTTAGTGCCGAGCTTCATCCTCTTTACAGCTTTAATACTGGGTTGGGATTGGAAAGATGCTTTTTATAGAGGGATGATTCTTCTAACGGTGGCTTCACCTTGTGCTTTAATTGCAAGTTCAACTCCAGCCACTCTGTCCGCAATTTCTCGAGCAGCTAAAAAGGGAATGATTGTTAAAGGTGGCGACATTATGGATAAGTTGGGTGATGTCAAAGCTATTGTGATGGACAAGACAGGTACCTTAACACAAGGACACCCAGAAGTTGTTGATGCTTATTTTACACAAGAAGAGAGCTTGGTTCGACAAATTGTAGCCGCAGCCGAAAAAACCTCAACCCATCCAATCGCAACAGCTTTAGTAGAATTTACCAAAACAAGTCCTAGCTTAACACTAGAGAATCTGGAGGATTTAACAGGTCAAGGTTTAGTAGCAACATTTGCTCAAAAGCGTTGGAAAATTGGAAAAAAAGGCTTTGTTTTAGATGCAGAGATAAAAAAAATAAGTGATCGAGAAAAAGCTTTAATTGATACTTGGGAAAATGAAGGAAAAACCTTGGTCTATGTATCAGCGAATCAAGAGTTAATGGGAATTATGGCGCTGGAAGATCAATTAAAACCAGACAGTCTAGTAGCGGTAAAAGCTCTGCAAAATATGGGAATTAAAACCATTATGCTAACAGGAGATCAGGAAAAGACAGCCCGCCATATTGCAACAGAATTGTGTCTTGATGATGTTGTGGCAAACTGTATGCCACAGGATAAATCGGATCGTATTAAAGAGTTGCAAAAAAAATATGGCTCTGTTGCTATGGTGGGAGATGGTATCAATGATGCGCCTGCCCTTGTCACAGCAGATGTTAGTTTTGCAGTCGGATCAGGAACTGACATCGCTATTGAAAGTGCTGATGTGGTCTTATTAGAGGATCTCACTCGTATTCCATTTGCGATTTCTTTATCTCAGAAGATGAAGCATATTGTATTAGAAAATATTATTTTTGCTTTAGCCATTATCATTAGTTTAATTGCTGCTAATGTTGTTCAAGTTATTAATCTTCCACTGGGAGTGGTTGGTCATGAAGGTTCTACAATTTTAGTTATTTTAAATGGTCTTCGCCTCCTAGCTTTTGACCAAAAGTTTGAAAAAAGCTATAATAAAGGAAAAACATGCATGAAAGAGAATCCTAATGACACTTGTCCAAAAAATTGCACTTACCCTGATTGTCTTCACCCTCTTGGTTAAACTCCCCCTTTTTGTATTTTTGTATTTTAAAACCAAAAAAAATCCTTTTCTACCAGAGCAAGAAGGTGATCCAGTAAATGATGGTGAGCTTAAAAAATAGTCGGAGTTAGAACTTTGCTAAGAAAGTAATCGTAGAAATAGAAAAAAGAGAAGATAGCTAGTTAAGCCATCTTCTCTTTTTAGTTGATATAGTTTAATTTTCCACGGAAGTCATCTAAGCTTTGATAGCCTTTTTCTGTCATGATGTCTTTTAATTCATTGGTAATGCGTTCAAAAATTTCAGGTCCTTCTTGATGGAGGGCAGTTCCGATTTGAACCATGCTTGCACCACAAAGGATATGTTCAAAAGCATCACGTCCTGTTTTGACACCCCCTGTTCCAATAATTTTGATTTCTGGCTTAAGGCGTTGGTAAAAGGCATGAACATTAGCTAGAGCTGTAGGTTTAATATAATCGCCACCGATACCGCCAAAACCATTTTTAGGCTTAATAACCACTGTCTCATCTTGGATAACTAGACCATTTCCGACGGAATTGACACAGTTGACGAAAGCTAGTGGGTATTGGTTAAAAATATCAGCAGCCTGATCAAAATGAACAATATCAAAATATGGAGGTAGCTTAATACCTAGTGGTTTAGTGTAATAACGAAAGACTTCACTCAAAATCTGATCTGTTGTTTCAAAGTCATAGGCAATCTGTGGTTTTCCAGGAACATTAGGGCAAGACAGATTAAGCTCTACTAAACCATTATAGTCACTATCCATGACTTTTTTTAAGATAGTGTGTGTTTCATCTGGTGACATTCCTACTAGAGAAAGGAAGTGAGGTTTGGTATTTTCTTTGTTTTGTAATTCAGTAACATAATCTAGATAATAGTCAACTCCAAGGTTAGGTAATCCCATCGAGTTGATAGAACCTAGCTCTGTGTCAACATAGCGGGGTTCAGGATTACCTTGACGAGCAGCCAAAGTACCTGTCTTGGTGACGAAAGATCCAGCAGCTGACTGTTCAACTGCTTCAAGCTCTTCTTTGGTCATGCAGTAGACCCCAGCAGCATTCATCAAGCAATTGGTAAAAGTAAAACCTGCAATAGTTGTTTGCGTTGAAACCATAGAAACCTCCAAAAGGACAAATTTTCTCTATTTTAACACGCTTATCATGTAAATTCAATCCTATATTTAATTTGAGTTTTTTGTCTGTGAAGAAGCTTGACAATCTGTCTGAGTTAAAATAAACATTCTTATTGAGAATACATTCCCCATCTTCCCCGGAAGGTGGACTAGGATAACGAGGCTATTTTGTAGGGATATCTCTAACGAGATAAAGAAGTAGTCTGGTTATCCTTTTATAGTTTAGGAGGAAAAAGATGACGTGGTTTTATTTGACCTTTGCAGGTTTATTGGAAGTCGTTTGGGCAACAACTATGAAATTGAGTGATGGTTTTACCAAAATTGGTTACAGTTTGATAACTTTACTGGGTATGCTTTTGAGCTTTTATCTGCTCTCAAAAGCTTTACGAGATTTACCTATGGGCTTAGCCTATCCTATCTGGACGGGGATTGGCGCTATTGGGACGATCATAGTTGGCCTTGTCTTTTTGGGAGACCGCTTATCACCTCTCTCTTATCTATTTTTAGCTTTATTAGTAATTGGTATCATTGGTTTAAAAGTGACAAGTGGGCACTGAGGCTTTTCAAGAAAATTAAGGATTTGACTAGATTTTTTCTTATTTTTTTTGTAAAATGGAAAGAGTAAATGGCGTAAAGCCTAAATAAAAAGGAGACACAACTAATGGTAAAATTGGTTTTCGCTCGCCACGGTGAGTCAGAATGGAACA
This sequence comes from uncultured Streptococcus sp., assembly GCA_945876895.1. Classification (GTDB taxonomy): domain Bacteria; phylum Bacillota; class Bacilli; order Lactobacillales; family Streptococcaceae; genus Streptococcus; species Streptococcus porcorum. The sequence goes on from CAMCQB010000052.1 coordinate 4,780, forward strand.
AAGCTAACCTTTTCACTGGTTGGGCTGATGTTGATCTTTCAGAAAAAGGAACACAACAAGCTAAAGATGCTGGTGCTTTGATTAAGGAAGCTGGAATCGAGTTTGACCTTGCTTTCACATCTGTATTGAAACGTGCTATCAAAACAACTAACCTTGCTCTTGAGTATTCTGATCAACTTTGGGTACCAGTTGAAAAATCATGGCGCTTAAACGAACGTCACTACGGTGGTTTGACTGGTAAAGATAAAGCTGAAGCAGCTGCTGAATTTGGTGATGAGCAAGTTCACATCTGGCGTCGTTCATACGATACATTGCCACCACTTATGGCTAAAGACGATGCACACTCAGCACACACTGACCGTCGTTATGCACACCTTGATGACTCTGTTATTCCAGATGCAGAAAACTTGAAAGTAACGCTTGAGCGTGCCCTTCCATTCTGGGAAGATAAAATTGCTCCAGCTCTTAAAGATGGTAAAAATGTTTTCGTTGGTGCACATGGTAACTCAATCCGTGCCCTTGTAAAACACATCAAACAATTGTCTGATGATGAAATTATGGATGTTGAAATCCCTAACTTCCCACCACTTGTATTTGAATTTGACGAAAAATTAAACGTTACTGCAGAATACTATCTAGGAAAATAATCCTGAAGAGAATATCCTTAGCTTGCCTAAGGGTATTTTTCTTTTTATCTGTCTCTTATTTTAAGAACAAATGGTTTAAAATATGCTAAAATAGAATTCAACAAGTTTTGTAAAGTGAGGGAAAGTATGGTAGGGTTTAAGCGTCCAAATTTTGGGCGGCAATTTAAGATGAATAAGGTGGCTCAGAGGCTCCACCTTCTTTTTATGATTATTGTCCTTTTGTTTGTTATTTTGCTTTTTCGACTAGCCTATATGCAAGTTGTTAATCAAGACTTTTATACAGAAAAACTAACAACTTCCACAGTTTATAAGGTTAGAAATGCAACGCCAAGGGGTGAAATTTATGATGCTACAGGGAGCTTATTGGTTGCAAATGAAGCCAAAGAAGTGGTAGCCTTTACGCGAAGCAATACCATTACAGCACAGGAGATTAAAGAAATTGCCACAGCACTGTCAAAGTTGGTAACCTTGACAGAGACTGAGGTGACGACACGAGAAAAAAAAGATTATTACTTGGCAGACACCTCAACTTATCGTAAGGTTGTAGAGTCCTTACCTGATGATAAAAAATATGACAATTTCGGGAACACCCTGTCGGAAGCAACGGTTTATAAAAATGCAGTTGATGCGGTTTCTAAGGATGACATCAATTATTCTGAGGATGAGCTAAAAATCATTGCTATTTTTAGCCAAATGAATGCTGCGCAAGCCTTTAACACGGTTAGTCTGACAACTGGCGAGCTAAATGATCAGCAAATTGCGGTTATCACAGCTAAAAGTAAAGAATTATCAGGTATTTCTGTCAGAACAGATTGGACTAGAAAAACAGCCAGTAACTCTCTCAGCTCAGTTATTGGAACCGTCTCTAGTGAAAAAACAGGGCTTCCTGCAGAAGAAGTTGATACTTACTTAAAAAAAGGTTATTCGTTAAATGATCGTGTAGGAACGTCTTATTTAGAAAAGCAGTATGAAGACGTTCTTCAAGGAAATCCGACGCTTCAAGAAATTACCCTAGATAAAGATGGATCCGTTAAGGAAACAAAGGAAGTTTCAAAAGGCACCAAGGGGCAGAATTTGAAATTAACCATTGATCTTAAATTTCAAGAAGGTGTAGAAGATATTCTTGAAAAATATTTTAAACAAGAATTAGAAAATGGCGGAACAGTCTACTCAGAAGGTATATATGCCACAGCGTTAGATCCTAATACTGGAGCAGTCTTAGCTCTTGGTGGGATTAGCCATGATCTTGAAACAGGTGAGTTATCGAAAAACTCTTTGGGAAATATTACCCAAGTTTTTACCCCAGGGTCAGTTGTTAAAGGTGCCACACTTGCTGCAGGATGGGAAAACGGTGTACTATCAGGGAATGAGACACTTTATGACCAACCGATTGTCTTTTCAGGTGATTCAAATACGATTAATTCATGGTTTACTTCAGGGTCCCTCCCTGTCACGGCAACACAAGCACTAGAATATTCTTCCAATCCTTATATGGTTCAGATTGCCTTACGTTTAATGGGCATGGAATACCATACAGGTCTATCTCTAGCAACAGATCAATATAAAGAGGCTATGGAAAAATTACGTGCCACTTATGCACAGTTTGGTTTGGGGGTCAAAACAGGTATCGACCTTCCAGGTGAGTCTGTGGGGATTTTGCCAACAGAGTTTGTGGCAGGTAATGTTTTGACAGAGAGTTTTGGGCAATATGATAACTATACCACACTCCAATTAGCTCAGTATGTTGCCACCATAGCTAATGGTGGAACGCGAATTGCACCGCATATTGTAGATGGAATTTATACACCAAATAAAGAAGATGGCATTGGTGATTTGAGCCAAACAGTAGAAGGTCAGAAATTAGGGACAGTCAATATTTCCTCAGAGGAAATGAGCTTGATCCAACAAGGATTTTATCAAGTTGCCAATGGTAGTGGCAGCTATACGACAGGAACAAAGATTGGAAATGGTGCAGCTGTTTCGATTTCAGCTAAAACAGGGACAGCTGAAGCCTATGTCAAAACGGCTGATGGTAACTCGATTTACACTTCTAACTTAAACCAAGTAGCTTATGCGCCAAGTGATCAACCTAAAATTGCCGTGGCAGTTGTTCTGCCTCATGAAACAGACTTAAGAGGAGATGTTAGTGAATATGTTATTCGTGACATCATCAACCTCTATCACTCAATGTATCCCATGAATTAGAAAGGAGTTCTTGTGTTATATCCAACACCTATTGCAAAACTTATTGATAGTTTTACAAAGTTACCTGGTATCGGAATAAAAACGGCAACACGCCTTGCTTTTTATACCATTGCCATGTCTGATGAAGAGGTTAATACCTTTGCTAAAAATTTATTAGCTGCTAAGCGGGAATTGACCTATTGCTCGACTTGTGGTAATCTAACAGACGATGATCCTTGCAGTATTTGTACAGATGAAACACGTGATCGCTCGACTATCTTAGTTGTAGAAGAGAGTAAGGACGTTTCAGCTATGGAGAAAATCCAAGAGTATCATGGACTTTATCATGTTTTACATGGTCTAATTTCTCCAATGAATGGCATTAGTCCAGATGATATCAACTTAAAAAGCTTAATTACCCGCTTGATGGATAGTCAAGTTAGTGAGGTTATCATTGCTACAAATGCGACAGCAGATGGTGAAGCAACATCTATGTATATTTCTCGCGTCCTCAAACCAGCTGGCATTAAAGTGACACGTTTAGCGCGTGGGTTGGCTGTTGGAAGCGATATTGAATATGCTGATGAGGTAACCTTACTTCGAGCAATTGAAAATCGAACAGAATTATAAGGAAGTAGATGTTATCAAACACTACTAAATAACCAAGAGAAAAGGAAATATTATGTCTAAAGAAACGTTAGTGTTATTATATGGAGGGCGTTCAGCAGAGCGTGAGGTTTCAGTTTTATCTGCTGAAAGTGTGATGCGTGCAGTCAATTATGATAAATTTTCAGTCAAGACTTATTTCATCACAAAAAAAGGAGAATTCATCAAAACTCAAGAGTTTACAGCAACTCCAGCAGAAGATGAAAAGCTCATGACCAACGATACAATCGTAGCAGAACAAAAGATCAAACCTTCAGATATTTATGAGGAAGGAGCGGTTGTTTTTCCTGTCCTTCATGGTCCTATGGGAGAAGATGGCTCTATCCAAGGCTTTTTAGAAGTCTTAAAGATGCCTTATGTAGGCACAACAGTCCTTTCTTCGAGTGTTGCTATGGATAAGATTACAACTAAGCGTGTTCTGGAATCAGCAGGAGTACCTCAAGTTGCCTATACTGTTTATATTGAAGGAGAGGATTTGGAAAAAGTGATCGCTGAGACTTTAGACAAATTATCTTTCCCAATATTTGTCAAACCAGCTAATATGGGATCCTCTGTTGGTATCAGTAAGGCTGATGATGAGCTTAGTCTTCGCTCTGCTATTGACCTAGCTCTAAAATACGATAGTCGTATCCTTATCGAACAAGGTGTCACTGCTCGGGAAATTGAAGTTGGTCTTCTTGGAAATACCCATGTCAAGACAACAGAGGCTGGAGAAGTGGTTAAGGATGTAGCCTTTTACGACTACCAAGCCAAGTATATTGACAATAAAATCACGATGGCCATTCCAGCGGCAATTGATGCTCAGGTCATGTCTCAGATGCGTGACTATGCTAGCCGTGCTTTTCGTGCTATTGGAGGTTGTGGCTTATCACGTTGTGATTTCTTCCTGACAGAAGACGGCTCTATCTACCTTAATGAGCTTAATACCATGCCTGGATTTACCCAGTGGTCGATGTATCCTCTTTTATGGGAAAATATGGGCTTAGCCTACCCAGATTTGATTGAGGAGCTAGTTATTTTAGCTAAAGAGATGTTTACAAAACGTGAAAGCCATTTGATCTAAAACATGATATAATAAAAGAGCGAAAGCTCTTTTTTATGATATATTTGGAGAAAAAATGAAATTAAGTGTGTATGAAGTAGCCCAAGTTTTGGGTGCTAAAAATGATGTTAACCTATATCCCAATCAAGAGCTCAACAAAGTTGAGTTTGATAGCCGTTTGATTGAAGAAAATGATCTCTTTATCCCTTTAAAAGGTGCGCGTGATGGTCATGACTTTATTCCTGTGGCTTTTGAAAATGGCTGCGCAGTAACCCTATCCGAGGTTAGCCTTGATGTTCCTCACATTCTAGTAGATGATTGCTTGGCTGCGCTACAAAGATTAGCGTCCTATTATCTAGAAAAAACTGCTGTAGAAGTCATTGCAGTAACAGGGTCAAATGGTAAAACAACGACCAAAGATATGATTCATGATATCTTAGTAACCACTTACAAGACCTACAAAACACAAGGAAACTATAACAATGAAATTGGTCTCCCTTACACTGTCCTTCATATGCCAGACGAGACTGAGAAACTGGTTTTAGAGATGGGACAAGACCACTTAGGTGACATTCATCTCTTATCAGAGATTGCGAAACCAAGCCTGTCTGTCATCACTCTATTTGGCGAAGCCCATCTGGAATTTTTCGGTTCACGAGAAGAGATTGCCAAAGGAAAATTACAGATTGCGGACGGAATGACAGCTGGTAGTAAGCTTCTGATCCCAGCAGATCCGATTGCGGATAAGCTCTTGCCGAGCCATGTAGAACTTATTCGCTTCGGTGAGCAGGCTGATTTGCAGGTGACCAGTCTGGTCGAGTCAAAAGATAGCCTGACCTTCACCGTAAACTTTATGGACGGCGACATTTTCCTACCTGTAACGGGCAAGTACAATGCCACCAATGCCATGGTAGCAAGCTATGTTGGTAAGACCTTGGGAGTATCTGATGAGGCTATCAAGTCTGCTTTGGCTAACCTTAATCTGACACGAAATCGTACTGAGTGGAAAAAAGCAGCTAACGGTGCTGATATTCTCAGTGATGTTTATAACGCTAATCCGACAGCTATGCGATTGATTTTAGAAACCTTCTCTAGCATCCCAGCTAATGAAGGTGGCAAGAAAATCGCTGTTTTAGCAGATATGAAAGAACTCGGGGAGCAGTCGGTTGACCTTCATAATCAGATGATTTTGAGCCTGTCGCCTGATGTTCTAGATACCGTTATTTTTTATGGTCAAGATATTGAAGGTTTGGCTCAGCTAGCTAGTCAGATGTTCCCACTTGGTAAGGTCTATTTCTTTAAGAAAACAGAAGGTGAGGACCAATTTGAAGACTTGGTGAAACAGGTGAAAGAAAGTCTAGGGAAAGATGACCAATTGCTACTCAAAGGCTCTAACTCGATGAAATTATCTAAGCTTGTGGAGATTTTAGAAGAGGGATAAGTATTAGACGAAGTATTTATATGGTACTCTTATTTATTACAGAAAAATAAAGTAAAGGGGCAGTGTTCTGGATAAATTTAGTAATAGGAGAAGTAGAATTTCTTCAAAAACATCTATAATTTGGTTTGGTATTTTTAGTTTACTATTTTTTGCTTTACTATTTCACCTGAATCGTTTAACGTTGTTGACATCTGATGATTATGTCTACCATTACGTTTATAAAGGCTATCTACCAACGCATGATGCTGAGCGAGTACATGGCTTTTTATCAATTATAAGATCTCAAATTAACCATTGGAAATTATGGAATGGGAGATTTGTTGCACACTTTATTGTACAATTTTGGTTACAATTCAATAAAATTTATTTTGATATATTTAACTCACTGGCCTATATTATCGTCCTATTATTGACTTTATCAATTAGTAAGGTAAAAGAAGTAGAGAAAATACACCCTTTGACTTACTTGTTATTGTTTATTTTTTTCTGGTTTAATTTACCAGAAATTGGAAAGTCAGTATTATGGGTGTCTAGTTCAGGTAACTATTTATGGACCAGCATCATCTATCTCAGTTATTTTTATATCATATTACAAATAACTGGTAAGAATATATCTATGTTGAGCAGTTTAGGT
>CAMCQB010000053.1 GCA_945876895.1 uncultured Streptococcus sp.
AGAGTCGATAGGACTTTGGAGCCTTTTCAATATACTTTGTTATTGGGCGGTTACACTTAAAGTAGTGATTTGATGAAAAAGAAGTTGCCAGTTTTCGTGTCGGCGCCAAAGTGAAGTGTGTTTTTCACCGTTTAATGTATAGGTGATGAGTTTTGTTTTTTGACTAACTGATACCATTGAAAATTCACTAAAATCATTAGTTTGAGCTGTAAAAATTGTATCCAGTTGAGTTAGCTGATAAGACTGTCCGTCATTAGCAATCCAAATGATATCTTTAGAAAGGAGTTCGGTATAATCTGGAATTTGAGAAAGGATAATTTTTTCATACTTATAAAGTTTATTGTAAATGTTTTCAAAGATTTCATCTTCGGGAATACTTGATGGTTCGACATGGATATCAATATCGTAAATATTAAATTTTTCTCGGAGTAGTTTTTCAACTTCTTCTGTAATTTCATGACTTTCATAAACTGAAAGATCAGGATTCATCTCTAAGACAAGATCGAGGTAAACATTGCTTCCATAAGTTCTTCCTCGTTGTGATTTAACACGAGAAATTTTTGGAATTTGGAGAATAGCTAATTCATATTCTTTTAGATGACTATCATCAAATCCATCTGATAAACTAAAAGCAGAAACTATAAAAATATCATAGGCAGTTTTTAGAATAAAAAAGGTGATGATAATAGCTACAATCTTATCAATAATAGGAAAATTAAGTGAACTTGCAATGATAGCAATAGAAGTTCCGATAGAGGTAACAGCATCAGATAGGTTGTCTTTAGCGGCAGCTAATAGCGCACCCGATTTTGCTTTATTAGCTAATTGTTTATTGTAAAGGTAAATCAGATACATAATGACAGCTGATATGATACCGACAATAGCCCCTATTGGGTCAATCTCGGTTTTACTATTATTAACAATCATCTGGATAGTTTGAAGCAATACCTGAAACCCAACGACGAACATGATAAATGAAGTCAGGAGACTAGAGAGATCTTCGATTTTCCAATGACCAAAGCGATGATCTAAGTCTGCTGGACGTCTAGCTAATCTTAGGCCTATCAATATCGCAATGTTTCCAATGATGTCAGAGACGTTATTGAATCCATCTGCAACCAGTGATGAGGAATGTAAAAAATAGCCGACAGTAAGTTTAGCTATAGATAGCATAACATAAGCAGTGATACTAATAATGGCACCGCGTTCTGCAAGTTTTAGATTGTCTGTTGGGTTATGACTCATGATAACTCCTTTTAATGTTATGGCAATACTTTATTATATCATTTTATAAATGGTATTTTAAATGATAAGATTTAGACGTGTAAAAAGGCATGTCTTAACCATAAGAATCATGCCATTCATTTTATTATTTATTTTTATCAAAGTATTTTTTAGTTTCTTTGATGATAATTGGGGAGAGAACCAGAAGAGCGATGAGGTTTGGAATAGCCATTAGTCCATTAACGATGTCAGCAATAATCCAAATAAGCTCTAGTTTAAGAAAAGCACCGAGTGCTACCATAGTAACAAAAATAATGCGGTAAATAATAATGGATTTTGATCCAAAAAGGAACTCGAAACAACGCTCTCCATAATAGCCCCATCCAAGAATAGTAGTAAAGGCAAATAAAACAAGGCTGATTGTTAAGGCATGCGCTCCTAAGTCAGAAAAGACCGATGAAAATGCAGCTTGGGTCAAAGCAGCGCCGTTTAAATTGGTTTTCCATCCATCAGTAACAAGAATGGCAAGACCAGTTAAATTACAAATAATAATAGTGTCAATGAAAGTTCCTGTCATAGAAATCAAACCTTGTTCAACAGGTTCGTTTGTTTTGGCAGCAGCTGCGGCAATGGGAGCTGAACCAAGTCCAGATTCATTTGAAAAAATTCCTCGCGCTATCCCAGATTGAATAGCCAACATTACAGTTGCGCCTGCGAAGCCCCCAGTTGCAGCTTTTCCTGTAAAGGCTGATTGGATAACGAGTGCTAGAGTGCTTCCTAGTTTATCAGCATTTACAATTAAAATAGTAGAGGCTGCAAGAACATAGAGGACAGCCATAAAAGGTACAATTTTTGTTGATACATTGGAGATCGTTTGAATCCCTCCAAAGATGATGACAGCAACTAATATAGCTAAAATAGGTCCTACAATTTGAGGAGAGATTCCAGTAGATGTTTTGATCGAATCAGTGATGGAATTAACTTGTGTGAAGGTTCCGGATCCAAGAAGGGCTACCATCACACCAAAAATGGCAAAAACTATAGCCAGTGGTTTCCATTTTTCCCCCATCCCCATGGTGATATAATACATAGGACCGCCGGCAATTTCTCCATTTTCATCTGTCGTCCGATATTTGATAGCTAATAGACCTTCGGCATATTTAGTTGCCATCCCAAAGAAAGCGGCTGTCCACATCCAAAACAAGGCTCCAGGTCCACCTAATTTAATAGCAGTAGCCACTCCGACGATATTTCCGGTTCCTACGGTAGCTGCTAGAGCTGTACAGAGGGCAGCAAAACTAGAAACATCCCCCTCCCCATCGCTACCTGAAAAAATAAGATGAAATGCTTTTGGTAATTTTAAGACTTGCAGTAAACCAAGTCGGACAGTCAGATAGATCCCAGTCCCAACTAATAAAATTAGCAAAGGAGGACCCCAAACAAAACTGTCAATGGTAGAAAAAATATCTAAAATATAAAATCCTATTTCTAAATGATAGCTTTTGAAAAAGCTATGAAAATATTTCCAACCTATAATATTACACGAATAAAAGGCGCTTGTCAAATTCCTCTTTTATTAAAAATAGCCGATATCTTCTATCTAATTTAAAAACTCAGATAGAAGATATCGGCTTTTCTAGAAGTGACTTATTTTTTATGGAAATATTTTTTTGTTTCCTTAATAATAACGGGTGAAAGGACTAGTAGTGCAATTAAATTAGGTAGAGCCATTAGTCCATTGACGATATCTGCAATAACCCAGATTAGTTCAAGTTTTAAAAAACCTCCAAGCGCAACCATCGTGATGAAGATGATTCGGTAAACTTTGAGGTGTTTCACCCCGAATAAAAACTCGAAACAACGCTCTCCATAGTAACTCCACCCTAAAATTGTAGTGAAAGCAAAGAGGACCAAACAAATTGTTATAGCAAGTTCACCTGGTGTCCCAAAGATACTTCCAAATGCGGCCTGTGTCAAAGGAGCTCCCTCAAGTCCTTCAATAGTCCATTTTCCTGTGACAAGAATGGAAAGACCAGTTAATGTACAGATGATAATGGTATCAATAAAGGTACCTGTCATAGAGATCAAACCTTGTTCAACAGGTTCATTTGTTTTAGCGGCAGCTGCGGCAATAGGAGCTGAACCAAGTCCAGATTCATTTGAAAATACGCCACGCGCAATCCCTCTTTGAATTGCTTCTTTAACAGTTGCTCCAGCAAAACCACCAATAGCAGCACTTTTAGTAAAAGCACTTTTGAAAACTAATTCTAGTGACGGGATGATTTGATCACTGTAGACAAAGATAACCGCTAAAGTTGCAACGATATAGAGAATGGCCATAAATGGAACAACCTTTGTTGAGACGTTAGAGATAGACTCAATCCCTCCGAAAATGATAATAGCTACAATAATGGCAATGACAATACTAACAATTTGTGGAGACAATCCAAAGCTATTTTCAAGTGATGAGGTAATAGAGTTTACTTGAGAGAAAGTTCCGATTCCTAAAAAGGCAACCAATACGCCTGCAACTGCAAAGAAGATAGCTAATGGCTTCCACTTTTGTCCCATACCGAGAAGAATGTAGTGCATTGGTCCTCCAGACACTTTACCTTCAGCATCTTTTGAGCGAAACTTAATCGCTAAAAGTCCCTCAGCATATTTTGTTGCCATTCCAAAGAAAGCAGCCACCCACATCCAAAACAGAGCTCCTGGCCCACCAGATTTAATAGCAGTCGCAACCCCGACGATATTTCCTGTTCCAACAGTTGCAGCCAGAGCAGTTGCTAGTGCAGCAAAACTTGAAATGTCACCTTCGCCTTTATCATCAACAAAGATAAGTTTAAAGGCTTTTGGTAATCTTGTAACCTGTAAAAGCCCCAAACGAACTGTCAGATAAATTCCAGTACCCACTAATAAAACAAGTAAGGGAGCTCCCCAAACAATGTTATCAATAGCGGTAAAAAATTCCAACATATAAAATCTCCTTATGTACGATTGGTTTTAAACAAGAAAAAGAGGCTATCTTTCGATACCTCTGGATAAATCGTCATAAAAGGCTACACAAAAAATCTAGTTTGATCTAGTTTTTTTTCTATACCTCTTCTGTCCTTTTGCCTGAGAGATTGAGCAGTATGCCTTGCCCCTTCGGCGCCAAAAATGGTCTCTCCAGAAGTCCGTCGGTTAATCAGTCCCATCTAGAATGATCTAGATACCTGAGAGTATAACTCCTTCGGTGAAAGGCGAACCTTTCTCTCCTGAAAAACGTCAATCGCTTATTAAATTAATTTACGTTCTATCATATATAAAGTTTTAATGTTTGTCAATAGTCTTTTAAACTCTTTTATGATGCTATTGAAGAATGGTAAATTGACATGGATTCTGATATTTTATAGAAAAAGTGGTAAAATAGTAAGGATTATTTTTGTTAACAGAAGTCTGTTGAAAGAAAAAGGAAAGGAATATTTAGTTACGGTAGCTAAATAGGGAAGTTATTTTAGAAAGTTGACTTTTTAAAGTATCAGCCCTTTGTATAATATTATGAATCCATTATTAAACGGTATGAATGACAAGCAGGCAGAAGCGGTGATGACGACTGAGGGACCGCTTTTGATTATGGCAGGAGCAGGGTCTGGAAAGACAAGAGTATTAACGCATCGCATCGCTTATCTTATTGATGAAAAAATGGTGAATCCGTGGAATATCTTAGCGATTACCTTTACCAATAAAGCAGCACGTGAAATGAGGGAACGAGCCATGCTGTTAAATCCAGCGACACAAGAGACCTTGATTGCGACCTTTCACTCCATGTGTGTGCGTATTTTACGTCGAGATGCAGATCATATTGGCTACAATCGTAATTTTACCATCATAGATCCAGGTGAACAAAGAACCTTAATGAAGCGTATTATTAAGCAGCTCAATCTTGATCCTAAAAATTGGAATGAGCGTTCGATTTTAGGAACAATTTCAAATGCTAAGAATGATTTATTGGATGAACGTGCTTATGAACACCAAGCATCTGATGTGTACACCCAAGTTGTTGCTAAGTGTTATAAAGCTTATCAGGAAGAGTTACGTCGTAGCGAGGCGATGGATTTTGATGATTTAATTATGATGACCTTGCGTCTATTTGATCAAAATCCAGATGTCTTAGCTTATTATCAGCAACGTTACCAATATATTCATGTGGATGAATACCAAGATACCAACCATGCGCAATATCAATTGGTTAAACTTTTAGCTTCTCGATTTAAAAATATTTGTGTGGTTGGAGATGCAGACCAGTCAATTTATGGTTGGCGTGGAGCAGATATGCAAAATATTTTAGATTTTGAAAAAGATTACCCAGAAGCTAAAGTGGTCTTACTGGAAGAGAATTATCGCTCGACTAAAAAAATTCTTCAAGCTGCTAATGATGTGATTAAAAATAATTATAACCGTCGTCCCAAGCGCTTATGGACACAAAATGCAGACGGCGAAGCTATTGTGTATTTTCGTGCACGCGATGAGCAAGAAGAAGCTGTTTTTGTTGCCAGCAAGATTGACAATATGGTGACCTCATCTGGTAAAAATTTCAAAGATTTTGCTGTGCTTTACCGCACGAATGCGCAATCTCGTACGATTGAAGAGGCGCTTTTAAAGTCTAATATTCCTTATACCATGGTTGGAGGAACTAAATTCTATAGCCGTAAAGAAATTCGTGATGTCATTGCTTATCTCAATGTGATATCAAACCCCAGTGATAATATCAGTTTTGAACGTATTGTGAATGAGCCTAAGCGTGGTGTTGGTCCAGGAAGTTTGGATAAACTTCGTCTTTTTGCTCAAGAACAGCAACTCTCTCTTTTAGATGCAGCTGAAAATATTTTAATTTCTCCTTTACGTGGGAAAGCTGCGCAAGCAGTTGTCGAGCTAGCTAACATTCTATTTGATATCCGTGATGGTTTAGATCAACTCTCCATTTCAGAGGTTGTTGAGCAGGTGTTAGAACGGACAGGTTACTTAGAATCTCTTAAAGTACAAAATACTCTAGAGAGTCAAGCAAGGGTAGAAAATATCCAAGAATTTTTATCTGTGACCAAAAATTTTGATGATAAGGCATCAGAGACATCAGAGGGTGAGACAGGATTGGAGCGTTTGAGTCGTTTCTTGAATGATTTGGCTTTGATTGCTGATACTGATGATGGAGATACTGAGACAGCTGAGGTGACCTTGATGACGCTTCATGCTGCCAAAGGGTTAGAGTTTCCAGTTGTCTTTTTGATTGGAATGGAAGAAGGGGTATTTCCTTTGTCTCGTGCAACAGAAGATAGAGATGAGCTGGAGGAAGAACGACGTTTGGCTTATGTTGGTATTACTCGTGCTGAGGAGGTTCTTTATTTGACCAATGCTAATAGCCGTACGCTTTTTGGGCGGACAAGTTACAATCGTCCAACGCGATTTATTAAAGAGATCAGTGAGGAATTATTGAGCTATGACGGTCTAGCTCGCCCAGCTCAAACCTCTTTTATTGCAAGCTCTAAGGGTAGTGGGGAATCTTTTGCCAAAGGAATGAGCTTGCAAGAGGCCCTTCAACAACGTAAGGCAAGTGCTGCACCTAGACCATTCACACAAGCTTCATCTAAAATATCAGACCATTGGAAAGTTGGGGATGTTGCCCATCATAAAAAGTGGGGTGATGGAATAGTTCTCGAAGTCTCTGGACAAGGACAGGCACAAGAGTTAAAAATTAAGTTTTCAGAAGTAGGATTGAAAAAGCTACTGGCCAGTGTAGCTCCGATTGAAAAAAAATAATCTGTTAGACTATTATATTTTGTAGAAAGCATATCTAGTTCTTCCACTAACTAGATGTGCTTTTTGTTTAAATTTTTTATTATATCAAAAAAATGATACTTTTTTGTTGACATTATATTACAAAAGTATTACTATATACTTAAGGTCAGTAAAGGTCAAAAGGTTAGTTTTGATCAAACTGCCGAATTCAGATAATGGGATCTGGATGATTAATGTATAGAAAAATATAAGAGGTAATGATGATGACAAACAGAAATAATCAATTTGACAGATTTGGAAACATGGATGACATTTTTAACCAATTGATGGGGAATATGGGTGGTTATAACACTGAGAATCGTCGTTATTTAATTAACGGCCGTGAGGTAACACCAGAAGAATTTGCCTATTATCGTCAAACAGGACAACTACCACAGCATGAAAGTGTTGAGAAAGAAAAAACGTCTCATAAAGCCTTAAAATCAGACGGTATTTTAGCTAAACTAGGGCGTAACTTGACTGAAGAAGCACGCTTAGGTTTGCTTGATCCAGTAATAGGAAGAAATAAAGAAATCCAAGAAACTTCAGAAATCTTGGCCCGTCGAACAAAAAACAATCCTGTCTTAGTGGGAGATGCAGGCGTTGGTAAAACAGCTGTTGTTGAAGGTTTGGCACAAGCTATTGTTCACGGAGATGTTCCTGCTGCGATTAAAGGTAAGGAGTTAATTTCTATTGATATCTCTGGTTTGGAAGCGGGAACTCAATATCGTGGTAGCTTTGAGGAGAATATTCAAAATCTTGTGAGTGAAGTTAAGGAAGCTGGGAATATTATTTTATTTTTCGATGAGATTCACCAAATTTTAGGAGCAGGTAATACTGGTTCAGATAGTGGTTCAAAAGGTTTAGCAGATATTATTAAACCCGCTCTTTCTCGGGGAGAATTAACCATCATTGGTGCTAGTACAGAGGATGAATACCGCAATACAATCTTGAAAAATGCAGCACTAGCAAGACGGTTCAACGAAGTTAAGGTGAAAGCACCGTCTGCAGAGGATACATTGAAAATCTTGCAAGGGATTCGCTCACTATATGAAGAACACCATAATGTTATTTTGCCAGATGAGGTTCTAAAAGCAGCGGTGGATTATTCTATCCAGTATATCCCACAACGTAGTCTTCCTGATAAAGCCATAGATTTGGTAGATGTTACGGCAGCACACCTTGCGGCACAACATTCTGTAACAGATGTTCGTACCCTTGAAGAAGAAATTGCTAAAGAACGATCAAAACAAGAGGATGCAGTTGAAAAACAAGATTATGAGGCGGCGTTAAATAGTAAAGTACGCATTGAGGAATTGCAAAAACAAATTGAGAATCATACTGAAACTCAAAAAACAAAAGCCACAATCAATGATGTGGCAGAATCCGTTGAGCGTATGACAGGCATTCCTGTTTCTAATATGGGGTCAAGTGATATTGAGCGCTTAAAAGAACTTAACAGCCGCTTAAAAGGAAAAGTAATTGGGCAAGATCAAGCTGTTGAGATGGTGGCACGAGCAATCCGTCGTAATCGTGCAGGATTTGATGATGGTAATCGTCCGATTGGTAGCTTCTTATTTGTTGGTCCAACTGGAGTTGGTAAGACTGAGTTAGCTAAACAATTAGCAATTGACTTGTTTGGTACCAAGGATGCCATTATCCGTTTAGATATGTCTGAGTTTTCAGATCGTACAGCTGTTTCAAAACTGATTGGGACAACAGCAGGCTATGTAGGATATGATGATAACAGTAATACTCTAACCGAGCGTGTCCGTCGCAACCCTTATTCTATTGTTCTTCTTGATGAAATTGAAAAAGCAGATCCTCAAGTGATTACCCTATTACTTCAAGTTTTGGATGATGGGCATTTAACAGATGGTCAAGGTAATACCGTTAACTTTAAAAATACCGTTATTATTGCAACATCAAACGCTGGATTTGGTTTAAATCAAATATCAGATGACGATGAGGAGCAAAAAATTATGGACCGGATTGCACCTTACTTCCGTCCAGAGTTCCTAAATCGCTTTAATGGTGTTATTGAGTTTAGCCACTTAAGTAAAGATGACCTTGGTGAGATTGTTGATTTGATGTTATCAGATGTCAACCGCACTTTGGCAAGAAAAGATATTACACTTGAAGTGACAGATGAAGCTAAGGCTTACTTAATCGACAAGGGATATGATAAAGCAATGGGAGCAAGACCTCTTCGTCGGGTGATTGAACAAGATATTAGAGATCGTGTGACTGATTTTTATCTTGATCATTTAGAGGCTAAGAACTTAGTTGCAACACTAAAAGATGGTGAAATCGCTATTGAGGAGAAAAAAGCCTAAAATCAAAAACAGGGGTGTTTCGACACTCCTATTTTTGTTGTTTTCTGAAAACTGTGTTAGAATATTTGGAAGGAGGCAATCATGTATTTTATTTTCGATTTAGATGGAACCCTGTGCTTTGATGGTTTCTCAATGGATAGTTCCATCAAGGATGTTTTGGAAAAAGCAGAGCAATATGGACACCAAGTTGGCTTTGCTTCGGCTAGATCTTATCGTGATTGTTTAGGGATTTTAGGAGACAGTCTCAGTCAGCGATTGGTGGTTGGACTAAATGGAGGTTTAGTCTTTAACGGTGGTCGAATTTTTAAAGATAAGGTACTCGATAAGCAAGCCTTTAAGACAATCTTATCTTGGTGTCAAGCCTATAATCTCCCTTATTTCGTTGACAATGATTTTAATTACAGCACGTCATTAAGAGAAAAGATTCCTTTTATTTCTAGTGTTGATCCGCTTCATCTAGCAAAAGAAGTGGTTTTAGAGAAACTAGAGCACCCGATCAAGATGGTGATTTATATGGGAGAGCATGAAGACTTAGTAGATTCTCTGTTGGCAGATGTTAGAGAATTGGCTTGTCTTGATTTTTCTTATCACGAGCATGAGAAGTGCCTTTATATCAATCCCTATGGTGTGAATAAAGCCACAACATTGATGGAGGTATTAAATGCTCCTTATGTGGCTTTTGGAAACGATCAAAATGATATTGAGTTTTTCAAACACTCCTTATATGCTGTTCAGATTGGAGAATATACTCCTTTAGCCCCCTATGCTGATGAGCAACTAATCATCAAGGAGGAGCAACCACATCTAATCGCTCAGAAAATAGAAGAGCTCTTCAAAGTATTTTAAAATTAACTATTAAGAGGATACGATTATAAAAATCAAGATAAGGAGGAAGAAATGTCTATTTGGGAACGCACCATAAAATTAGCTTTAGCTACAGGGCTATCTATTTTTATGGCTCAAAAATTAGGTTTTCTTTACGCGACATCAGCTGGAATTATTGCTATACTAAGTGTATTGGATACACGGCGGACGTCGTTTAAAATGGCACGACAACGATTACTTTCAGCTATTTTAGCTTTAATTTTAGGAGCAGTGGCATTTGGTATCTTGGGTTATCATATTCCTGCGGTTATTGTTTATCTTCTGATTTATGTTCCAATAGCTTATCGCTATCAATTAGAGGCAGGAATAGCACCAAGTACTGTTCTTGTAACACACTTGTTGTTAGAAAAAAGTATTGCTTGGTCATGGTTAATAAATGAACTGGGACTTTTTATCATAGGTGCAGGGGTAGCTCTGTTATTTAATTTATATATGCCGTCGCGACAAAATGAAATTTTAGACTACCATGAACGGGTTGAAGAACAGTTAAAAAAGATTCTATTACGGTTTAATAGTTTTTTGTTAAAAGGTGATGGTACAAATGATGCCCAACTCATTAAGGAGTTGGAGGTTATGTTACAAGATGCTTTAGCTTTGGTCTATCTTGATAGACGTAACCAATTGTTTAATCAAACTAACTATCAAGTGCATTATTTTGAAATGCGTATTGCACAAACAAAAGTATTACGTCAAATGGCTGAAAATATCAATCATTGTCACCTAAAAAGTGATGAGAGTTTAATTTTGGCTCAGTTATTCCAAGAAACAGCTGAACAGTTAAGTCAAGAAAATCCAGCTCAAGATCTCCTAGATGCTATTGAGCACTTTTTACAACGCTTTAGAAAAAGGGACTTACCTAAGACCAGAGAGGAGTTTGAGACA
>CAMCQB010000054.1 GCA_945876895.1 uncultured Streptococcus sp.
TCAAGTTTATCATCTTATATATCCGACTCATCAGTCCGATTTGACAAAGAGCCGAGATTAACAGAGATGGTGATCTGATCTTTTTGCATGACTTCTTCCATCTCCTCTTGATCAAAACTGACAGGACTAGATTGGACCATCACAGGAAGATGCTCTAGTGCAATATCAATTCTCTCCACATCCAGATCAACACCAGAATAACCGATGGCCGCGATGATACGTCCCCAGTTGGCATCCTCACCAAAAATAGCGGTTTTCACCAAACTAGATCCCACTATACTTTTTGCCACCATACGAGCCGACAGACTGTCCTTAGCTCCTGTCACATCAACTTGAATCAGCTTGGTTGCCCCTTCGCCATCTTTTGCAATCTTTTTAGCCAAATCAGTCATCACAACATGCAACATCGCCACAAAGCGATCATAATCTTCTGTTCCTTCAATGATTTCTTGATTTTGGGTGCAACCATTAGATAAGACAAGGACCATATCATTAGTTGACGTATCACCATCAACCGTGATTTGATTAAATGTTGTTTCAACCTCTTGACTGAGAGCTTTTTGTAGGGTCTGACTTGAAATATTGGCATCACAGGTAATAAATGCGAGCATGGTAGCCATATTAGGATGAATCATCCCTGATCCTTTAGCCACTCCTGACATGGTCACCACATCTTTTCCAAATGTCTCTTCAACTGTGATGGTCTTTGTGACCGTATCTGTTGTTAAGATTGCTTGGGCAAAATCATCTGCATTGCCATTGACCACAATCTTAGATAAGCCATTTTCTAGCTTATCCAGTGGTAAAAACTCGCCAATAACACCTGTTGAAGCAACCCCAACCAAATCGTTTGCAATACCTAGTTTTTTAGCTGTCCACTCTTGCATGGTGTAAGCATCTTCTAGTCCTTTTTGACCAGTACAGGAATTGGCAACACCTGAGTTTACGACAATAGCCTGCATCTTTTCTTGTTGTTGAGCTTGCTTGGTAACGATAAGAGGGGCGGCAATAACCTGGTTGGTCGTATAAACACCTGCTACACTGGCTGGCACTTCAGAAACAATCCAACCAAAATCCAACTTTCTCTTTTTAAATCCTGCATGCAAACCATCTGCTGAAAAACCCAGCGGACTGGCAATATTACCATCAATAAGTTTCATTTTTTTCTCCTTTAGATAAAAGCTGGCGCTGCCAACAAGCCTGCTGTTTCGTCAAAGCCAAACATCAGATTCATATTTTGAACAGCTTGACCTGCTGCCCCTTTGACAAGATTATCAAGCACAGCAACGACCGTCAGCACTTGAGTGAGAGGATTGTAAGATAAGCCAATGTCAGTATAGTTCGAACCAATCACATGGTGCAGATGAGGAAGGTGGGATTTCACACGGACAAAAGGCTTATTCTCGTAAGCTTTTTGATAAATCTCTAAAAGCTCATTTTCTGTTAAATCTGCGGTCAATTTTAAATATAAGGTAGCTACAATGCCACGTGCCACAGGTATTAAGGAAGTTGAAAATTGGATATGGGATAAGTTGGGTTCATAACTCTGCAATGTCTGAACGATTTCTGGAATATGCTGATGCTGGTTCAGCTTATAAGTGACATAGTTATCATGCACATGAACAAAATGACTGGCACTGGTTGGATTTTTCCCCGCTCCACTTAAACCACTCTTGGCATCAACAATAATGGATTCTAAATCAATCACTTGTGCTTTTAAGAGAGGAATAAGCGCTAATTCAGTAGCAGTTGCATAGCAACCTGGGTTCGCAATGTGATGTTTGCCTTTCAAGTCAGTAAACTCAGACAAGCCATAGGTAAACTGCTCTAAGACCTCCGCTTTAGCTGGCGTTTTTTGATACCATTTTTGATACGTCTCAGCAGGAAGTCTATGGTCACCTGATAAGTCAATAAAAGGAAAATCAGCTTCAACAAAATAGTGCGCATAAGCTTTTGCAATACCACTTGGAGTGGCAAAAAAGACCAAGTCTGCTTCTGACATTATTTTTTCTGCATCAAAAGCCTCTACTTTTAAGGTTGTTACCTCATCCAAATGTGGATAAATATACGACAACTCCTGACCAACCTCTTTAGTGGCATAAACAGAAACCAATTCAGAATAAGGGTGATTCTCCAGTATTTTCACTAATTCTAAACCACTATATCCTGTTACTCCCACAACTGACACTTTCATATTTATACCTCTCTTAGAATGTTTATGCAGAATAGTTTATATCATTTTTATACAAATGTCAATGTTTTTTGTATAAAAATACAAAAAATCCAGTTAAACTGGATTTTTCACTCTTATAAAAGACCAAGTAGAGAAGCCCTAATCCCATCTCACCTCTTGAAGTGTATCGATTCTGACTAATCTTGTTTCTTCTTGTCCGTTTTTATGGACACGACTCACCTTAAGCCACTCTTCATCAACAGCCAAAATATGATAAGGCTCATTTGTATTGATGATTCCATCAAAGATCAGTTTAACCTTTTGACCGACCAATTCTTCTAGCATTTTTGACATTGACTCTTCTCCTTTTTTACTTTTTTCGAGTTTTTGGATTTGCTTCTTCATTTTTTTAAGCTTTTCTTCCACAGAAAAAATGTACATCAAGATAAACGGTAATAATAGCAATAAAAATCCCATACCTTACTCCTATCTATAAAACTCTTTCGCCATTTTAAACTGCTTCAACATAATGTAAATATGAATCATAGCTGTTATCAAGATCGCTAACAACTCTACTTTTCCTGTCAAAAAAGAAACAGCAAAACAGACGATATAGCATACAGGTAATATAGCCCCACTAAGATTCATCACAATCTCAAAAGAGTTTTTATAGTTAGCCTCTAGCTCTGCCTCATCTTGTTCAAGGATATTATTTTTTAACTCTTTAAGGGTCGGTGACAAAGGGGCTTCTATACCACGCATCTGATTGTAGCGTTTTAAAAGAAATATCTGAACGCCTGTTGTAAAAGCAATTCCCAAAATAGGCCAAAACTCAAAAAATACATTGAATCCCAGTTCAGAAACATCCAAACGAAGACTAAGCATAAGGTTTAAAATACAAATAATAGATAAGAGAGCATTAAAAGTTGACGTATAAGAATGTCTCAAGTTCAACAAGCGATAAAGCTCCTCTCCTTGCTCACTCTCTTCATCCACCTTCTGATAAGTTGTAAACACCTTGTTGGTTTGAACAAGATAATAAAGCACCACAACAAGTAAAAGCCCCGCTATTATAGATAAACCTAACGAACAAAGTTCAATAACTTGATCCATACTGATGATGTCTTCAAAAGATGTTAAACCGAGATAGCCTGATAAAAAACCAATCGGCCCTCCGATAAGGGCACCAATTCCGAGTGATTGTAAAATCCTAACTGCTACATTTCTACCTTGTTTCATTATTTTTCTCCTTTAATTTTTGATGACATTCCCATAGCACTAAAAGGGGGAATTTCCCTAATCTTGATGAGTTTTTCTGCTATCTCGTGATGATTTGTCAATTTTATTGATGAGCAATAGTAAATAAAGATAAACCAGTGGCACTTCCTCTACCCGCACCCAATGCGGTAGAGACAGCCAGCCCAGTTTAGATAAGATTAACAATAAGATAGGCAAGACAAGGAGTGTGATTAGAAAAGGTTTTACCACCGCTCGCTTTTGAATCAATAACTTTGTCACCTTTTGATTAGCTAACTCTAGCACTCCTGTTAGAATAAAAAGTATGCTAAAAAGAGAAATGGGGGCACCCGCATACCAATCTAATCCAATCAACAATAAACCTATTACTATTAAGATAATCCCCACGAATCTCGCATTAAGAAAAGAACGCTCAATCATTATTTTCTACCTCCTCAAGACGAAAAACTTGTTCAACAGGTTCTTTAAAGGTTTGTGCTATTTTTAAAGCAATTAAAATGGAGGGCGTGTATTCACCACGCTCAATCAAGCTAACTGTCTGTCTGGAAATACCAGCTAATTTTGCCATTTCCGTCTGATTGATGCCATCTCTAGCTCGCAATTCCTTGAGCCGATTTTTTAAGACATATTCCATGATATTTCCTTTCTAGGCTTGGTAGATAACCATGCTTTTTTCTGTTACAGCAATTTCTACCTCCACTTCTTTAAATTTTGTCATCAGTAAGTAGGTGTAATAAAAATCACCAATACATGCCATTGAGTTCATCGTTGCTAGAATCTGATAGGCTTCTATCTTTTTCTTGATTTTGTCATTATTTCTTCTTTTTGTTAAATTGCAGAACTAACACCAGTGTCGCCAACAAAGGAGGAAAGAGAGAACTCATTTCCGTCAAACTAAGATCAAATCCTAGCAAGGCTAAAATTTTAAACACCAAAATATTTATCAAGAAGAGTGCGAAAAACAGTAGGACTACTTTCATTCCATTTTTAACTATCTTGTTCATTTTTCTTCTCCTTTTCTCTGCTGAGAGTGACTTCTAAAAGAAGGAGAGAACTCGTCATCATCAAGAGTATCATGGTATCTATTTCCCGACCAAATACGATGTTTTGAACTAAACTATAAATCAAATATAGTGCAACTAGAACCTGCACTCCTCGTACAACGCTTGTTCCTGTAATCACAATACCTTTTTTATTGCTATTATTTTTCATAACTTTCCACCACTTACTTTAGACTAATTTTTCATTTTACTCTTTTCTGCCACCTAGTTTCCTCAAACTCTCATCTGTCACAGCGATAGCGCAAATGGCAAGAACAATATGAGTATTGTCCAACTGCTGCCACTTCATGATGTCAGCTAGTAGGATAAAAACTAGATAGATGGTCGCCAATACATTTACAAAGAGTGCAATGTGATGCTTGTTTACCTTTTTCATAATTGTTTCCTACTTTCTGTTTATTTAGCAGATGAATGCGTTTTCAACTTTTTCTTGATATTATTGTAACACTTCTTATTCATTTTGACAACTATCATTGTCAAAAAGTTTATTATTATTGTCAAAATCAATAAAATCTCATACAAAAAACTCCTTTACCCATAGGATAAAAGAGTTTAGGAATTATTCTAAATGGTCGATACCAGCTTGCATTCGTTCTTCACCCCACCAGTAAGGCATGAGCTCTCCTAGTGTGATGATTTCTCGTTTATCAAAATCAAGCATGATTTCTGTTTGTACATTATCAGCCGACAGCTGCATCAAAAATTCACGGCAAGCTCCACAAGGCATTCCCGACCCCTCTCCAAAGGGAGCTTGATCTCGAAATGCTATGATACGTTTTATTGCTGTCTGACCACTATCTTGAAACATATTGAAGGCTGCTGATCGCTCTGCACAAAGGTGAAATACACCAGCCGTCGCCTCGACACAATAACCAGTATAAATTTTCCCATTTTCAGCTTCAATGGCAGCAACGACATGATTTGAATAAATGAACGGTGAGACATAATGCGGATCATAGTGACCTTTTGCTTTCTCATACATCTCTTGCCAAATATCTTTTATGTGTTCCATACTTATTCCTCACATTATAATAGAAAGATATCCCTTGTTAGTTACTCTAACAAAGGGATATACACAAATTATATTATAAGCTCTCCGCTACGCTATTTAAGAGCGTTGGGATAGCAGAGGCATCAGAACCACCTGCCATGGCCATATCTGGCTTACCACCACCGCGACCTGATACGATTGGGGCAAGAACCTTGATAAGATTACCAGCATGAACATCTTTGGTTTTACTTGCGACAAGGACATTCACTTTTTCACCAATGCTTGCCACAAGGACAAGAACATCAGAGTAATCTTTTTGCTTCCAATTATCTGCAAAAGTACGGAGGGCACCTGCATCTGAGACTTGAACTTGGCTAGCAATGTAACGAACACCATTAGCTTCTTTCACATCTTTAAAGACATCACCAGCCGCTGCTGCTGCTGCTTTTTCTTTTAGCTCAGCATTTTCTTTTTGTAAGTCACGTAACTGCTCTTGAAGGCTTGCCACCTTATTTGGCACTTCTTTGATTTGAGGAGATTTAATGGTCGTTGCCACTTCTTTAAGGGCATCTTCCTCGTCACGGTAAGCCAAGAAGGCTTCACGGCTAGTCACCGCTACAATACGTCGTGTTCCTGATCCGATTCCTTCTTCTTTCAAAATCTTAAAGATTCCGATTTCTGCCGTATTACCAACATGGGTACCACCACAGAGTTCGACAGAGTAATCACCAATAGTCACCACACGAACTTCTTTACCATATTTTTCGCCAAAGAGTGCCATTGCTCCCATTTCTTTAGCAGTGTCAATATCTGTTTCTACTGTCACAACTGGAATAGCATCCCAGATTTTTTGGTTCACTTCTTCTTCGATGCGACGAAGTTCTTCTGCAGTCACTGCCTCAAAGTGCGTAAAGTCAAATCGTAGAAACTCTTGTTCATTAAGAGAGCCTGCCTGAGTCGCATGTTGACCAATCACATTGTGAAGGGCTGCATGCAACAAGTGTGTGGCAGTATGGTTTTTCATCACACGGTGACGACGAGTGGTATCAATAGCCAAATGGTAAGTTTCTCCCACCTTGATCTCTGATAAAACCTCAGCAGTGTGAAGTGGCTGTCCATTAGGGGCTTTTTGAACATCAGTGATGCGAGCCACTAATTGACCTTCTGCATCCAAAATTTGACCATGGTCTGCTACTTGACCACCCATTTCAGCATAAAACGGTGTTTGATCAAAGACAAGAAGGGCTTGACCTGAGTTAGTGTTTTCTACACGACTATTATCAACCACAAGAACGGATAAAGTTGCATCTAATTGGTCTGCTTCGTAAACAAAAGTTGAAGCTTCTGTAATAGCTGCCAAAGTTTCGTTTTGCATTCCCATTGAGCCACCTTTTACGACTGAAGCACGCGCACGGTCTTGCTGTTCCTTCATAGCAGCTTCAAAGCCAGCGATATCAAGTGTCATACCTCGTTGTTCAGCCAACTCAGCAGTCAACTCTACTTGGAAACCATAAGTATCGTAAAGTTTGAAAATATCACGCCCATCAATAACTGTCTTACCTTCAGTTGTTAATTTATCCATCAATTGTTCAGCAAATTGTGACCCTGTATGGATAGTGCGTGCAAAGGACTCTTCTTCACTTTTAACGATTTTTTCGATAAAATCACGTTTTTCAAGAACTTCTGGATAGTAGCTTTCCATGATTTGACCAACCGTTGGCACAAGTTTATACAAGAACGGCTCTGTAATGCCTAATTTTTGACCATGCATAGAAGCACGACGGAGCAAACGACGAAGCACATAACCACGCCCTTCATTTCCAGGAAGAGCGCCATCACCAATCGCAAAGGACAGAGCACGGATATGGTCAGCAATCACTTTAAAGCTCATATTGTCGCCATCTTGGTCGTAAGTCTTACCAGAAATCTTTTCTACCTCACGAATAATTGGCATAAAGAGGTCTGTTTCAAAGTTGGTTTTAGCCCCTTGGAAGATGGCTGCTAGACGCTCCAAACCAGCACCCGTATCAATATTTTTATTTGGTAATTCTTTGTATTCTGAACGTGGAACAGCTGGATCAGCATTAAACTGAGATAATACGATATTCCAGATTTCGATGTAGCGATCATTTTCCAAATCTTCTTCTAGCAAACGAATGCCGATATTTTCTGGGTCAAAAGCTTCGCCACGGTCAAAGAAAATTTCAGTATCAGGACCTGAAGGACCCGCACCAATTTCCCAGAAGTTCTCCTCAAGTGGAATCAAATGACTAGGATCCACCCCAAGGGCTAACCAACGGTTGTATGAATCTTTATCATCTGGATAGTAAGTCATATAAAGCTTGTCTTTAGGAAAAGCAAACCATTCTGGGCTAGTTAAAAGTTCAAATCCCCACTCAATCGCTTCATCACGGAAATAATCACCAATTGAGAAGTTTCCAAGCATTTCAAACATGGTATGGTGGCGAGCAGTTTTTCCGACATTTTCAATATCGTTAGTACGGATGGATTTTTGAGCATTGGTAATGCGTGGATTGTCTGGGATAACAGAGCCATCAAAATATTTTTTCAACGTCGCCACACCAGAGTTGATCCAAAGAAGAGTTGGATCATTGACGGGTACAAGATTAGCAGATGGCTCAACAGAATGTCCTTTTGATTTCCAAAAGTCGAGCCACATTTGGCGGATTTGTGCAGATGATAATTGTTTCATAATTAAGATACCAAGCCCGATTAGAAGGCGACTGAAAAATAGGAAACTGACAGGAAATCCTGATTTCCTAGGCAGTTTATCTTTTTTCCGAGCCTTTCGGGCGGGTTCAATTCAACAGAACAGTTAAATCGAACCTTTCCTTTCATAAGTGATAAATTTAGTAGAGAAGTCCGTAGCCTAAGTTCAACTAAGATACTAAGGGTGTTAAGCGGACACCGTCAAAATAGGAAACTTGACGAAGACGCTTGCGTCTAGGAAGTGTTTCTCTTTTTGACAAAGTCCGTAACCCGAGTTCATTTTAACATAAACTCGATACCCTTTCCTTTCGTTTAGATATTTTTGAAAAATTGTTGTTAGAAAGAAGTAAGCCTTTCGGGCGGGTTCAATTCAACAGAACAGTTAAATCGAACCTTTCCTTTCATAAGTGATAAATTTAGTAGAGAAGTCCGTAGCCTAAGTTCAACTAAGATACTAAGGGTGTTAAGCGGACACCGTCAAAATAGGAACCTTGACAAAGACGCTTACGTCTAGGAAGTGTTTCTCTTTTTGACAAAGTCCGTAACCCGAGTTTATTTCAACATAAACTCGATACCCTGTCCTTTCGTTTAGATATTTTTGAAAAGTTATTGTTAGAAAGAAGTAAGCCTTTCGGGCGGGTTCAATTTAACTAACCTACTAAATTGAACCTTTCCTTTCATAAGTGATAAAGTTAGTATGGAAGTCTGTAGCCTAAGTTCAACTAAGATACTAAGGAGCTTAAGCGGACACCGTCAAAATAGGAAACTTGACGAAGACGCTTGCGTCTAGGAAGTGTTTCTCTTTTTGACAAAGTCCGTAACCCGAGTTCATTTCAAAATAAACTCGATATCCTTTCAACTTTTACCTTTGTTTTAGTTGAAAGAATCCTCCATGACATCAGCAATTACGATGTCATGAGATATCAAGTAAAAAAGAGCTTTGGAGATTTCAGCTACTAGCTGATTATGACTGTCGTGAAGATCAAACCTTTCACCACTAGAGGTAAAATCTTGTCTCACTTGAAGTGGCTTATCACACTCTCCAAAAAATGACAAGAAACTAAACGAAGGGCGAAAAACCGCGGTACCACCTTCATTCAATGACTTGTCATTCTCTTTTATGATGCAATTGTAAGGTTAAGTAGCATGACTTTTCGCTTTACCTGGCTCGCAACAACCGCCAGTTTTCTGAAGTAAAGGGATGAAAAATCAATTCTCAACCACTCTATTATAGAGACTTTTTAAACTTTCGTCAACTGCTTACTCAGCTGATGATGAGCTTTCTGTTGTGCTTGATGCTTCTGTTGAGGATGAGCTTGTTTCAGAAGATGAAGCACTTGATGCGCTACTTGATGATGAGCTTGTTGTTGTATATTGTGATAAGATCGATGAGAAGGCATCGTCTTTAATCTTCACGTTAGCTTTTTTAAGGGCTGCTGCGATAACAGTATTTTGGAAATTCGTATCACTTGTTTTTTCATTCATAATGATTTTCTTAAGTTGTGATTTATAAGTTTTCCAATCTGTATCTTTTTCACCAGCTTTTGTGAGTTTCACAATATAATAACTTGTTGTATAAGTTGAGGTATCTACGACTGTAACGACATCAGACACTTCACCTTCTTTTAACTTGAAGGCTGCTGACATAACATCTGCTGGCACATCTGTTGAAGCTGAGTCAAACTTAACTTCGCCACCCTTATCTTTAGTCGCAGAATCTGTTGAGTTTTCTTTAGCTAGCTTAGAGAAGTCTGCGCCATCTGCTTTAGCTTTTTCAAGAACTTCCTTAGCCTTATCTTCACTATCTAGTTTGATAATTTGAGCTGTTACTTCAGGGTTGTATTCAGTATAAGCCGCTTTATAGTTTTCTGTTGTTAATTCTTTTTTAGCAGCTTGCTCAACAGCATACTCTACTAACATGGTTGTGCGAATCTGTTGTTTATATGATTCTACTGTCATTCCTGCTTGAGCCAGTGCTGCCGAGAAGGAATCACCATAAGATTCCGCTGTCTTATTATAAGCTTCTGTTACTTTTTTATCAGAAACCTTATCACCATACTGCTCTTCAAACACTTTACTCATAATCAAGGTTAACATAGACTGTTGAGCAGCTGAAGTTGTCTTAGCTTCATTGTAAAAATCGGTGATTTTAATTGTGTCACCTTTCATTGTGACAATGTCTTTATTAGCGTTGTCTGTTGAACTACACGCTGCTAAAGTTGTTACAGAAAGTAACGTTACCAGACCTGCTGCCCATTTTTTTCTTAATTTCATTTAGTTTTAACTCCTTTTTACATTAACTGTCTTATTATAGCATATTTTCTTAAAATTGACTTAATCTAATAAAGTCACTTGTTCAGAATTTTTACGAAGCATCAACAAACCATCTCCTAGAGGAACTAAGGTAGCCGTCAAAGAAGGATTGTCCAAGGTCGCATCAAAAAGTTTATGAAGTCCTCTATAAATAGTCCGTTGTCCACGTCGAACCTCTTCAATCGGTTTTGCGATATCACCACCTTGGAAAATGTCATCTAAAACCACCACACCACCAACTTCTAGCCGCTCTAGGATCTCAGGCAAGAAAACAATATACTTTGATTTTGCAGAATCCATAAAGACAAAATCAAAACCTGCCTCTAAATCAGCTAAAACCTCTGCTGCATCACCTTCCACCAAACGAATCTGTTGACGTGTGTCATACTTTGCAAAATTTTCTTTAGCAAAACCAATCATCTCTGGATTACGATCAATGGTCACAATTTCTGCTTCAGGTGCATACTCCGCCATCAAAAGTGCTGAAAAACCGATGGCTGTCCCAATCTCTAAAATCTTTTTGGGCTTCAAAGTTTGCATTAAAAATCTAAA
>CAMCQB010000055.1 GCA_945876895.1 uncultured Streptococcus sp.
TCAAGTTTATCATCTTATATATCCGACTCATCAGTCCGATTTGACAAAGAGCCTTAATAACAACTATCTTTCACCCTTCCTTTGTAGTAATTTTTCATCATTATAGCACATAAAAAGACAGATAAACATCCTTATCTGTCATATTTTTCATATTGGAATCATTATTGATTTATAGTACTTTACTTAGGAAATCCTTAGTTCGTGCTTCCTTAGTAGCATCAAAGATTTCTTTTGGTGTCCCATCTTCAACAATATAACCGCCATCCATAAAGATCACACGATCTGCCACTTCACGCGCAAAGCCCATCTCGTGAGTGACAATTACCATCGTCATCCCTGACTTAGCCAAGTCTTGCATGACACCCAAGACTTCTCCTACCATTTCAGGATCAAGAGCTGAGGTCGGCTCATCAAATAAAAGAACATCTGGATCCATCGCTAAGCCACGTGCAATCGCAATACGTTGCTGTTGTCCTCCCGAGAGGCTAGCTGGATAAGCAGCAGCTTTGTCCTTTAAGCCTACCTTTTCTAGTAAGGCATAAGCCTTTTTCTCCGCCTCTTCTTTCGGAATGCCTTTTGTTTTAATCGGTGATAAAGTGATATTTTCTAAAACGGTCATATTGGGAAAGAGGTTAAACTGTTGAAAAACCATTCCCATCTTTTCACGCATCTTAAAGATATCATTTGACTTGTCAGTGATATCAACTCCTTCAAAGGTTACTGTTCCTTTTGTTGGTACTTCAAGAAGGTTCATGGTACGTAGAAAAGTAGATTTACCAGATCCTGACGGACCGATGATGACGACAACCTCCCCTTTTGAAATATCAAGGTCAATTCCCTTTAACACTTCATTGTTTCCAAAATACTTATGAAGGTCTTTGATGCTAATAATTGCTTCTGACATTATTTTTTCTCTCCTTGCCCTAAACGGTTTTCAAAACGCTTGATCATTGCAGACATAACAGTCGTTACAATCAAATAGTAGAAGGCTGCAAATAATAACGGTTCAATCGGTAGATAGGTTGCTGTTACAACAGATTGAGCACCATTCCACAATTCCATGACCCCAATGGTTTGAAGAAGCGAACTATCTTTAATAATTGTCACAAATTCATTACCAAGTGCTGGGAGGATATTTTTAAGAGCTTGTGGCAAGATAACATAGCGCATAGCATTTTTAGGGCGAATCCCCAAAGAATAAGCTGCTTCAAGCTGTCCTTTAGGCACAGCATCAATCCCCGCACGAACTGTTTCTGAAATATAAGCTCCACTATTGAGTGATAAAATAATCATCCCAGGTAATAAGCGAGAAAAATCCATATCTAAAACACCAAACGGAATAGTGGGTAAATTATGAAATTTCATCCAAGCAAAAGAAATCATAATTTGAACCACCATCGGTGTGCCACGAAAAACCCAAACATAAAAACTCACTAACCAATCCAATACTTTAATATTACTACGTTTAGCAAGAGCCACCAAGACACCAATGATGGTTCCAAAGAAAACCACAAAGGCAGAAATCAAGATAGTCACGACAACGCCGTAGTTAAAATAAGCCCAATACTTAGGCAAAAATGAAAAATCCATTTAAATTACTAACTCCTCTAAAAATGTGTGAATCTATTATAATAAAAAATGCATAAAAATACAACCCAAGCTAACTAAAACCCTTAAAATAAAAAGGCTGAACAGCCTGTTCAACCTTTTGAATTCCTTTTTCACTATGGGGAATAGAAGTATTGCAATGGGAAATTAAACTATTTAGGGGCAATACCTTGTCAGAAAAAGGAGCCCAAAGTACTATCAGACGATGAATACCCTCACGTCCGATATAGGAGTATTATAGCACCCCCCCCCCGAAAAATCAAGGTTTTTGCTATTTTTTTAAGTTTCTAACACTCTCTCTTTTTTTCAATTTAAAAGGAACAATAACCTTTTCATTTTCATCTTTACTCACATCTAGTTTATCTAATAGACGTGCTAAACTCGCCTTACCCAGTTGAGGAATATTGATATCAAAAGTGGTTAAGTAAGGATGAATAATTTTTGCATAAGATGAATTGTTAAAAGAAACAATCGACACATCATGTGGGACGTTAATATCATAAAAAGATAAAAATTGAATCACACGGACAGACAACATATCATCGACAACCACCAAAGCAGTTGCCTCAGTCTTATCTAATAGAGACTTAAAGGCATCTAAGCTAAGAGCATCTTCCTTATCAAATAAGATCGGATATTCTGCTACCAGTCCTCTTTTAGTCATTTCAATCTGATAACCTAAATAACGCTCTGAAAAGACTTGACTATTTAAATCATCTGTGACAAATAAAATCTTATCATGTCCATTTTCTATCAAAACATCAACAGCTGTTCTCCCCATTAACTGGTTATCATTATCAATATAAGTGATTTCATTTCCCAGCTCTTCTGGCTCACCCACCACAACAAACGGAATATTCTGCGCTGTCAGATACTCGCGAACAGGATCATCTTTTTGAGAGTATAAAACAATGAAGCCATCAACACGTCGTTGCTTGTACATTAACTCAACATGCTCAGTTAATTCTTCCACTGTGCTGGCAGTGGCAATAGAAACAGTAAAGGAGCATTTTTTAGCTTCATTATTGATGACCGTTAAAATCTCCATGAAAAAAGGCTGAGCAACACGGTCTTTTGTTAGAGGAGGCAAAATCACACCAACAGAGCGCGTCAAGCCTGATGCTAACATCTTTGCGGCTACATTCGGAACATAGCCAAGTTCATCCATGGCTTTTTTCACTCTATCTTTGGTTTTTTGAGAGATGGCAGAGCTATCCTTTAAAGCACGACTGACAGTCGAGGGGTTCACTCCTGCTCTTTCTGCTACATCTTTTATCGTAACCATTTCTATCCTCCTTTCATTTTATCTCGTTATATTTTGACATATCAAGTTAAGAAGTTCAAGGATAAACTCTATTAAAAATCATTAATAAGACTTTCCAACTCTTTATTAATCTCAATATAATTTTCAAGAAGCTTGAAGGCTAACTTAATGCCTACTTTAGTAGAATTGGCAAAAATCTCATCCACCACAGCAGCTTCTGCAGGAAAATGCTTTTCAAATCGACGAGCAGGATTTGCCCAGTCAATGGACTCTTTATGCAGACTTTCTTGACTAAGGGTAATCCCTGTCATGATATCATCTACAGCATGATCCAAGTAATAGTGAGCTGAAATCACCTCACCACGAAGAACACGCATTTTGGCAACATATAAATTGGTAATTGCTTCGTTAAAATACCAGTCAGGATTAGTTCGCACAGGGTCATGCTTACCTTTTAAACTAATCTCTTCTCGACTCCATAAGACCTTATCACAAGCCAGAGGAACCTCCTGATACTCTTTTTCAGTAAAAATAGCAAACTCAACATAGATGCCATCTGAATAAAGAACTTTATAGCCATCTGGCGTATTTTTAAATGAAAAAACCAAGCTAGCCGTTGGGGTCTCCAACCAATCCAGCTGATCTAACAAGTCTGGTTTTTCATCTTTCTCAGCTATGACAAAAAAATCAAGATCGGAATAATCATCCATTCTCTCTCTATCACTGCCTGTGGTTCCAATTCCAATAAGGGCTTGTGCACCCTTAATAGATTTGATATTTGCTATAATTTCGTCTAATCTCTCAAATTGTTCCATAACTCACCTCTTTATTTTTTCATATTTGATAAACAGCATAAAAATATGCTGGTAATGACAGGCTTTTTTTAAGTTTCAGCCCCTCTTTTTCAGACGACAATACTAGTCGCCAATTTTTATCTCTTATCACTTTAGGCATAGAAATTGAGACTTTCTCAGCTGTTAAATTCACTAAGATTAAACATGATTCTGTTTGACTTTGCCGCTGATAGACAAATACAGCCTCATGTCCTACTAGGATACGCTGATAGTTTCCGACTGCTATTGCCTGAGAATGATGACGTAGGTTGATCAAATTCTTATAGAGATAAAATACAGATTGCTCATCCTTTTGGGCTAAAGCGATATTTTTTTCTCTATATTGACTATTCACTCTTAGCCACGGTTTTACTGTAGAAAAACCAGCATAGCAACTAGCATCCCATTGCATCGGTGTTCTAGCATTGTCCTTACTCCAAGCTTTAGCCCGCTCAAAAGCCTCTTTATCTGCTAAAAGCTGACGATAACTTTCATAACGTCGCTTCATTTTAGGTTCATTGAACTCTTCTAAGCTTTTAAAATCACCATTTGTCATACCAATTTCTTGTCCTTGGTAGATAAAAGGTGTCCCCCTTAAACAAAAGTAAGCTACCGCAAAGGCTTTTGCAGAATCCTCACTCCCGTCACCAAAGGTATCAATAATTCTAGGAAGGTCATGATTTTCTAAGTATAAGCCCAACCACCCCTGCTCTTGCATATCTACTTGCCAACGGTCTAAAATCTCAATAAATTTGACAACATCTCCTTTACCTGTTTCAAAACGGTAATTATGCTCCCATTCAAACAGCATGGTCATATAACCATTACGACCAGTCCATTTAGGAGCCTCTTGACTAGAGACACCACTTGCCTCACCAACTGTCAAGGCATCATACTCTTCATAAATCGCCTTCATATCAGAGAGATAGGCTTCAATCCCTGAAACATTCATAAAGGGTTGATAAGCTCCATCTCCCTTTGAATCTTGAAGTTTTACATCCCAATTTGCCTTTTGAATATGGCTAATAGCATCTATTCTAAAGCCATCAATCCCTAACTCCAACCAAAATCGTATCATATCATAAATCGCTTGTCTTAGTTTGGGATTTTTCCAATTCAAATCAGGTTGTTTCTGATCAAATAAATGAAAATAATATTCATCAGTTAACGCATCGTAGGTCCAAGTCGATAAACCTGAAAATCCTATCCAATCATTAGGAGGACGATTGTCTTTTCCCTTTTTCCAATGGTAAAAATCTCGGTAAGGACTGGTTTTTGAGGATTTAGCATCCCGAAACCAAGGATGTTGATCTGATGTATGATTGACCACTAAATCAAACAATACCTTTATCCCCATTTCATGAGCTTGTTGAATCAAGTCCTTGACATCTTCTAAAGTTCCATACTCAGGATTGATAGCATAGTAATCCGAGATATCATAACCATTATCGACATTGGGTGAGGCATACATCGGTGTTATCCATATAAAATCAATCCCTAGATCTTTTAAGTAAGCTAACTTTGAAATGATACCCTTGATATCGCCGATTCCATCACCATTACTATCACAAAAACTTCTTGGATAAATTTCATATCCAACTGCTGATTGGTACCAATCCTGTTTCATCTACTCTACCTCTACACAAAAAGCATCCCAAGGTTCTAAATCAACTTTTTTTAAGGTTTTAGGGTAAGGTCTATTAGCGATTACCTCTGATACCATATCGTATCTAGATGAGAAGCTTTGGATTTCATCTGATAGGTTGACCACAACCAAGTAAGTCTTCTCCTCATTTTTTCTTAAATAGGCAAAAACATTATCTACTGTTATCAGAAGCTCATAATCTGCTTCTACTAACCAATCTTGTGTTTTTCTCAAATCAACTAAGGCTTTATAGGTATAAAAAATAGATGATTTATCCGCCAGAGCTTTGGCGACATTGATATTTTTATAATTAGGGTTAACAGCTAACCAAGGCTTTCCATTTGAAAAACCAGCATTCTCAGTAGTATCCCACTGCATCGGGGTCCTTGCATTATCCCGTCCTACAACTCGAATAGCATCCAAAATAGCTTCTTGGCTAACTCCCTTTGTGCTCGCTTCCTTGGCAAAATGAAGAGATTCTAAATCATTTATTTGATCTAAGTTTTCAAAGGGATAATTGGTCATCCCTATTTCTTCTCCTTGATAAATATAAGGCGTCCCTCTCATCAAGTGCAACAAGATAGCCAAGGCTTTCGCAGACTTTTCTCGGTAAACTCCACTATTTCCCCAAATCGACAGCACCCTAGGCAAATCATGGTTATTCCAAAAAAGTGAATTCCATCCCTCTGTCACACCTAAATCTGTCTGCCACTTGCTTAAAATAGATTTTAGACGAGAAACATCAAGATCTGTGTACGACCACTTGTCTTTGCCTTCTTCATGTTGTAAGCCAATATGTTCAAATTGAAATACCATTGACAACTCATGATTTTCTTGTCTAGAGTATTGTTTTGCGATATCAGGTGTCGCTCCCCAGGTTTCACCAACAGTTAACAAATCTTTCCCACAAAGCGTCTGTGAATGCATCTCCTTTAGGTAATCATGAAGTTTTGGACCGTTATTCGCTATCAAACGATCAGGGATTTTACCGATCATATCAATCACATCCATCCGAAAACCTGCAATTCCCTTATCAATCCAAAAATTCATCATATCATATATTTTTTGACGAAGAACTGGATTTTCCCAATTTAAATCAGGCTGTTTTTTACCAAAAAAATGAAGATAGTATTGGCCCGAAGCATCATCATATTCCCAAGCAGAGCCTCCAAAGATAGAATCCAAAGCATTAGGCTCATCTCTCCAAATATAATATTCTCTTTCTGGACTAGACGGATTAGCCTTAGCTTCTATAAACCAAGCATGCTCATCTGAGGTATGGTTGACCACTAAATCCATAATAATACGAATACCGCGACGTCTTGCTTCTGTTAGTAGCATCTCCATGTCGGCCATAGAACCAAATTCGTGTGCAATAGCTTCATAGTCAGAAATATCATAGCCGTTATCATCCATTGGACTCTGATAAACTGGGGATAACCAGATAGCAGTAATCCCTAAATAGTCCAAATAATCTAACTTACTAATAATCCCTTGAAGATCTCCGATACCATCACCATTGGTATCTCTAAAACTCTTAGGATAGATTTGATAAATTACAGCTTGATGCCACCATTTCTTTTGCATAAATCTCTCCTTTATTCTTTCAATTCATTTTTCATTCTACACCTTTTTTATGAAAAATCAAGAATTTTATGCAAACGTTTGTTCTTTGTTTGCATACTATGTAAGACATTTTAGTGGTGAATTAACCCTATTTTAAAAAAAAATAAAAAAATATTGCAAAAGTACTTGACTTTTTTTGCAAACGATTGCATAATAGTATTGTAAATAATTTATATCCCATTTTGGAGGAGAAAAGTATGAAATCTTGGAAAAAAGTGCTTGTAAGCACAGCTGTTCTTTCACTTGCTGCTGGTGCAGCTCTTGTTGCTAATGCTCCTAAAGCTGAAGCTGCAGATACAACTACTATCAAACTTTGGGTTCCAACTGGAGCTAAAAAATCTTATCAAGATACTGTTAAGCAGTTTGAAAAAGAAAATAAAGGAATCAAAGTTAAGATTATCGAATCAAATGATTCCAAAGCACAAGAAAACGTGAAAAAAGATCCTTCTAAAGCTGCTGATGTTTTCTCACTACCACACGATCAACTTGGACAACTCGTTGAATCTGGTGTTATCCAAGAAATCCCAGAACAATACGCTGAAGCTGTCGAGAAAAATGATACAGAACAAGCCCTTCTTGGTGCTCAATACAAAGGAAAAACTTATGCATTCCCATTTGGTGTTGAATCACAAGTTCTCTTCTACAACAAAACAAAACTTTCTGAAGAAGATGTGAAATCATACGAAACCATTACATCTAAAGCAACATTTGGTGCAACCTTTAAACAAATGAATGCCTATGTCACAGGGCCACTCTTCATGTCTGTAGGCGATACTCTATTTGGTGAATCTGGTGAAGATCCAAAAGGAACAAACTGGGGTAATGAAGCAGGTGTTTCTGTTCTCAAATGGATTGCTGCTCAAAAAGACAACTCTGGTTTTGTTAACCTTGATGCTAACAACGTGATGTCTAAATTTGGCGATGGATCTGTTGCTGCTATCGAATCAGGTCCATGGGATTATGATGCTGCTGTCAAAGCCGTTGGTGCTGAAAACCTTGGTGTTGCTGTTTATCCAAAAGTTACTATCGGTGATAAAGAAGTCCAACAAAAAGCCTTCCTTGGTGTGAAACTCTACGCCGTTAACCAAGCGCCTGCTGGAACAGACACAAAACGTATCGCAGCTAGCTATAAACTTGCAGCAGCCTTAACAAGTGCAGAAAGCCAAAAAAATCAGTTTGAAACACGTAACATTGTCCCTTCAAACAAAGAAGTACAAGAATCAAGTGACGTTCAAAACAATATCCTAGCTCAAGCTGTAACACAAATGGCATCATCTTCAGACTACACAGTTGTTATGCCTAAACTTAGTCAAATGTCAACATTCTGGACAGAAAGTGCAGCTATCCTAAGCGATACTTACAATGGTAAAATTAAAGAAAGCAACTACCTCGATAAACTTAAACAATTCGATGAAGATATTGCTAATACAAAATAATCTTGTAAGTTGGTGAGGGGAGTGATCTCCTCACCGATTTTATTTATTGGTTAGTAGCCAATGTCTTCTAAGATTCTCACTATTTGATGATTTTAGAAGACATTAACTACTAATTATCATTTGGAGGCATAAATGAATAATAATTATCTATTTGATTCTGTTTCTGTCAAAGAAGCCTTTCAAAAAGGTGGACTAGAAACCAAGTTATCTTTTCTTGTGATGGGATTTGCTAACTTTGCTAATAAGCAAATTGTGAAAGGAAGTTTATTCTTATCTAGCCAAATCTTGTTTCTTATCGCTTTCTTTAGCCAAATTATTCCAAGTATCAAAGGTCTGATCACCCTTGGTACAAAATCTCAAGGAATGGTCACAAAAGAAATCGATGGGATTAAAATGCAAGTTGCCGTAGAAGGTGACAACTCCATGCTCCTTCTCATTTTTGGGCTGGCATCACTCATCTTTTGTGCAATATTTGCGTACATTTACTGGTGTAACTTAAAGAGTGCGCGCAATCTCTATGTCTTAAAACGCGAAGGAGAGCCTGCACCAAGCTTCAAAGAGGATCTTAAAACGTTAGCCAATGGACGTTTCCATATGACCTTAATGGCTATTCCTCTTTTAGGGGTCTTGCTCTTTACCATCCTCCCTCTTATTTATATGGTCACTCTTGCCTTTACCAATTATGACCACAATCACCTCCCACCTAAATCACTTTTTGATTGGGTCGGATTAACCAATTTCGGAAATATCTTTACTGGCCGTATGGCTGGAACCTTCTTCCCAGTTTTATCTTGGACTTTAATTTGGGCAGTATTTGCTACCGTTACGAACTTCTTTTTTGGTATCGTTTTAGCTCTTCTTATTAACACTAAAGGGCTCAAAGGGAAAAAAGTATGGCGAACCATTTTTGTTATCACCATGGCAGTGCCCCAATTCATCTCACTCTTAATCATGCGTAACCTTCTTAACGATGAAGGACCACTTAATGCACTGTTGATGAATATGGGCTTGATTAAACACGCGCTTCCGTTTCTCTCAGACCCAATCTGGGCTAAATTCTCTATCATTTTTGTCAATATGTGGGTCGGAATTCCAGTCACTATGTTAGTTGCTACTGGGATTATCATGAACCTTCCTAGCGAACAAATTGAAGCTGCTGAAATTGATGGGGCAAGCAAATTCCAAATCTTTAAATCCATCACTTTCCCTCAAATTCTGTTGATCATGACACCAACCCTCATCCAACAATTTATCGGAAACATCAACAACTTCAACGTCATCTACCTTCTTACACAAGGTGGACCAACTAACTCTGAATACTACCAAGCAGGTTCAACTGATCTTTTGGTAACTTGGTTGTATAACCTGACCGTCACTGCTGCTGATTACAACATCGCCTCAGTTGTCGGAATCCTCATCTTTGTTCTATCTGCTATCTTCAGTCTTTTAGCTTATACTAGAACAGCATCTTACAAAGAAGGAGTAGCCAAATAATGCAAAATAAAAAACGATTAAATTTAGCTTTTGTTTATACACTTCTAACAGTCTTATCCATCATTTGGCTTTTTCCGATTGTATGGGTAGTTTTGACCAGTTTTCGTGGTGAAGGAACAGCCTATGTCCCTTACTTCATCCCTAAAACCTTTACTTTAGATAATTACGTTCAACTCTTTACAAATAGCTCTTTTCCTTTTGGACGTTGGTTCTTAAATACCTTTATCGTTGCCTTAGCTAGTTGTGTTATTTCAACATTTATTACTGTTGCTATGGCCTACTCTCTTAGCCGAATCAAATTTAAACACAGAAATGGCTTTTTAAAGCTAGCTCTTGTACTTAATATGTTCCCTGGCTTTATGAGTATGATTGCTGTTTATTATATTTTAAAAGCTCTTAACCTTGACCAAACTTTAACAGCCCTAGTTCTTGTTTACTCTTCAGGAGCAGCTTTAGGCTTCTATATTGCAAAAGGTTTCTTTGACACCATCCCCTACTCACTGGATGAGTCAGCAATGATCGATGGGGCAACACGTCTTGACATTTTCTTCAAGATTACACTACCACTCTCAAAACCAATTATTGTTTATACTGCTTTGATGGCCTTTATCGCACCTTGGATGGACTTCATTTTTGCTAAAGTTATTCTTGGTGATGCCACTAATAAATACACCGTTGCTATTGGACTCTTCTCTATGTTGCAACAAGATACCATCAATGACTGGTTTATGTCCTTTACCGCAGGATCTGTTCTTATCGCTATTCCAATCACCTTGCTATTTATGTT
The DNA here is from genome assembly GCA_945876895.1 of uncultured Streptococcus sp. Lineage (GTDB taxonomy): Bacteria > Bacillota > Bacilli > Lactobacillales > Streptococcaceae > Streptococcus > Streptococcus porcorum. The sequence continues at coordinate 10,694 of CAMCQB010000055.1, forward strand.
CATGCAAAAATACTACGTTGAAGGCATTACAGGCGGTTCTGTTAAATAAAATCATAAGGCTTGGAATTTTCCAAGCCTTTATCCTATTAAGATATAGAAAAAGTCCCAGAGCTAGCTCTAGGACTTTCAGAATGAAGACAAAGTCGTTAGAATTTTAATTCTAACGGCTTTTTCATGCG
>CAMCQB010000056.1 GCA_945876895.1 uncultured Streptococcus sp.
CGAACTAGTCTCAGAAGAAAGACTGCTTGTTTGAGAAGCACTGGTTAAACTCGGTGTTTCAGAAGAGGCTGTGCTTGAAGTCACTTCTGAGCCAACATTGGAGAAAAGCTCCGTGCTAGTGTCACTACTTTCTTGCTGAGATGTCACCGTAGCTTGAGACTCTGAAGAGGCTGTAGTTAAAGCATTAGTTTCTGGTACACCTTTTACCTCAGCTACACTACTTTGAGTTAAAGTTACCTCTGGCTGACTAGACTCTGTGGTCACCAATTCTTCTGCCTGAGTTTGAATGCCTCCTACAAAAGCTAAAACCATGGGAATGGTCAGAAACGCTTTACTGGCTAAATGTTTTTTTCCGTATCCTTTCAAAATGACTCTCCTAAATTAAAGACTTTCAACTATTATAACACTAATACTAAGAACAAATCAACGATTTATTTAATCATTATATGGACTCACAGTGATGAGTGATGTATAAAAGTTAAAAAGGAGAACTCTTGATAAGAAGACTGTCGATCTATAGTCTCAAATCTGTTTAATTTTTTATAACCTTAAAATATATAATGACTTCAAATGATACTTCATTTTTCTAGATTTTCATAAAATCTAGAAAAATGAGGCCTAAAGAAATGTAGCGTTACAATCCTCCCCCTTTTACTCTTTTTATTTTATTTCCAGAAGGGATGATTTATGCTAAAATAGTCCTATGCGAATTCAACAATTACACTATGTCATCAAAATCGTCGAAACTGGGAGCATGAATGAAGCTTCCAAACAACTTTTTATTACACAACCCAGTCTGTCCAACGCCGTACGTGATTTGGAACGCGAGATGGGGATTGAAATTTTCATCCGAAATCCAAAAGGAATTACCCTCACCAAAGACGGCGTAGAATTTTTGTCCTACGCGCGTCAAGTCGTTGAACAAACTGCACTTCTCGAAGAACGTTATAAGTCGAAATCTTCAAACCGTGAGTTATTCAGTGTCTCTGCTCAACACTATGCTTTTGTCGTCAATGCTTTTGTATCACTTCTAAAAGGAGCTGATATGAGCCGTTATGAGCTTTTTTTACGCGAAACAAGGACCTATGAAATTATTGAGGATGTTAAAAATTTCCGCTCTGAAATTGGTGTCCTTTTCCTAAATAGTTACAATCGAGATGTCTTAACAAAGATGTTTGATGATAACCGTTTGACCTATACTTCACTCTTTAAAGCCCATCCTCATATTTTTGTAAGTAAAAGCAATCCCTTAGCAAGTAAAAGTAAGGTTACTCTGGCTGATTTAGAAGATTTCCCTTATCTAAGCTATGATCAAGGGATCCACAATTCATTTTATTATTCAGAGGAAATTCTTTCGCAAATTCCTCATAAAAAATCAATTGTCGTCAGTGATCGTGCCACATTATTCAATCTTCTCATTGGTTTAGATGGTTATACGATTGCCACTGGTATCTTAAATAGTAATCTAAACGGTGATAATATTGTCTCAATTCCATTGGAAGTGGATGATGAAATAGACATCGTCTATTTAAAACATGAAAAAGCTAATCTTTCTAAAATGGGAGAAAAATTTATCGATTACTTACTAGAAGAAGTAAAATTTAATCAAACTGATAACGAAAACACAAAGGACTGAGCGTTCACTTCTCAGTCCTTTGTGTTTTTTAAACTTTCTTTTAATAGAGGGATAATAACCTCTTGATTAGCTTTATCAAAGTAATACGGCCGGCTACTATAGTTGACACCTATTTCTTTGACAAGAAAAATCATCAAATTTAAAAAAATCTGAGAGGAAAATCCTGTACTAGACGCTAAAATCTCTTCATCAAAAGGTTTTATTAGATGGGCTAATGGGTTTCTTATTGATTTTTCAAAATGCCTTAGCTTTCTAACCGACATGATGACTTCCTTCGGGTAGTCCATACACTCAATCAAACTTAAAAGACTAGATGAGTTTACCAAAGGTTGATGTTTATTTTGCTTATAAAAAGCTTTGAGATAGGCATTATCGCTCTTTTCAATCCTATCCAATCGCCACTTATCGTAGCTGGTGTCTTTGGAATTGTGGATATACTCCTCTAAGTCAGGGAGTTTTTTTGTGATTAAAGCCAAATAAATCCGATAGATCAACGGACTTGAAGCACGGCAAAAGTCAATTAAATCCCCTACACGAACTTTCGCTTCTAAATCAAGTAAATAATTTGCCAAGCGTTCTTTTTCAAGTTCCTTGTTCTGACTCAGCGTAAATCGATAGCGTGCAAAAAACTTTCTTGCTTGGTCTTCTTCAAACACTAAATCCAGCTTCAATTCTCTACGCTCTGAAAGTAATTGAAGAATGAAAGATAAGTCTGCTGGAGCATCTTTTATGAGTTTTACAGTATCAAGGGCTTGCTTGTAATAATAATTTTTAGCAAAGCTATCAATTTGTTCATAAAGTAAATGTGACATTATTCTGTAATGAGTGTTTCTAGTCCAACTTTCATCATATCTGTGAAAGTATTTTGGCGCTCCTCGGCTGTTGTATCTTCATCAGGATTAACAAGACTATCTGAAATCGTCATCATTGCAAGAGCCTGTACGCCATGCTGAGCCGCCATATAATAGAGTGCTGCTGCTTCCATCTCAACAGCTTTAACACCAAGCTCACCTAACTTGAGATTGCGCTCAAACATATTAGAGTAGAAGACATCTGATGACAGAACACTTCCAACGTGTGTTGTTACACCCATGTTTTCAGCGATATGATAAGCCTTATCTAGTAAGCTGAAATCTGCGATTTGTGGGAAATCATACTCTGGAAAATCATTTCGAATGATATTTGAGTTTGTTGCTGCCGCTTGAGCTAGCACCAGTTCACGAACGTGGATATCTTTATTTAGAGAACCTGCTGTTCCAACACGGATCAGTGTTTTGACACCATAATCAACAATTAACTCACGTGCATAGATAGAGATAGATGGCATCCCCATTCCTGTCCCCATGACGGACACACGGTGTCCTTTGTAGGTACCAGTATAACCTAGCATACCACGGACATTGTTAAAACAAACAGCATCCTCTAGAAAATTTTCAGCAATAAATTTTGCACGCAGTGGATCACCTGGAAGTAAAATCTTATCTGCGATTTCGCCTTGTTTAGCTTCAATATGGATTGACATAATATTTAAGATACAAAGGGTATAAAAAGGATGGCTACAAGGGTGGGAAAATCTAAAACTCTATCCCCCTCCTCTGTGTACAAATCCTTATTCCATGCTCAACATCGTGATACACGGTACCCTATCCTTTCGTTTTAATTTGTAGAATTTAGAAAGAACCTCTAACAGTTACTTATCTTTTTTATTTTTCTCTTTCTCTTTATCTAAGAGATATGGCCCAAACAGTGATGAGCCAATTCTTAGAAAAATAATTCCCCAAGTTTTTTCTGAGGTAAGCAAATAAACGATTCTTGCAAGGTAGTTTAAAATAGCTGCTATCAAAGAGAAAACTTTGGTGTTAATAGTCATCTTACAATTCTGCTAAAATAGCCTTGACCAAGCCTTTGAAGTTTTCTTTGATTTGCTCAGTGACTTCTACCACTTCTTCGTGGTTAAGTTCTGATTGGAAACCAGCTGCAAAGTTTGTAATGGCTGAGATTCCCAAGACTTTCATGCCTGAGTGAGCTGCTACGATAACTTCTGGTACTGTTGACATCCCAACGGCATCAGCTCCGAGAGTCTTAAAGGCACGGATTTCTGCAGGTGTTTCATAGGTTGGACCGGTCACACCGATATAAACTCCTTCTTCCAGTTTGATACCAAGTTTTGTAGCGACATCATGAGCTTTTTGACGGTACTCTTTGGTATAAGCATTAGACATATCTGGGAAACGTGGCCCAAACTCTTCTAAGTTTTCACCAATTAATGGGTTTTGACCAGTCATGTTAATATGGTCCGTAATCGCCATAAGGGTACCTGGTCCATAGCCAATCCCCCCTGCAGCATTGGTTACAAGAACCCCTTCACAGCCAAGGGCTTTCATGACACGAACCGGGAAAGTAACCACCTCAAGTGGATTTCCTTCATAAAAATGGAAACGTCCTTGAAGTGCCAAAACTTTGCGGCCAGCTAAGTCACCATAGACCAATTTACCAGCGTGTCCAACAACTGTTGATTTTCCCCAGTTAGGAATATCTGCGTAGTCAATGACGATAGCGTTTTCAACTTCCTCTGCCAACTCTCCTAAGCCTGATCCCAAAATCAGGCCAAATTCAGGTGCTAAGATTCCTTTTTCTTCTAAAAAAGATTTTGTTTCATAAATTTTTTTCATTAAAGACATAGCTTTCTCCGTTTTACATTATTTCTTTATTTCTGTCGAAATGACTTCGCCATCCTCTTTTACAAAAGGACTTGTCAAGGGGACTGGTAAGATTTCTAAAACCTTCTCCGAAGGACGACAAAGTCTGGTGCCTTTTGAGGTGATCACAATAGGTCTGTTAATCAGGATAGGTTCTCTCAACATAGCTGATAAGATCTCATCATCACTTACCCCTTCTCTATCTAATCCTAATTCAAGATAGGGAGGAACATTAGTCCTCAAAAGATCTCTAACAGAAAGATGCATATCTGCTATCAATCTCTGTAACTCCTTTTTTGTCGGAGGTGTTTCAAGATATAAAATCACCTCAGGCTCTAAGCCAACGTATTTAAGTAGGGCTAAGGTATTTCGTGATGTGCCACATGCTGGATTATGATAGATAGTAACTTTTTCCATAACTTATACCAATTGTTCCAAGAAACTCTCACCAATCATAGCCGTATCTACCCCAAAGTTTTCTGCAATGGTAGCTGAGATATCAGAGAAATGCCCAACAGGTAAAACACCACTACCTTTGAAAGACTTGCTATAAGCTAGAAGTGGGACATATTCACGTGTATGGTCTGTTCCTGCATAGGTTGGATCGTTTCCGTGATCTGCTGTAATCAAAAGTAGATCGTCTTCTTTTAGACTTGCTAGAATTTCTGGTAAACGAGCATCAAATTCCTCCAAGCAATCACGATAACCTTCTGTATTACGACGATGTCCATAAACAGCATCAAAATCTACCAAGTTTGTGAAAGAAAACCCTTTATCAAATGTTGGTAATTTTAAAGTTTCCAATAAAACATCTACACCATGAGCATTTGATTTGGTATGCCCCATATCGTTGGTAATCCCAGATCCGTTAAAAATATCGCTAATTTTTCCAACAGAATAAGTAGGAATACCTGCGTCAGCTAGTTTATTTAAAACAGTATCTTGGAATGGTGAAACTGCATAATCATGACGGTTAGCTGTTCGTGTGAAGTTCCCTGGCTCACCCACATAAGGACGGGCAATAATACGTCCAAGAAGCGCTGGACGCTCAAGCGTAATCGAGCGTGCGTATTCACAAATACGATAAAGTTCATCAAGAGGGATAATATCTTCATGCGCTGCAATTTGGAGAACAGGATCAGCTGAGGTATAAACAATCAGCTCTCCAGTCTCCATTTGACGAGGGCCGAAGTCATCAATAACGGCTGTACCAGAGTAAGGTTTATTGGCTTCACGAATGATTTTACGACCAGAGAACTCTTCAATCTTGGTTAAGATTTCTTCAGGGAAACCATCCCAAAAAGTATCAAATGGCTCAGTAATATTAAGCCCCATAATCTCCCAATGTCCTGTCATGGTATCTTTTCCAAGTGAGACTTCTTCTAGTTTGGTCGCATAACCTGTTGGAGCCTTCTCTTTTGGAACTGTCGCAAGAGCAGTATCACGAGGGATATTTCCAAGACCGATTTTAGCCATATTTGGAACAGTTAGTCCTGCTGTTTCAGAAATGTGCCCCAAGGTATCTGACGTTGTATCAGGTACACCTGCATTAAAAAATTGATCTGAATCTGGTGCTGCGCCGATACCTACAGAATCTAAAACAACAAGATGAATACGATTAAATTTTGACATAACCTCTCCTTTTCCTTACGCCTCTAAAACGGTCACACCATTTTGACCAGCGACTACAACTTTTTTTACCATTTGATTAAATAATCCATGCTCAACTACTCCAACCATTTGCTTGAGTTCTTTTCCTAGAGCAATAGGATCTTCAATACGACCAAGGTCTAAATCAATAATATAATTTTTCATATCTGTGACAAAACGTTGCCCATCTTTTTCACGAAAGGCAGGTTTGTAACCCTTTTCTTCAAAGATTTTAAAGACTTGCATGGCACCATATTGCACGACTTCAACAGGGAGTTTAAAAGCACCTAAAGTATCTACTAGCTTAGACTCATCTACCACCCAAATGTAATCCTTACTCGGTGTGGCTACAACTTTTTCCATCAAAAGCGCCCCACCACCACCTTTGATGCCATTAAAGGATGGATCTACCTCATCTGCACCATCGACGGTTAAATCAACATCATCAACATCATCGATATCTTTGAGTGGAATACCTAGTTCTTGAGCTTGCTTTGAAGTGACACTTGAGGTTGTGACTCCAATAATATTAAGACCTTCTTCTTTCACAAGTCTTCCGACCTCTTCAACAAAATAAGAGGTTGTAGAACCTGTTCCCAACCCTAGAATCATATTGCCTTTAACAAACTCTGCTGCTTTTAGAGCGGCTTGTTTTTTTAACGCTTCCATCATTGTCTCCTTAGACCATTTAATACCTTTATTATACCATGAATACTATTATTTTTGATAGTGGAAATCTAAGCTTTTCTCGCTTAACCTAACAAGGCATTTGCTAGAAAAGATTTTAAAAAAAGAGTATAATGGGAAGGACTATCACCTACAGTAAACTATAAGAAAGGACTAAAATGATTACAAAAGAATTTGATACTATCGCTGCTATTGCAACACCTCTCGGGGAAGGGGCTATTGGGATGATTCGGCTATCTGGCTCAGATGCCTTTAGTATTGCTAGTGCCATTTTTAAAGGGAAAAATCTAGAGAAGGTCGCAAGCCATACACTAAATTATGGTCATATAATAGATCCCAAAAACCAGAAAATTTTAGATGAGGTCATGCTGGGGGTGATGAAAGCTCCTAAGACCTTCACACGAGAAGATGTTATTGAAATCAATACACATGGAGGGATAGCGGTTACAAATGAGATCCTCCAATTAGTCATCCGAGAAGGAGCTAGGCTAGCAGAACCTGGTGAGTTTACTAAACGCGCTTTTTTAAATGGTCGTGTCGATCTCACGCAAGCTGAAGCCATTATGGACTTGATTCGTGCAAAAACAGATAAAGCTATGTCTGTTGCTGTCAAGCAATTAGATGGTTCCTTATCAGAACTCATCAATAATACCCGTCAAGAAATCTTAAATACCTTGGCTCAAGTAGAGGTTAATATTGATTACCCAGAGTATGATGATGTTGAAGAGATGACTACTGCTTTGATGAGAGAAAAAACACAAGAATTTGAGGCACTTTTAACACGATTGCTAAAAACTGCCAAACGTGGAAAAATTTTGCGCGAAGGACTATCTACTGCTATTATTGGACGCCCAAATGTCGGAAAATCAAGCCTTCTAAATAATCTCTTGAGAGAAGATAAGGCTATTGTGACAGATATCGAAGGAACAACGCGCGATGTCATTGAAGAATATGTGAATATCAATGGAGTGCCACTAAAATTGATTGATACTGCTGGTATTAGGGAAACAGATGATATCGTCGAACAAATTGGGGTAGAACGTTCTAGAAAAGCTCTCGAGGAAGCTGATCTGGTACTTCTAGTACTCAATGCCTCAGAAAAGCTAACTCCTCAGGACAGAGAGTTGATTAAAATCAGCCACGATACTAACAGAATCATTCTCCTTAACAAAACCGATCTACCAGAGCAAATTGAGAGCCAAGAATTGCCAAATGATGCTATTCGTATCTCTGTTTTAACCAATCAAAATATTGATCAAATTGAAGAGCGGATTAAGCAACTTTTCTTTGAAAACGCTGAGATTATAGAACAAGATGCCACCTATCTTTCTAATACACGTCATATCAGTTTAATCGAACAAGCTGTAGAAAGCTTACAGGCTGTTAATCAAGGACTCGAGATGGGAATGCCAGTTGATCTACTTCAGGTTGACCTCACTCGAACATGGCAAATACTAGGGGAAATCACAGGTGATGCCGCACCTGATGAACTTATTACCCAACTCTTCAGCCAATTCTGTTTAGGAAAATAGCCCCTATCAAAAAAACATTCCAACATCACGCGATGTTGGAATGTTTTTGTATGATATCTAAAATGACTAATCTATCCGACTGCCACTCTGCTAAAATCATTGACCCTGAAAAATCAAAATAACAAAACTCGTACAAACTTCCCTCTACACGCTTCCCCATCAACTTAGGATTAGGGTGATTGCCAAGTTGTTCTTCTAGCCAAAACAATAAATCTTCTTGACAGTCTTTTGGCAAAGAATGGTATGACTTATAAGAACGATAGGAAAACATGACCTTACACATATCTTTTCTCCTTCAACAAATGTGACAAGGAAAATAACACAGGAGCTTGATCATGAGCTTTTTTTGCCTTCAAACTCTTATAAAGGGCTAACTCATTTTCTGCTTGTTCCATGATGACTTGCTTGGCAAATTGAGCTAATGTCATCTGATTTAAAGTCGCTAATTCTTGTAATAAGGCTTTTTCATCATGGGTTAGAGTGATAGACACAAAACCTTTTTCCTCTCTCAATTGTTCATAGCCTTCAATTTTTTTACGAATACTTAGCATCCTAATCTCCTTTCATCCTATCTATTCGTAAAGAGACTGGAAAAATGGAGTAATCATTTAAAATTGTTGATTTTTCTGTCTAGAACAAGATTAATTTTGAAGGGATTACCTTATTTAATCAATTCGTAAATAGCTTCTGCATAAATTGCAGCGGAGCGGAAAATATTCTCTAATGGCATGTACTCATTAGCTTGGTGCATGGTATTTTCATCTCCTGGGAACATGGCACCAAAGGCAACCCCACGCTCTAAAAGACGCCCAAAAGTACCGCCACCAATAATCTGTTCATATCCTTTAAGACCTGTTTGTTTTTCATAAACAGATAAGAGCATTTTCACCAACTCGTCATCCATAGAGGTATAGTGTGGCGTATGCTCGTGCTCAGACCAACTGACCTTCGTGATGCCTTCTAACTTCTCAAGACCTGCTTTGATGGTCTCCTTGTCTGTCCCTTTTGGATAACGGAAGTTCAGTGCAATGGTATTATCTTGACTAGTCTCATCAAAGCTAAAGACACCAGCATTCATACTGAGTGCTCCCATACGCTCATCGGTGTAGGCAACACCAAGTTTCTCTCCTGAAAAATCCTGATGTAAAACAGTCGCCGTAATGTCAATAAAAGCCTTAGCACTTCCTTCAAACGCATAAGGTGACAAGAATGTCGCTAAATAAGTTGCCCCGTTGATTCCCTCTTCTGGTGTTGAACCGTGTGCAGATTTTCCAATAATGGTCACAATCACCTTTTGTCCTGAGCTTTCTACTGTACCAGAAACTTCTGGATGTTCCGCTAAGAATATTTCTAAATCTGCAGACAAGGTGGCTGAATCAATCTGACCTGATAGCTCTGCTCTTGCTGATTCTGGTACCATGTTTTCACGTAAGCCACCTGTAAAACGATGCAGGGTAACTGCTCCGCTATTTTCTCCAGAAAAATGAAGGTATTCCGTAATATTTCCTTTTTCACCATTGATAATTGGAAATTCTGCATCTGGGGAGAAGCCAAAGTCAGGATCTTTAAGGCCATTGTGGGCAAAGTAATAATCCATATCTGCCCAGCCTGACTCTTCATCAGTCCCTACGATAAAGCGAACTTTTTTAGAGACTGGCAGACCAAGTTCTTTGATAATCTTTAATCCATAGTAACAAGCCATTGTCGGTCCTTTGTCATCGCTTGAGCCACGTGCATAAAGTTTGCCATCCTTGATAACAGGTTGATAAGGATCTGTCTCCCAGCCTGAACCTGCTGGCACAACATCTAAGTGGGCAAAGATTCCAAGAACCTCGTCTCCTTCACCAAACTCAAAATCTCCAGCATAATTGTCAATATTACGCGTCTGATAACCATCACGCTCTGCCATCGCTAAAAAATGCTCCAAGGCACGAACAGGTCCTGGACCAAAGGGATGCTTGGCATCCGCTTGACTATCATCACGCTCAGAGTTAATTTCTAAAAGGCTAATCAAATCAGCCATCAAGTCATCTTTACGTTTTTCTACTTCTGCTTTAAAATCAATTGTCATTTTTCTCTAAACTCTCTTTCTGTGCTCTTTCTTGTAATCCTTTTAATGTTCTC
>CAMCQB010000057.1 GCA_945876895.1 uncultured Streptococcus sp.
CTTCATCTAGTCCTACTAAGGCTTCTGAGGCATAGTAGGGTTTTAAACTGGCTTGATAAATCGCCTCTCGAATCTTAGGCAGAATCTGTTGGTCTTCTTGTAAATCCCTTCCTAAAATACGCCTCGCTTTTGCTGTTCGACCTGTCACAGCACCACCATTATGAACTAAAATTTTTGCTTCATCTGGTAAGTGTAGTTTCTCAGGATAGGTGACTGGCATATCTAACACAATTGTTGATGGTGATTTTTTTGCCAACTGGTAAACCTCACTAAGTCCTTTTAAATGCGTCACATTGTTGCCATAAAAAGCAGTCTCAACAATCGTCTTCAAGGTGGAAAAATGCGGGTTGTCTTTTGAAATATCGTGTGTAAAAAATTGATCTTGTGTTGCCATACTTCTTCCATCCTTTCTTTTAAAAACTGATATACAATAATGGTGTTAGTTTCTTTTATTATACTCCTTTTTTATTAAAAAATCATAAAAATATCAGCTAAAAAAACTAGAGTTTAAACTCTAGTTTTTTTATGGATAAAAATATTTCTTTTAGTTGATTAGAAAACCACCTTACTTAGTGTGCTACAATCTCTTGTGCAATTTCATGCCCCGTCATATCTGCTGGGTAATAGGTTGGCCAATTTTCCATTTCTTCCAATAGTTTTTCTTGACTCTCTCCACCAAAGTAGATATGGAAATGTCCTGAATCTTGTGGGGAAATAGCATGGTCACTAAATTGAACGTATTTGAACTGACCAGCATTTTTGTCAGTTGCTTCAAATAAATAGCGAACACCACGATTACCTTTTTTATAAGTTAAAATTTCATAACCCACATACTTATAGGTGTACTGATAGGTTTTTCCATTTTGTGTAAAGGTCATTGTATTTTTTTTACCGTCAATCGTAATGTTGCTGACATCCGTCTTATAACCTGTCGTATAGTAAGCTTTGTACTCTTCTGCAGTCATATCTTTTTTAGACTTAGCTTTATAATCCCAGACAGGATCAAGTGTACCGTCTTCTAGATAAGGATAAACCGATTGCCACTCACCTGACCAATCTGCCAAGGTGCGTTTTTTAACATCCTTATCCTCAAAATACCCGTTATAAACGGTCTTACTGGTATCTTCTTCTGATTGTATTTCTTTACCTGACACATTGGTCGTTAATTGCAAGTTCTTTAAGTTTTGGCGCATGACTGAGAAATAATCTTCTCCTGCCTTCATTTGTTGACTTGTTAAACTTTCAAGCGGATTTAATACTGCTGTTTTAACCCCCGCAGCACTAGCCAAGGTATCTGCAACTTTTTTAGAAGCATTCTCTTCAAAATAAATATATTTAATATCATATTCTTTGATATATTTTGTCAAAGTCGCCAAACGTTTCGCTGAGGGTTCTGATTCGGCTGAAACACCTGTAATGGAAATCTGATTTAGACCATAATCAAGAGCCAAGTAGCCAAAGGCAGCATGCTGAGTAACAAATGAGGTTTGTTTAGCTTTAGATAAGGCCTTGTCGTACTCTTGATCTAAGGCTTCTAATTTCTTGATGTAGGCTGCTGCATTTTCTTTAAATTCATCTGCTTTTTCTGGAAAAGCCTTTGTTAAATCATCACGAATATTTTCTACAAGTTCAATCGAACGCTCTGGAGATAACCAAAGATGCGGATCATACTCATGAGTGTGACCATCTCCTTCTTCATGATCATGCTCTTCTTCCGCAATACCTGGTGCTAAAATCATATCACCTGTGGCTTCAATAATAGTCGTATTCTTACTATCAATGGATTTTTTCACCTTGGATACCCAAGTCTCCATACTATCATCATCATAGACAAATGCATCTGCTTCTTGAATTTTAGCAATGTCTTTGGTGGATGGTTGGAAATCATGCACCTCTGTTCCTGCCTTAATAAGCAAATCGACATTTCCCTCATCACCAACAATGTTCTTTGTAAATTCATACATTGGATAGAAAGTTGTCACCACATCGACTTTATCATCTGCTTGAACAGTTTGAGCTGGACTCACTGCTGCCCCTAAAGCCAATGCAGATGCTAACCCTAGACCAAGTAACCATTTCTTTTTCATGAAACCCCTCTTTTCTTAACTGGTTAATCTTTTTGTTTACTGGTTAAGTATATCACATCAAAAAGATTTTGCAAGCTTTTTTTGAAAAATTTTTCAAAAAAAGTCGAAACCTTATCAGTTTCGACTTTTTAGTCTGATTAAACACTTTTATATTTGACTTTATGCTATCAAATTTTTTAGTCACTAACCTCATATCGATTGGTCATCAAATTACTAGCATCCAATAAAATTTTAGCTAAGAGCTCATTAGTCTTAGATTCAATCTGATCACTTAATTGTTGATTCTCTTTTTCAAAATCAACCACTTCACCTTGAGCCATTTTTTTATCAACTTGATGAATCATAGCTTGACCTAGCGCCATGGTTTCTTGGATATAATCTTCAATAATGCCCTCGTGCTTTTTAAAATGCGCATCTGCTAGACCTGCAATTAAGCGATTTGCCCAATAAAAACTATCCGTTGATACTTGTGCACCTGTATTCGAGAAATACGTTGGTGTTGTTGCTACCTGTGTAAAGAAGGGAACGCTGGTGGCAAAAGGCATCGAACCAAAGGAAATCCACTGAATCCCCGTTGTTTCTTTAGGGCGATCTGGACGAAGTTGTAAAATCGCTGTATGGCTGGTACGATTGATTCCAATAGGACGAAACGATCTTTGTGTGACACTTGATCCTTCTGGACCATAAGGGTCATACACCGTGTCTTGATAGTGACCACTTAAGACATACTTAATATCTTCAACTGTAATCTTACGATAGGGCTTTTGGCTCCAAGGGATAAAGAAACTTTGTGGATCTTGTTCTAGTCTAGGATTAAAGAATTTTTGGATAAACCAAGTACGAGGGGTGTTATAGTGACGATCTTTATCTCTTTGGCTACCAAATGCATAACGTGGGTTAAAATGTTCATTAGAGTAATTTAATTCCAAGTGATAGTCTTCAATAAAGTCTTTTAAATCACTATAAAAAATAAAATCATCTGTATTATTAAACTCAAAATGATCCAACCCTAATTGATTAGCAACCACCACATAAGCATCATCTGGCACACGTCTAGCAAGCCAGTGGTGGCCACCGACTGTTTCCATCCACCAAATTTCATCCAAATAAGCAAATGCGATACCATTTGATTCATAAGTCCCATAAGCCTCTAGAAGTTCTCCTAAACGCTTAACACCCTCACGCGCAGACTTGATATAAGGTAATACCAAAGTTAAAATATCTTCCTCACCAATCCCTGTTTCAACTAAAGGATCTGCACCGAGTACACGGCTATTAGTGGTTAAGGTTTCTGTAGCACTCATGGCAACATTAACTTCATTAATACCTGCTTGCCCCCAAATCCCTTCTTCACCTAGCGCATCAGGAACTGAGCTATAGGCCAAGGGATTATCGGGTAAGGTGATAGAAAAACGAGATAAAACAGACTGGTAATCCCGTGGCTGATCATTAGGTAAAACCATTTTAAATGCTTTGGGGGTAAAAACACCATTTTGTGAATCTTCTGTTCGAGCGATAAGAGTTGAGCCATCATAGCTTGCTTTTTTTCCAACTAAAATCGTGGTACACATCATTTTCTCCTTATAGTTCTTCTGCTATTTTATTAATCTTTCTTAAACGATGATTAACACCACTCTTGGTAAGAGGGGTATCTAAACTATCCGCCAGCTGTTGAATAGAATAATCTGGATGAGCAATCCTAAGCTGTGCAACTTGACGAAGTTCAACAGGAAGAGCATCCAATCCTACAGTGTCCATTATTTTGATAATATTATTAATCGTTTTCATACTAGCTGTAATAGTTTTAGCAATATTGGCTGTCTCTGCATTATTTGCACGATTAAGATCATTTCTCGTTTCCCGCAAAATTTTGACCTGTTCAAATTCTGACATAGCTTCCATTGCACCGATAACAATCAAAAAATCCATGATATCTTCAGCTTTTTGTAAATACGTTATCGCACCTTTTTTTCGCTCAATCACCTTAGCATCTAACATAAATTTTTTCATCAAATTCGCCAAATCTTCCGCATGGTCTAAATAAACTGAAAAAATCTCTAATTGGTATTTACCAGTCTCTGGGTCTCTGACGCTACCATTGGACAAAAATGCTCCTCGTAAATAGGCTCGCCCTTTTTCATCGTCATTTAAAATCTCAGGCTCAATACCTGTTTCAATGCCAAAGAATGAATCGGCTAATTTCAAATCAGCTAAAATGGCCTCAACATTTTCCTCTAAAAAAACTGTATAAACACGATTTTTTCTAAGATTGGTCTTTTGATGGTATTTAATTTCTGCCTGTGTGTGATAAAACCTCTCTAGTAAGGCATAAAGATGGCGAGCTATTTTTGCATTCTCACTTGTAATAGAAAGCGTTAAGCCTGAACCTGATAATCCTAAACTTCCAGACATCTTAATCATGGCAGAAAGTTCACTTTTATCCTGATGAACCAGTTGCAGTAGCTCTTCTTTTACTTTGATGGTAAAAGTCATTTTCTCACCTGAATAATCCGAAGCAACTCCTCAACCACCAAGTCTCCGTGATGGAAAGCTCCGCCTTTTTCTAAACGTAAAAAATTTGAGGACACCACGCGAGGAACTTCTTTTCTTAGTCCTTGAAAATCGTGTTCAACCTGTACAAGATACTCATCAAAACGATTAGAATCCATGTAAGCCTGCGGAACTTTTTCAATATTGACTAAAACTGTATCAATAAATGGTTGTCCTAAGTGTTCATGTAAGACGCGAACATGATCTGCATCTGTAAAATGCTCAGTTTCACCGTATTGTGTCATAATATTGCAGACATAAGCAACTTCTGCTTGGGTTTTTAACAAGGCTTGCCCAATTTCTTTAATCACAAGATTAGGCAAAATTGAGGTAAATAAAGAGCCCGGTCCTAACACAATCATGTCACTTTCCATAATCGCCTCAACTACTTTACGACTAGCAGTTGGCTCATCATCGTTGTAGGAATTTGTCACAAAAACATGATCAATCATCCCCTTATAATTAGCAATATGGCTCTCTCCTACCACTTCATGACCATCTTTAAAAATTGCATGGAGGGTCAAAGGATTTTCACTGGAGGGATAGATTTTACCTGTTGTATGAAAAAACTTCGTCAAAATCTGCATGGCGTTATAAGTTGAGCCCTGCATTTCTGAAATACCTGCAATAATGAGATTTCCAAGAGGATGACCAGATAAAGCGCCATCATTTTCAGCGAAACGATACTGAAAGATTTTCTCGTAAAATTTAGGCATGTCGCTCATGGCTACTAACACATTTCTCAAATCACCTGGTGGGGTTAATTGCATCGCACTACGCAGTTCACCCGAACTCCCTCCATCATCAGCTACTGTGACAATAGCGGTCAAATCCACATCAAAATGGCGAAGGCTATTAAGAATGACGGGAATACCTGTTCCGCCACCTATTATTGTTATCTTAGGTTTTCTCATGAACGATTCACCGTTTCCTTACGTCTATCCTTATCACGATGGCTTTCATTAACATGCCAATCTTTGGATAAATCATTTGCTAAGCGTCTAGCAAAAGCAACACTGCGATGTTGTCCTCCTGTACATCCAATTGCAATGGTCAGTACTGATTTTCCTTCTTTTTGATAGCCAGGCAATATCGGCTGCAACAAGCCTTTTAAGTTTTGATAGAAATCTTCTGATTCTGGGTGATTCATAACATAGTCCGATACTTCTTGATCGAGTCCTGTTTTTTCACGAAGCTCTACTTGGTAATAAGGGTTAGGTAGAAAACGCACATCAAATACACGGTCTGCATCTAGAGGTAGACCGTATTTAAAGCCAAAGCTCATCACTTCTATACGAAATTGATTCACTTGCTCTTTAGCAGAAAACTGCTCAGTAATGGTTTTTCTTAGATGACGTGGGGTCAATTCTGTTGTATCCACAACATTTTGACTCATGCTTTTCAAAGGAGCTAGCAATTCCCGTTCCAACTCAATGCCATCCAAGACACGTCCATCTGCGGCTAAAGGGTGGCTACGGCGCGTTTCTTTATAACGCGACACCAATTCACCATCTGTTGCATCCAAAAAGAGAATTTTAAAGTTGATGTTATCATTACTTTCAATTTTATCTAAAATACTATTGATTTCTGAAAAAAATTGACGACTGCGCATATCCACAACCAAGGCAACCTTATCATAGTCACTGCCGTGCTCAATTAAGTCTAAAAATTTCGGTACGAGCGCTGGTGGCATATTGTCTATTGTAAAATAACCTAAATCCTCAAATGACTGGATAGCCACAGTTTTTCCTGCTCCACTCATTCCAGTGACAATCACAAGATTGATTTGATGTTCAGACATTGAAACTTCCCCTCTTCTATCTTTTAATCTACTATTGCCATTATAACATATTCCTAACCTGAAACCTATGTCGTAAAAACAATAAAAAGGAGATTTCTCTCCTTTTAACCTAGATAAGCAATCACTTCAATCTCTACCTTGACATCCTTAGGTAATCTTGCCACCTCTACTGCTGATCGTGCTGGAAAATCAGCTTTAAAAGCTGTCTGATAGACATTATTAAACGCAACAAAATCATTCATGTCACTTAAGAAACAGGTTGTCTTGACCACATGATCAAAATCTGTTCCTGCCTCCTCTAAAATAGCTGAGATATTTTTTAAAACCTGCTTGGTTTGTTCCTCAATTGTTTCACCGATAATCTCGCCTGTTTCTGGAGAGAGAGGAACTTGTCCAGAAGCAAATAGCAAGTCACCTGCCACTTTCGCTTGAACATAAGGGCCAATTGCTTTTGGGGCCTGATCTGTATGAATTGTCTTAACCATATCATTCTCCTTAACTTTAATAGCTTTATTTTAACAAAATCGTCAGAAAATTTCCACGATTTAGCGAACGAATCTCATCTTTACAGATGAATGATTTAATAGTAAAATATATCTATGCAAATAAATTAGGACAATGATCCTAGACTGGTTCGAAAACTTCCCAGAATAAAAAACTAAGTCGCATCATCATTTTGATTAAACTAGTTTTTATGGAGTATTGGGTTTTACCCGCTCCATTTCTTTTTGCTGTACTGGGAGAGAGATTGAACCTTATTTAAACTGTTCATTCTCTCTTTTTATTATCCCTAATTTTATCTTAGAAAGGTTAAATATGACGAAACAACACGTTATTATCGACTGTGATCCAGGTATTGATGACGCTCTTGCCCTCATCTACGCCCTCAAACACCCTAATTTAGAAGTTGTTGCCATTACCATTGTATGCGGAAATGTTCCTAGTCAGCTTGGATTTGAAAATTGTGCCCTCATCTTAGAACTTGTCAATAGACTAGATATTCCCATCTATATAGGCGCAGAAACTCCTCTGAAACGCCCCTTTATCTCTGCTCAAGACACACATGGTATGGATGGTTTGGGTGAAACTTTTTTAAAACGAAGCTGTGATAAAAGACCTGAGATCAAAAAGGCATATGACTATCTAGCAGATTACTTTAAGCAAAAACAAGACACCGCCATTCTATCTTTAGGTCCACTGACTAATATCGCTTTAGCCTTAGAAAAAAATAAGGATTTGGGCGAAAACTGCTCTCGTTTTATCAGCATGGGAGGTAACTTTAAATCAAATGGCAACTGCTCTCCTGTGGCAGAATACAACTATTGGTGTGATCCTCATGCAGCAAACTTTGTTTTCAAGCACCTTAAAAGATGCGTTGAAATGGTAGGTCTTGATGTCACCCGAAAAATTGTTCTTAGCCCAAATCATCTAGAGTACTTAAAAAAGTTTCCTTCTGAACTAACTGCCTTTATTGAAAAAATCACTCGCTTTTACTTCGACTTTCATTGGAAATATGAACATCTCTTAGGTTGTGTCATCAATGATCCACTAGCACTAGCTTATCTTATCGATCCCAATATTTGTCATGGTTTTAACAGCTACACTGATATTGTCACAGATGGTATCGCACTGGGACAAAGTATTGTTGATGCTCAGCATTTTTATCAAAAAGACAGCAATAGTAAAATCTTAACAGAGGTTGATACCCTTAGATTTTGGCAAGATTTTTTGACCACAATCTTAGACCAACCAAAAGAGGTTATCTCACAGGACATTTTACAGCTTAATCTTGGAGGTTTCTATGAAAACTAGACAAAAAACTCATCTTATTATCTTTATCGCTCTTGCGATTGCCCTTAACTATGTCGGCAGCAACATTGCTCTCTTTTTAAAACTCCCTATCTATCTTGACATGGTTGGAAGTCTTCTTATCGCTCTATTATTTGGACCATGGCTTGGAGCTTTAACAGCTATTTTAAGTGCCCTATTAAGTTGGCTGACAACAGATATCTTTACCATTTACTATGCTCCCGTTGCAATTGTGACCGTTTTTCTAGCTGGCTTTATGTTTAGAAAAAAAGCAGAGCTCAAACGGTTGGCGATCCTAACCATCCCGCTCTCTCTAATTGGAACACTTATTTCTGCCAGTATAACTGTCGTCCTTTTTAAAGGCATCACCTCAAGTGGCTCCAGTCTTCTAGCTCAAATCTTTCATGCTATGGGGATGAATCTAACAACTAGCTTAATCATGGTCCAAATCCTAACCGACTATCTCGATCGCCTAGTCAGTTTAACGCTTGTATTTGTTCTCATCAAACAACTCAAAGATCAACTCAGCTTCCAACTGTTAAAAGAAAAATAACTCGCAACCGCCTTAGAAACTAGTCTTTCTAAGGTTTTTTTATATAAAAATCCCCCTCTTGTAAAACCTAGACGACCTAGTTACTGATGAGGGGTATGTTATTTTCTTATATTGTCATTTAGTTTTTCTTTTATTACTGCATTAACTGGCCTTATCTAACTCCAGTTAGGCCTACGGCTCATTTCTGGTGCTAAAAGTAAACTAAAAGACGATAAATAATCCATTAGCTCAAGCTAATCTGTAATTTTAATAAAGGGTTTACCTTTATGTGCTGTATCATCTTTATCTGTACTTGCTTCTGAAAAAATACGACTGACAGGATACCACTCTGTTTTTCCTGTATAAGGATCTGATACAAGAGTTTGACCATTTTGGTAGCCTTTTAAAACAATTTCATGAGACCCTGTTGCCACAAACTTATTATATTGAACAGCTGCAACAACATAATGCCCTTCTTTTAGAGCATCCTCTAAAGCTGACTGGCTGTTTAATACGGTTGTATTTAAGCCCCAATTTTTACTTGCTTCAAAAATTCCAAGACTAGACGTTCCTATAAAGTATTTGTTGAAATGATTGGTCTGATGATATAGGTAATTAGCAACCGTAGTTGGTTTGATATCCTGGTTAGTCAGAGATGAGAAAACCATTGATAAGGCAGTTGGCACGCAACCAGCTGTTGCCAAGTTAAACAAACCATATTGAAGACCTCCCCAACGTCCATCTCGTTGGCTATAGACAGGCATTTCATAACGATTTCGTTCAACATATTGTGTACTTGATGCTAAAAACTGCATTTTACCGTCTAGTTTTTGATAGACATGAATCATATAATTTCCAGCATCTGCATACTGCTTACTATCAAATGTTGCTTCATAAGTTGTTGGGCTAACTGCTTTTGCACCATACCATTTCAAGTCGTCTTGTCCATTTTTTTCAGACCAAACTGCAAAGACCACTTCTCCCTTAGTGACCACATGGTTAATTGTCACACCATAGACACCTGTTCCTTTATAGGTTGTCGAAACCTGTACTTTGGCTTTTGGCACTTGGAGGTTATACTGACCTAAATTAAATCCCTTTGTAGAACCGTCTTGATAATCAATGTAGGTAT
>CAMCQB010000058.1 GCA_945876895.1 uncultured Streptococcus sp.
TAGAAAGTTGTAGCCATATGTGGCAGAAAATCTTTGTTTTGCAAAACTTAGAAAAGCGTTTTCGCTTTTTATGTTTAAATTATACAACCAAACAAACATGAAGTCAACATATTTTGTTTAATTTTTGTTTATTTTTTTCGTATATAAACAAAAAACCAACATTTTGCTGTTGGTTTTGATTATTTTATGATTTTGTAGAAATAATTTCAATGTGGTTATGTAATAATTGGTAGTTTTCATCATTCGCATTCATATCTGTCACTAGTGCAGTTACGTCATTCAAATCACAAAAGGAAGTAAAATCATCTTTTCCAATTTTCGAAGCATCTAGCAGTAGGTATTTTTCTAAAGAATGTTTAATGGCAATATTTTGCGTATAGGCTTCGGCTAGGGTAGAGGTCATGACATCAGTTCCCTTAAGTCCGTTACCTGAAAAGAAAATCTTGCTGAATCGCATTTTTTCTAAACTTGTATTGGTAATTTCTCCTACAAACGATTCTGTCACTTGGCGATATTCTCCTCCAAGGAGAAAGACTTGAAAATCCTCTGTCTTCTTTTGAGATAAGATGGTAAAAACAGGCATACAGTTTGTGATAACAGTTAGACGAGGATTTTTAATGGCTTCAGCCAGAAAGGCCACTGTTGTTCCTGGACCTAAAAATACCGTGTCTCCATCTTCTATCAGTTGTGCTGCCCTTTCTGCTATCTCTTGCTTGGCTTCCTTATTTTGAATGTGTTTCTCAGAATGAGAATATTCACGATATTGAAAAGCCTTATTACTTCTAGCACCGCCGTGTATTTTAGTTAAGACCCCCTGCTCTTCCAACTCTATAAAATCACGTCGAACGGTCATATCAGTAACATTTAGCAATTCAACAATCTCAGAAATTCGAACTGTGCCTTTTTTGTTTACCAATCGTGTAATTTCTTCTAGTCGTTCTCGTTTATTCATGTTCAATCCTTTGTTGTTTTTTACATTATATCAAAAATAAACTAGAATATGTTGGAAATTTGAACATTTGTTCAATGTAATCAGTACATCTGGCTAAAAAATTGAATTAATGATTTAATAGGCAGGGCTTTTTGATTTTTTATGTTTTTGCAGAGCTTTTATATTCCAAGTTAGGAATAGATATTTCAGAAATTTTATCACTTGATATTGCAATCCTCTCTATAACTTTTCCAATTTATCTATCTTTAAATAAATAAAACCCCTTTGTAATGCTGTAGAAGATAACTAACAAACAAAGAATAATAAGGCTAGGTTGCCAAAAACCTGCTATTTCTGCTAAACTCTGCCCTAAACGTTGCCCTATAAAGCGAACTAACATTAACACAATAGCATTAAAAATGACAGAGACCAATGAAATTATTATTGAGTGCATTATTGCTTCTGCAATACGTATTTTAAAAAGTTGTAATTTTGTTATGCCCAATATTTGTAACTGTCTAATATCTTCAATGTCTTTATTAGAAGATAATATTGTGATAGAAATAAAACTAGTAATAATAAGCACAATTGGTGCAGATAGATAGGCAATGAAGGAGGCTCTTGCTTCATGGACACTATTTATAGTATCCATAAATGAGTACATATTTCTGGTATAGAGGATGAATCCAGAAATGAGAGTTATCCCTATAGTCATCGAAGTCTGTATACTCTTCAAATAACTAGGATTGTATAGTAGGTTCCAAAAACTTGTATTGATTGCATAATTTTCAGATGGGAGAATCTTCATTAATAATTTTATTAAACAAATCTGGGTGGACGGAGATAGAACTTGAATAATTAATATATGAGTAATCAATAAAAATAAAATCATACCAGATTGTGTCACAATCACTTCTCTATTATTGGTAAAACCTGCTGAAATAATAATACCTATACACAATAACCATAAGAATAGACGAACAGAAACATTAATAAACTTAGTCGCCTTAACTCTCCAATTTCTACCATTTGATTTTGAATTTGATTCTTTTTTTAATAATCGAATAGAATAAAAATAAGCTCCTAATCCAACAATTGTTGGTACTATTAAAATACTCAATAATACAGTCTGAATATTGGATGTAATAACCAAATCAGGTAATTCATCTCTTCCTAATAAATTTTGTAAAAATTTATAGTAACTATCTGTCACAACGAAGGAAAGGATTGTCCCAAAACTGCTAACAATGACTGCCATTATGGAAAACTGACCAGCGATAAGTATAGATAATTGAGATTTACTTGCTCCTAAAATCGTCCATAATTGATAATCCTTTTTAAAGATATCTATTAGCAATCTTATATTATTTGAAATGAGAAAAAATAGAGTAGTCCCTCCAAATATAATCAACATCTGAAAAAGTTGCGAAGCATTAATATTTGAAGTTCTTGATGAGCTAGCAATGCCAAATAAAGATGTCCCAACAATTAGGCTAGATACAAGTAATAATGGAATTGTCCCAAACCATTGTCTCTTTGAATACTGAAACTGATACACAATGAGTTTTAACATATAATCTCACCTCACTCGCCAATAGTTTCAAGTGCCTGATAAAGTTCTTCTGCTGATGGTTTAGTAATTTCTTGCGAAATGTAACCATCTTTTAAAATAAATGCTTTATCTGTTTTAGATGCAAGCTCAATGTCATGTGTAACCATTAAAACACACTTCCCCTCATCAGCCATCTTTCTAAGTGATTCAAAAATCAATTTCCGAGAAATACTGTCTAAAGCACCAGTCGGCTCATCAGCAAAAATAACCTTACTATCTGATAAAATAGCACGAGAAATAGCAATCTTCTGCTGTTCTCCTCCTGATAGTGTTGATACTAATGACGATAGGTCGGCTTTAAAATTCAGGTTATCCAACAATGTTTTTACTTGATTCCTATCGGCAGTCTTCCCTGAAAGTCTTAGAGGTAGTGTAACATTTTCCAATGCTGGTAGAGCAGGAACTAGATTATAATTTTGAAAAATAATAGCAATGTCTTCACGTCTAAATTTAGCAAGTTTGCCATCTTTTAGCCGATATGGATTCACACCATTTATAACAACCTCGCCACCAGATGGCTCTGATAGACTCGCCAAGCAATTGAGTAACGTTGATTTTCCTGAACCACTGATACCTAAAATAGAGATAAATTCACCATAATCAACAGATAAAGAAACTCCTTTTAAAACAGAGACAGTCTTACTTTTATCAAGTAAATAATCTTTTGTTAGGTTTGTTGCACTAACAGCTACATGATTAACCATAATCATCCTCCTAACTTTATAAATATTTTTAAATGTTAATCTACAGTTAATGATATATTATGAGTAGAAAGTCCAAAATAGCTACTAGAACGATATGTCGTATATGGTTCCTAGCCTCATTCTTTTTATACACTTCCATTATATACTAATTAATAAAATTAAACTAAGAAAAATAAACTATCATCTGAGGTTACCTAGAGAATATATTACGCAGCAATCAACACTACATATAATAGTGATAGATAAACAATCTAGAGGTGTTCGCTATGAAAAAACTTGTAAAGCATCACTTAGTTTTATTATTAGATATCTGGCACTAGTTTTAGCAAAGCTAATCAGCGTTGGAGGAACCTTATTGACACCCTTAAGACCCTTAAGTAAGTTCTTTACCGTGATATCCATCCTATATCTTCTTAGTTTCCTACTATTGTTACGAGTCATTATTGAGCAACTATGAGGGGGAAACTTCGCGATATTAAGTTTGGCTTTGAATTACCTAGTCCTTACTAGTTAGCGGGCACAATCCTTTTTCCTCTGTTGCTTTACACTTGTCTTTACTTGGTTGACAGTCGTATTTACATTGCAGACAAGGTAGTTGAACGGTTTATTACGGCTGGATTAGTCGCTCCTATCATCGAAGAGTTGCTATTTCGAGG
Source organism: uncultured Streptococcus sp. (assembly GCA_945876895.1). GTDB lineage: Bacteria > Bacillota > Bacilli > Lactobacillales > Streptococcaceae > Streptococcus > Streptococcus porcorum. The sequence goes on from CAMCQB010000058.1 coordinate 3,904, forward strand.
CTTTTATGTCGAGGCATTAACAGAAAATTACTCTAAAAGAGTAGCTATCTGAGGAACCTCTCTCCTATTTGCCTTAGGGCATCTCTCCTATGACTAACTTACAAATCCTCTCAGGAGGAATCCTATTTAGCCTACTACTATTTTTGGCTAATGAGCGCTCTAAAACACTCACTATCTTATTGCATATGGTTTTGAATATGGTTACGATCTGCATCAAATTTGATAATAAATCTGATTTATTCGGAGGTAGTTTTGGTATTGATGTTTCCTATATCACCATTTAATGTTTGGATTAGCTAGTTTACTGACAGTTATCATCCGTAAGACAAACAGGACAGATGCCATACGCTAAAGTTCGATGATGATCCTATCTATAATATCACCAAATGGGCAAATATCTAGCATCACTTCTCAGAGCTCACTTTATTTTTTATTGGTGTACACCAATAAAAAATCATGCACCACAACGGCTAAAAAAAGGAGAGAAGCTTGTGGCCTAACTTTAAGCTTTCTTTAGGGTTTATTTAACCTTAGTTTTAGGTTTTATCGCTAAACTGGGTTTAAGAAATCAGTGAATGAGGTTAAAAACGCAATGAAATCTAAAAAATTCTTATATTCAGGGCTGACGCTACTCAGCATGGCAACTCTGACAGCATGTTCTCTTGGGACGAGCTCAACGACTACTAGTGGGCAAAATGTTACTGCAACTAGCTCAAGCTCAACGGCAACAACTGTAACATCTGATATTGACTGGGATAGCCTACCAACCAAAAATGTTACGCTATCAAGTGATACACTTAATATCACAGAAACAGGAACTTATGTTCTTTCTGGTGAGACGACAGCAGGTGTAACTGTCAATACTAGTGGTAATGTTCGTATTATCTTGGCTGGAGCGACCATTTCAAGTTCTGACAGCGCTGCAATCAATGTCGAAGCAGCTGAAAATGTTGAAATTGAACTCAAAGATGGAACAGAGAATACTGTTAAAGACGCCAATTCACACAGCAATACCGATATTGAAGGAGCCATTCATTCTGAGGCGAACCTTATCGTATCTGGATCTGGTAGTCTAAAAGTCGAAGCTAACTATCAAGATGGGATTGTTTCAACAGACAATCTTATCATCAATGGTGGGAACCTCACCGTAACAGCAGCTGATGATGCTATTCGTGGTAAAGACTCTGTTACCATCAACGGTGGTACCTTAAACTTAACCGCTACAGGAGATGGCATCAAGTCTAACAATGATGAGGATACCTCAAAAGGTAATGTCACTATCACAAATGGTAATATTACGGTCAAAGCTGGTGATGATGGGATAAAAGCAGAGTCTAGCTTAGTGATTGACGGTGGAGATATCAAGGTCAGCGAAAGTGCTGAGGCTCTTGAGGGAACTAATATTACCATCAATGGCGGTACGATTGATGCTTATGCAACCGACGATGGCATCAATGCTGCGAGTGACGTGACAGGTGCTGATATCTTCATCAAGGTGACAGGTGGAGATATTAAAGTTGAAGTGGGTGAGGGAGATACTGATGGCTTTGATGCTAATGGTGATATCTACATCTCAGGTGGTACCATAGCAGTCACAGCTCAGTCAGCCTTTGACTTTGATGATACTGCAGAATTAACAGGTGGTACTGTTACCGTAAATGGTGAACAAATCACAGAAATTACTGCTACAGGACCTGGTGCTGGTGGTCCTGGTGGAGGAGCCCCTGGCGGTAACGCTCCTGGTGGCTGGTAACAACTAATAAAAACCAAGGAAGCTTAAAAGCTTCCTTGGTTTTTTGTTTTCAAAAATAAGACTTTATTGACTACTTAGACCCTTTTTCAAACTTTTCCATAAGCCCACATCATCGGTCTGTAAAATCAATCCAGCATAGGATTTTCCGATTAAAATGATCAACCCAAGAGTTGTTAGGGTTAATACAATCAAGGAAATGATACTCTCTACTGTTGTCGCAAAGCCATTCATCAAACGAATCGGCATAAAGAAAGTAGAAGTAAAAGGAAGATAAGATCCTACCTGTAAGAAAACACTATCCGATGAACCTTGACCTAAAGTCATCGCTCCAAAGAAACAAGCAATGACGATATACATGATGGGTTGAATAGCTTTATTCACATCTTCTTGTCGTACAACTAAAGAACCTGAGAGTGCTGCTAACACCACATAAAGTAAGAGACCAAAGCCGACAAAGAACATCATAGACCAATCTAAATTCTCAAACACTGCCTTAATCAAAGGCTCGATGCTTTGCACCATCTCCTTAGTGCCCTCTGTATAATCCAATACTTTATAAGTTGCTACTCCTCCGAGAAGATAAATTCCTAGATGTGTCGTGATAACAAGAAAAATTCCTAAAATACGACCATAAAAGTAAAGTGGAGCAGGGACACTTGAGAAGATAACCTCCATGATTTTTGTGCCTTTTTCACTGGCAATCTCCTGTGCGGTCAGACCAGCATAAGTCAAAATCATCATGTAAAGCATAAAAACAAGACCAAAGAAGGCAATATACTTCCCTGCTTCTGCTAATTCCTGTCCTTTGACCAACTGTTCCTTATAAACGGGCTGTTGAGTTAGAGTCGTGAGCTGTTCTTGACTAAGCCCTGCTTGTTGGACATTAGAAGCTTGTTGTAAACCTTGAAGAATCTGGTCCACTCGAACTTTCATCTCACCTGACAGGGACGTTTTACCATGATAAATCGCTTCTATGATACCATTGTTTATTTCTACTTCTAGATAAGCTGCAATTTTTTCCTGATCAAAAGCAGAGCGCGCCTTTTCTATACTAGAGTACGACAAAGTGATGTCTTCTACACTTTTAAAAGCCTTAGTCACTTCGTTGCTAGAGCTGATGAGAGCAACCTTATCTTGATTATCAGTTGACTGGTCTGTGAGATAGCCAACACCTGCTGAAATAAAAATAAAGATAAAAGGTGACACCACCATAAAAAAGAAGGTCCATGATTTTACTTGTCTAAGATAGGTTTCTTTTGCAACTAACAGCAATTGTTTCATTTGACTTCCTCCGATTTCAATTTAAAGATTTCATCAATGGTTGGTGCCTGCTGGTCAAAGGTTGCGAGATATTTTCCTTGACTAATCGTATCAAAAAGTTCCTCACCAGCTCTTTCATCATCTAATAACAAGCGCCATTTTCCTTGATTGGTTGCTTCAACTGCTAAAACATGAGGCAGATTTTCAAGGCGCTCCTTAGGAATATCTGAGGAGACAAACAAACGTGTCCGCCCAAATTGTAGGCGAATATCCTGAATCGCACCATCTAAGACAATCTGTCCGTTGTGAATCATCAAAAGTTGATCACAAAGCTCCTCAACATTAGTCATGACGTGGTCTGAAAAGATGATAGTTGCTCCCTTTTCTTTTTCCTCTAAAATCACGCGCTTAAGCAGGGCTGTATTAACAGGATCAAGGCCAGAAAAGGGTTCATCAAGAATGATTAAACTTGGTTCATGAATCAGTGTCACAATTAACTGGATTTTTTGCTGGTTTCCTTTGGATAAGCTTTTAATTTTATCGGTCACTTTTCCCTTAACCTCAAGTTTTTCCATCCAAATCGGCAACTTTTCTGCAACCTCTTTACTCGTCATGCCTTTTAGGTTAGCCAGATAGCGGACTTGTTCAAAAACCGTCAACTTGGGCATAAGACTACGCTCCTCAGGAAGATAGCCCACTTTCGGATAGTCCTGTGTCCCAAAAGCTTGACCATCTAGCTCAATTGTTCCCTCATATGACACAAAACGCAACAGAGAGTGGAAAAATGTCGTCTTACCAGCACCATTTTTTCCCACCAAACCACAAATGCTTCCTGATGGAATGGCAAAAGAAATGGTTTTTAAAACATCTTTTGAACCATAACTTTTAGATAATTGCGATACTTTAAGCATATTCTAACCTCCTTTTTAAATATTATATACTTAAATAACAACGCTTTCAATAGCCTATTCATAAAAACATTTATGACAGGTGCTATACTCTGGTAACAAGACACAAGAAAACACCCCTTTTCAACAGGAGCGTTTTTCTTGTACCTCATTAAAAGAGGCTAGCGCTAAGATTCCCAAAAATTTTTGATGAGATAAGACTTATCATTAGCTATAGATGTAAACCGTGTTTTTCATGCTCTGTTTGATCTTGATCTATCTCAAGTGCCAGTAACTGAATCTGATGAGAAGATAGACAAGTATAAATTTGCTCTTTAACAGCTTGATCAGTAAGGTGACTGGTTTTACAAATGTGCACTACTGCTTGATGATTTAATCCATCTGAAGTCCAGACATTTAATTGATTAAGGTTTTCAACCCCTTCTAAATCTAAAAGCTCTGCTTCTAAGCTGATGAAGTCTAACTCTTTTGGTGTCGCATTTAAAAATAACTTGCCGTTGGCCCAAAATTTGGGCACTGCTTTTGACAAGATAAAAGCTGAAATCACTAAAGATAAGAGAGGATCAAGGAAATACCAGTCTGTAAAACGTAACACAATAGAGACCACAATAACGGCTAACCAGCCTAAGATGTCTTCTAAAAAGTGCAGGCTTAAAATGGCTTCATTTGCTGTTTTTCCCTTATGCACCACCAAACTCGCCAACACATTAATTATGATAGCAATGACACCTAAAATCAACATGCCTTCTTTATTAACCACTTCAGGGTGAAATAACTTGGGAAAATTTTCGACAATTAAGAAAACAGAGCCTAAGATCAAAATACTTGAAGTTATCATTGCTCCTAACAGACTAAAACGCTTGTAGCCTAAACTAAAGTTCTGATCAGCCCTTTTATCCGACATTCTCTCTGTTACAAAAGATAAGCCAATCGCTAAAGCGTCTCCAAAATCATGGACTGCATCTGCTAAAATGGCACTGGATTTAAATAAAAGACCAAAAATCAACTCAATGATTGAAAATACTAAATTTAAGAGAAAAGCTATAAATACATTTCGTCTAGCCATCTTCCGACTCCTTTTGTATAATAGTAACAACTTTACTCCCTTATTATCCTAAAAAAAGTGAAAGGAAAATAGAGGCAAAACAAATACTCTGTTCATTTCTGAACATATTGCCTCATTTGTACAGATATGGATCGTCGTGTAAAAAAAACAAAAGAGGCTATCTACACCTCCTTTACTAGCCTACTCAATCAAAAAAGCTATGATGAGCTGACTGTTCAAGAAATTATCAATCTTGCGGATGTCGGACGAAGTACCTTTTATGCCCATTTTGACAGCAAAGAAATGTTGCTTGAGCACCTGTGTCGTGATCTCTTTCACCATACCTTTGAGCAAAAAGAAAATGACCTAGAAGGGCTAATTAGCCATATTCTAAGCCATTTCTATCGCAATCAGGACAAGGTTGCCAGTCTCTTGCTCTCAAGAAATCTCTACTTTATGAACCGCCTCAAACATGAACTGGATAAACACCTCTTTCCCCTCTTTTTAGAAAAAATACAAGGTGAACGAGCGAACTTGCCTGAGGAGCTTTTAAAACATCAGATTAGCTCTGCTTTTATTGAAAGTACGATTTGGTGGCTCAAGCAAAGACAGACCATTAGCCCAGAGGAGCTTAGTCAATATCTTTTAGCTTGGATTTGCCCTCAGAATTAAAGTAAGTTTTTTAACCCTAGTAAAAATGTCACATTGACCTCGTGAGTTGACATAGCTATGCGAATATAGCGAGAATCTAAGCTCACAAAATCAGAACCATCTCTAACTTGAATACCCTCAGCCGCCAATTGCTCTTTTGCATTTTCTAGCCCTGTATTGATCAATAAATAATTGGTCTGACTAGGGAAGACTTGTGCGCCTAGGGCTTTTAAAGATTGGATAAGAAAGTCACGCTCATGCTCCAACAAAGGATAAGTCTCCTC
>CAMCQB010000059.1 GCA_945876895.1 uncultured Streptococcus sp.
GTGATAAAAGGATTAAACCAAAAAATCTCAACCATGCCACTCAACACTTTAAAAGATATTCAAGCCATCTTAGAAAGCCTGAAACGCTACATTCACGATAACAGTATCTTACTAAATATGTATAACTCCTTCTTTAAACAATATGATCTCGTTGCCAATCTTCTTGCTTGGTGGAACAATTGCTTCCTTCTCTTATTATCTTTAGCAAGTTTCTTACAGATACGTCTATTTTGGCGAAATAAAAGCTCCTTTAAACGTCTTATCCTTACTATCACATATGAAAAAGACTAACCAAACTCTCTCAAATTCTATATTTGAGAGAGTTTTTCTTGTTTTCATCGTAAATAACTTCTATTTTTACTCAAAATTTATTATAATTTAACATTAGAGGTGAAAAAATGAAAAAACAAGCTTTTAGTTCCGAAAACTATTTAGATTTACAACGTGATCATATCCTTGAGCGCATTGAACAATTCGGTGGAAAACTCTACCTTGAATTTGGTGGGAAGATGTTGGAAGACTTCCATGCCGCGCGTGTCTTACCTGGATATGAACCAAATAATAAAATCAAACTCCTTCACGAATTGCGTGATCAAGTTGAAATCGTCATTGCCATCAATGCTAGTAACATCGAACATTCTAAAACTCGTGGTGATTTGGGGATTTCTTATGACCAGGAAGTATTTCGTCTGATTGACACTTTCAATGAACTCAACATTTTTGTGGGTTCTGTAGTCATTACGCAATATGCTGGTCAGCCTGCAGCGGATGCTTTTCGTAAAGAGCTTGAAAAAAATGGCATCGCTTCTTACCTTCACTACCCAATTGCTGGTTACCCAACGGCTGTTGACCATATCATTTCACCAGAAGGCATGGGGAAAAATGACTACATCAAAACAAGTCGCAATCTAGTCGTTGTCACAGCGCCAGGACCAGGATCAGGTAAATTAGCAACCTGTCTATCCCAGCTTTACCATGACCAAGTTAACGGTGTGACATCTGGCTATGCAAAATTTGAAACTTTCCCAGTTTGGAATTTGCCACTCCATCACCCTGTTAACCTAGCTTATGAAGCAGCAACAGCAGACCTTGATGATGTTAATATGATTGACTCATTTCACCTAGAAGCTTACGGAGAAACAACTGTCAACTACAACCGTGACATTGAGATTTTCCCTGTAGTATCGCTCATGTTAGAGCGCATTCTTGGTAAATCACCTTATCAATCTCCAACAGATATGGGGGTTAATATGGTTGGCTTTGCGATTACAGATGATGAGGCTGCTCGTGACGCTTCTAAACAAGAAATTATTCGTCGTTATTATCAGACTGTGGCAGACTACAAAGAAGATAAGGTGGCAAAATCTGCTATCACCAAGATTGAACTATTGATGAATAACCTTGGTATCACTCCACTTGATCGTCAAGTGACCGTCGTTGCTCGTCAAAAGGCTGAGGAAACTGGACAAGCTGCACTGGCTATGGAATTGCCTAATGGTCAAATTGTTACAGGTAAAACATCAGAACTCTTTGGTCCATCTGCTGCTGTCATCGTTAACGGGATTAAAGCACTAGCAGGTATCGACAAGGACACACACCTCATTCAACCAGACTATGTTAAACCTATTCAAGATTTAAAAGTTGACCATCTCGGTAATCGCAACCCACGTCTTCACTCTAGCGAGTTGCTTATCGCTCTAGCCATCACTGCTATGACAGATAAGAATGCTAAAAAAGCCATGGAAGAACTTGGAAATCTGAAAGGATCTGAAGTTCATTCCAGTGTTAGCTTACCTGAAGAAGACAAAAATGTTTTCCGTAAACTTGGTATCAATGTTACCGTTGATCCCAATAGACAAAGCGAGACACTCTATAAAAAGTAAACACATCACAAAAGAGCTGGGGGAATTAATTCTCTCTAGCTCTTTTGTTCTAAAACTATTAGCAACGAGGTTTTTATGAAAATCGTCCAGTTTTTAAAAACATCTATTACAGTTGGGGTGACACTTATGATGGCATTGCTAACCCTTTCTGCCTTTCTTGTCCAAACGATTATTTATGTCGTTCGATATGAATGGGCAGATATGATTAGTCCTAGACCCTGGGTCTATCTCTGCTTACTAGCTTTTTTCCCCTTAAGTATCATCATTAATAAGCTTCTTGACCACCTCACAAAAAAGCAACTCTTCATTTTGCTAGCGACACTCTTCAGCCTAGGTGGGCTACTTCTTATTGCCTTGACGACTGATATTACACGAGATGATGCGGCGACAGTCTTTCGCTCAGCTGTCAGTATCAATCAAGGCAACCTTTCCTCGCTTAATGAAGGTGCCTACCTCTTTCGTTACCCTCACCAATTAGGGTTGGTTACATTTGAGCGTATTATCCTGACAATCATTCCGATTCCTAGTATGGTTGTTTTCTTCCTGCTTAATATCTTTGCCATTCTTCTCACGAATGCTATGACTTGGAAAATAACTGAACTCCTCTTTGATAATGACCATGTCAGCAAGTGGGCCATTTTTCTCAGCTTTGCCTTTCTTCCTCAGTTTTTCAATATCCTATTTGTTTATGGTATTGTTTACAGTTTAGCCATAGCGAGCGTTGGCATTTATTTCTTTATCCGATACCTATCAAATCATCAGCGCAAAGATGCTCTAGTTAGCCTGTTGACTCTTGCAACTGCCTACTGGATAAGAAATAATAATATCATTCTCCTCATAACCCTTTCTGTTATTATTCTACTTGAAGCTGTTTATCAAAAGAATAAACGTTTGATTTGCTACCCCATTGTTCTTTTTGGGCTAGCGATCAGCTTTAACAAAGCAACCCTCAGCTACTATCAACATTTAGCTGGTCATGAATTAAAAGGTACGCCCAAAGTTGCTTGGCTAGCTATGGGGCTTCAGGATTTAAAAGATAATCACCGTCAACCTGGATGGTACACTTCTTATGTCAGAGATATTTATTTTGAAAAATCTGGAGACTACGATCAAATCAAAGAAGATGCTGATAAAATGGTTACCCATGAGATGCAAAAATTTTTTGAAAAACCAGCTTATGCTTGGACATTCTTTTCTACTAAATTTTTGACCACTTGGACAGAATCAACCTTCCAATCAATCTGGTCAGGACCTAGTAAACCTCAAAAGCAACCCCTTGATAATATTTATGCAGCCTCTATCTTTAATGGCAGATGGGGGTATCGTATCATTTACCAAGTGACACATGCTATGCTGATTCTTATCTACTTAGGGGCATTTCTCTATCTTATCTTTTCTAAAAATATGAATCTTATCAACCTCTATCCTTTCATCTACCTCGCAGGTGGCATTATATTCCACTTACTTTGGGAAACTAAGAGCCAATATGCAATCCCCTACGTGTATCTCTTAATTCCTTTTGTCGTAAAAGGTTGGCAAGAGGCCTATCATTTCTTCAAACAAAATAAAAAGAAAAACTTCAAGAACTAAAATGTCTTGAAGTTTTCTCTTTATTCTGATACCAGAAGCATGGATTTAATGGCTTTTCGGTCAGCCATATCTTGGTAAGCCTGGTTGACATCATCTAGCTGATAGGTGTCTGTAAAGACTTTACCTGGATTGATATCGCCATTTAATACTGCTTGAAGAAGAACGGTTTTAACATAAGTCGTTACTGAAGCAGATCCGCCTCCAATGGTAAGGTTTTGCGCAAAAGTTGAGCCAAGTGGACGGTTATTATAGTGTGGGACCCCAACATAACCAATGCGACCACCATTATGAAGAACACCGATAGCTTGCTCGATAGCAGCCTCAGTTCCCACACATTCTAGGGCAGCATCTGCACCACCACCTAAAATCTCACGAACTTTGGCAATACCTTCTTCACCACGTTCAGCGACAACAGCTGTAGCACCAAGCTCTAAGGCTAATTTTTTACGATCTTCATGACGGCTCATCATGATGATTTGTGAAGCTCCTCGCATCTTAGCTGCAATGACAGCACATTGACCAACAGCACCGTCACCAATGACCACAACCTTATCCCCTTTTTCAACTTGAGCGACTCGTGCCGCATGGTAACCTGTTGGCATCACATCAGCTAGGGTTAAGAGGGATTTTAACATCCCTTCAGAATAATCTGATGGTTGCCCTGGGATCTTGATCAAGGCCCAGTTTCCATAGTGGAAACGCAAATACTCTGCTTGGAAACCACCGCCCCAGTTCGTTGGTGCTGGGTGGTTGTCACAAGTCCCATCAAAACCTGCACGACAGGCCGCACACTCTCCACAACCATGTGTGAAAGGCGCAATCACAAAATCTCCTGGTACTAAGGTAGTGATGTCTGGACCGACCTCCTCAACAATGGCCAATGCCTCATGCCCTGAGTTATTAGTATGACTTTCCCGTGCATCTCCATGCGAATAGGACCATAAATCTGAGCCACACACACAAGCTCTCACAATGCGTAAAATCACATCATCACTGGCTTGAATCTTTGGCTTGTCAACTTCCTCAATAATCATTGACCCAGCTTTTTCAAAAATAGCAGTTTTCATTAGTTTCTATCCTTTCTATAGTGGCGCATCATTTGACAGCCCCTTTTGGTAAATGGCAATTTTATAATCTAAACGCTTAAGAGCAGCCTCCTGTTCCTTAAGACGTGCTTTCAGCTTGTCACGCTCGGTTTGTAAAATCTCCAAACGCTCAAGGCGTGTGCTATCTCCTTGACCATACAAGGTCATATAGGTTGTCAAAGAGTCAACAGACAAGCCCGCTGAACGAAAACATTTCACAAACTCTAAAGCCTCTAAATCCTTCTGCTGAAAATCACGAATACCTGATTTATTCCGTGTAATCGGTGGAACTAAGCCAATTTTTTCATAATAACGAATGGTGTCGGCAGATAAGCCCACCAGGTCAGCAGCAACTTTTATATTCATTCCCCACCTCCATCCTTGATAGCCCTATTATATACCCTAGAGTTAACTCTAAGTCAAGGAAAAAGATTATTTTAATTTTTTGACGATAAATTCAAAACTAAACAAGATCCCGACAGAAATCAAAATAGGTATCATATAAGATTCTTGAAATCCGATAAATGAGTAAACGATCATCCCAGCTGTAAAAGGAGCTCCCATTGTCACTCCTAAAAAACTACAGGCAGAAATTATTATAAAAATCGGAGAATACTTTACCCAACCCAATACTCCCCCCAACAAAACAATAACCTCCCCAAAGACGGCACCAATTGAAATAGAAGGCGTCATCGTCCCACCATAAGAGCCAAATCGTAAGCAGAGTAAGACAATAATAAATTTTAATACAAATAGCGCCACTGCATCATTGAGTTGCATTCCATCCAAACTTGACTGAATCAAAAGGGAGCCATTTCCAAGTAAACTGGGGAAATAATAACTTAGTAGTGCTAGTAAAACAAAAACTATTGGTAATTGCCATAAAATTCGCCTATCTTTAGTTCGATGTTTACTAGCACTCTTACTGAGGCTAGTAAACACTTTAGCGGTAGGTATCGTTATCAACGTCATAAAACTACTGATAACAAGTATTGACCAATTTACTGGTTGACTGGCAACATGATACATGGGGGCATTACTAATTTCAATATTTGCAATAAATGTAGCACCATATGATGTGATAGCTATTATCAGGAAATTCAAAATCGTTAATGGAATACGGTATATCTCAAAAGCGAATAATATACTTGCAAATGGAATTTGATAAATCGCAGCCAAACCAGCAACCGTAGAACCGGCTACCAATACTGACCGTTCTTCTGCTGTTATCGATACTTTTTTTGCTAAGTAAGTCGATAACAAACTCCCGAATTCTCTTGGAGCAACCTCTTTTCCTATAGGCGACCCTAAGCCTACTGTCACAATTTGTAAGAGAATATGTCCCATCTGTCTACCAAAATTGGGTAATTGTTCACTAGAGGTTTTAGGAAAAATCTGCTTCTTTAAAGAAATTATTCCATTGCTCTGTCTTTGAAGAAAATACCAGCCTACTGAACTAATAAGACCCGATACAATAACGAGTTGGCTACGCTGACCAGAAGTAGAGGTTTGCAAAATATCTGACCAGAAAAAATCAAAAACACAGTGTAGTATAATGGCACCCACTCCTACCATAATAGCTAGAGTAACAGTTAGTAACAGTAAACTTATATTGTTTTTACTCAAAAATGAGCGCATTGTATTTTACACCTTTCTAGAAAAGTTCCCTAATCCAAGTCAACACCAAATACTTGTAAACTCTCTCGTTCTTGATTGGTTAAGACTCTATATTCTCCCAATGCTAAGTTGGTATCTAAGCTTAGAGGTCCCATTGTTAATCGCTTTAAATCAATAACCTCTTTGCCACAAGCTGCGACCATTCTTTTCACCTGATGGAACTTTCCTTCTTTTAAAGTAATATGCACTAAGCTAGTTTTTTCCTCTTCATTACGTTCTAAAATATCAAGCTGAGCAGGTAGGCAGGTGAAATCTTTTAGGGCAATGCCTCTTTCAAAAGCTGTTATATCTTCACCTGTCATAATACCTGCAACCTTAGCTTCATAACACTTGCTGACATGTTTTTTAGGTGATAACATGGCATGCGCTAGTCCCCCATTATTTGTCAAAAGCAAAAGACCATGAGTATCAATATCAAGTCTCCCAATAGGAAAGACATCTTTATAGTGCGCCCGTTCATCTAAAAGATCTAGCACTGTTTTATGCTTGCTATCTTCGGTTGCAGAAATCACACCTTTGGGTTTGTTTAACATATAATACACAAAGCGTTCATGATTCAGCACTTGTCCAGACACACTGATCTGATCCTGTTTAGGGTCAACTTGTCTTTTAGGAGAAGTCTCGACTACTTCATTAACTGTAACGGTTTTATTTTTTAAAATCTTTTTGACCTCAGTTCGTGACCCCACGCCACAATCTACTAAAAATTTATCTAATCTCATATAACCTCTCTATGTTTTTCTAATCGAAATAACCCTTCCTTATCAGGATACTGCTCTCCTTTTTTGATGCTATAACCAAATTTTTGATAAAAGGCGACAGCCGTTATAGAAGATGGAATTTCAATTCGCTTACTTTTTATAAAATAGCTATCTTGTTCCAGCGTTTTCATTATCAAAGAGCCCAATCCTTGTTTTTGATGATCTGCCGCAACAAAAATCGTAAACAAACTCGCCTCATCTTCTTTATCCCAATAGGGACCTATTGCGCCACAAGCTACCAGAGTAGCCTCTTTTTCAACCACATAAAAATGTGTCCATGAGGCACGTTTAATCAAAGCATCTGCAGATAAACTTTCAACAACCTGCTCAATATAAGCTGTCTCATAATCTTTTTGATTGATTTGGCGTAAACTTTTAGCAATCATTTGGGCTAATGGTTTTGCATCCTTTTCTTGAAATAATCGAATCATACTTACCCTCTCTTTTAATCATTATAGCACAGCTTTTACAAAAGAAAAAACGCTCAAAGAGCGTCAATTGTTAGCTATTAGAGATCTGAGATTGCTTTTTGTAAGTGTAATCTTTTAGGATTTGATAGGCACTTGCTGAGACTGGAACTGCCACCAGCATCCCAAATACACCACCTAATGCGCCACCAAGAGTAATGGCAAGTAGGACCCACATCCCAGGTAGTCCGATTGAGCCTCCGACAACACGTGGATAAATCAAGTTTCCTTCAAATTGTTGTAGTAACACGATAAAAATCAAAAAGATAAGGGCCTGTTTAAAATCTTGAGTTAAAATTAAGATCACTCCCACACTCGTTCCAATATAGGCACCAATCACAGGAATTAAGGCAGTAAAAGAAATCAGGACACCAATCGTTGCAGCATAGGGTAAACCAAGGAAGCTCATCCCAATAGCTGTCAAAGATCCTAAAATCATAGCTTCTAAAGTCTGACTAACAAAAAAACCGTGGAAACGTTGATTTAAAACGTCTAGGACATAATAAATCCCTTTAGCATATGGTTTGAAAAAGGTATCGATTAAAAGTCGAAACTGACGCCCTAGAGTTTCCTTATTGACCAAAACATAAGCCGAGAAAATTAAGCTCACGACCACATTTAGTAAGGTTGAAGCTATGGAGGTAACCGAGATTAAGATACTGGTTAGACTACTTAACAACTGGCTAAGAATCTGTTTGCTAAAATTGATCAAGGTATTCGTTACTTCTGCTTCTCCTCCAAGTGCATTGATAACGTTTGAGACGATCTCACTTTTTTGGATATGATTTAATAACTTCGCAATATCTTGAGGATTAATCGATAAAAGAGACTGTAAACTGGTAATCAAATCTGGTAATACAATAGTGAAAATCATATAAACGACAGCTGTAAAAGTCGCGTACGCTAATAATAAAGAAAAGCTTCTTTTAAATTTTAAAATTTGATCAACCTTGATGAGTTTAACAAAAAGTTTTTCATAAGCACTCATCACAATATTGACAACAAAAGCCACTCCTGCGCCCACAATAAAGGGATGAGCTGCTTTGTAAATCGTTTGAAGTAAGGTAGCGCCGCTTGACCAATTACTTTGAATAAATAAACATGTCACAAAAATAAGAACCACTGAGCTAATCAGTCGTTTATCAAATTGCATGGTTGTCCTCGTTTCCAATCATCATTTTCTATTTATTATACAGATAAAAATACTTTTTGTCACCTTTTCCAGCTACCGATCTCTTAAGTAGTTAATTCCTTGACATTATTTTATAAAAAACATATAATCTAGTTATTAATACTAGATAAAGGAGAGGTTGTGACGTGATGAATACTATTCCCTACTGGGAGGAGCTGCCAGATTTGGATTTATACCTTGATCAGATCTTACTGTATGTCAATCAATACACACAATATAGCCTAGATCCCAAGGATAAAGGTCTGACAGCCTCAATGATTAACAATTACGTTAAACACAAACACATTGATAAGCCAATCAAAAAAAATATCAAAAACATCAGCTTGCTCGTCTGATTGCTCTAAATAGCTTAAAGCATGTTTTTTCTATCCAAGAAATTAGCCATACTTTGAATCTATTATCTGAAAAACAAGATTCAAAAACACTTTATAACCACTTTGTTGATTGTATGAGGAATCAAGAAAATAATGAGACACCAGAAATTATTAGATGCGCCTGCCGAGCCCTCAAACTTTATTATAAAACTCGTCAATTAACCTTAGATTTAGAAGGAGAACGCTCATGAATCACAGTCTAAAACTCAGTGCCCCACTCTCTTTTGGAGAAGAAGTCGCCAATAGCGTGACACACGCTATTGGGTCAGCTATCATGTTGAGCTTATTACCGATTACTGCTATCCATGCTTATCATGATTATAATAACACTGCAGTTGTAGGGATGTCTATTTTTGTCATCAGCCTATTTCTGATGTTTCTATCTTCAACCATCTACCACTCTATGCCTTATGATTCAACTCATAAATATGTCTTACGTATTATCGATCATAGCATGATTTATATTGCAATTGCAGGGAGTTATACACCTGTTGCTCTTTCTTTAGTTGGAGGATGGTTAGGTTATGTAATCATCACGCTACAATGGGGAATCACAATTTTTGGTATTCTTTATAAGATTTTTGCCAAACATATCAATGAAAAATTCAGCTTATTTCTTTATCTTTTTATGGGGTGGTTAGTTATTTTTATCATTCCAGCCATTTTGCAAAAGACTAGCATGACATTTGGACTTCTCATGCTAGCTGGTGGGTTATCTTACACAATAGGCGCTGTTTTCTATGCTAAA
>CAMCQB010000060.1 GCA_945876895.1 uncultured Streptococcus sp.
TCTAGTATATCAGACGAACATGTCTTTTTTGTTGCACTTCATTTTACAACGCGGGATAAAAAATAAGTTTTTAAATTGAGTAAAAAAGAATAGACAAAAGTAAAAGTGCTAGTTAATCCATGTTATAATGGAACAAAAAGGAGAAGTGCGATGATTAAAATTTTATTGGTTGAAGATGATCTAGGTTTATCAAATTCTGTTTTTGATTTCTTGGATGATTTTGCAGATGTTATGCAAGTTTTTGATGGTGATGAAGGACTATATGAGGCAGAAAGTGGTGTTTATGATCTTATCTTATTGGATTTAATGCTTCCTGAAAAAGATGGTTTTCAAGTTTTGAAAGAGCTTCGTGATAAGGGAGTGACAACACCTGTTTTAATTATGACAGCTAAAGAAAGCTTGGATGATAAAGGGCATGGCTTTGAATTAGGTGCAGATGATTACCTCACTAAGCCATTTTATTTGGAAGAGTTGAAAATGCGTATTCAAGCATTATTAAAGCGTTCAGGGAAATTAAACGATAACACCTTAACTTACGGGGAAATTAGTGTTAACACCTCTACTAACACCACTACTGTTAATGGTTCAGAAGTTGAATTATTAGGGAAAGAATTTGATTTACTCGTTTATTTCCTTCAGAATCAGAATGTTATTTTACCCAAAACTCAAATTTTTGATCGTATCTGGGGCTTTGATAGTGATACAACATTATCAGTTGTAGAGGTTTATGTATCTAAAATACGTAAAAAATTAAAAGGAACTGCTTTTGTAAACAATATGCAGACATTACGCAGTGTAGGGTATATTTTAAAAGATGCTGAGTAAATTAAGAAAAAAATCCAAAACAGAAAATTTTTCTTTTTTCCTTCAATTCTTTACAGTATTTACAGGTATTTTTATTGTAATGACGGTTATCATCTTACAAGTTATGCGGGTAGGACTTTATTCTTCAGTAGATAGTAAATTAATACGGACCGCAAGAGAGATTGACCAGTATGTTACATGGGTGATGGAGATGCCAGGTAATCCAGGAGAACAGGATACTCAAGTAACAGACGATAATTCAGATCATCCGATGATAGAAGCTGTGCCAACGGAAAAGTTAGCGGCTAATACCACCTTTATTCTTTATGATAAAGATGGGAATATCCTTAATAATATTGCTAGTTTGTCTACGTTAAGTAATTTGAAGTTGAAAACTAAAAATTTAAACAGCGTCTATTCAGATAGCCCCAAAAATGACTTAGGCTACTCAGAATCTTTCCATCTGGTTACAGTCAAAGTAGAAAGTTCAACTTATACCGAACTAAAATATGCAACAGTAGCCGTCAATGTGACTCAAATCGAGGAATCGACAGCACGCTATTCTACGATCATTGTTAGCGTGATGATTATTTTCTGGTTTCTTTCAGTTGGCGCTAGTGTCTATCTTGCACGATGGAGTATGAGGCCTATTCTAGCCAACTATGAAAAACAAAAATCTTTTGTTGAAAACGCTAGTCATGAATTGCGCACACCGTTAGCTGTTCTACAAAATAGACTAGAAAGCTTGTTTAGGCAGCCTAATGCGACGATTTTGGAACAATCAGAAAACATAGCAGCAAGTCTAGATGAAGTGAGAAATATGAGAATTTTAACAACAAATCTCTTGAACTTAGCTAGACGTGATGATGGTATAAAACCAGATCTAACAGAAGTACAACCTAGTTTCTTTGATGATGTTTTTGAAAATTATACTTTAATCGCTGAAGAAAACGATAAAATTTTTACATATCAAAATCAAGTGGCAAGGTCATTTAAAACCGATAAAACGTTATTAAAACAATTGATGACCATATTATTTGATAACGCAATTAAATACACGGAAGATTCAGGTATGATTGATTTTAAGGTGAGAAGTACGGATAAAACTATCTATTTGACCATCAGTGATAACGGTTTTGGGATTTCAGATGAGGATAAAAAGCAAATTTTTGACCGATTTTATCGTGTTGATAAGGCTAGAACAAGACAAAAAGGGGGCTTTGGTTTAGGTTTGTCTTTGGCTAAACAAATAGTCGATTCTTTAAAAGGAAGTATTCATGTTAAAGATAATCGACCTAAAGGAACTATTTTTGAAGTAAAACTATAATAAAATGACTCTATGATTACTTTGAGAAAGATCTCTTAGAAATGATAGAGTCATTTTTATGCGGTAACATATGTTTAGAAAGCAAAAAAAGAGAAGACTGAATTAATCTTCTCCATGTGACTTTTAGATAAAAAAAGCCTTTTTATTTAGCAATTTTTGCTGAAAGACGTGCTTTATCACGAGCAGCTTTGTTTTTGTGAATCAAACCTTTTGTTTCTGCTTTATCGATAGCTGAGCTAGCAGCACGGAAAAGCTCTTCAGTTGGATTTGCTTCAAATGCTTTGATTGCAGTACGCATAGCTGATTTTTGAGCTGAGTTCTTTTCGTTTTGTTTAACGTTAAGTTCAGCACGTTTGATAGCTGATTTAATATTTGCCAATGTTTTCACCTCCATCTCATACTAACTATCTCATTATATAGGAAAAAATTGGTTTTGACAAGCCTAAATCACTTTTTAAGGTAAATTTTGTCTATTTTATGCTGAGGATCCTTGTGTAAAATGAGATCAGCGCGATTTCGCGTAGGTTTAATATAGTCTCTGAGGTTAATCAGATTAATATTTTTCCATGTGCTTTTGGCGATAGCTAGAGACTCAGATCGTGGAAGGTTATTGAATCTATTATAGTAATTGTTGGGATTTTGCTTAGCTAGTGAGAGTAAACTTTCAAATCGTTCTAGATACCATTTCTCAATATGTTTTTCATCTGCATCAATGTAGATTGAAAAATCAAAATAGCCATTGATATAAAGGTGATCATTTTGAGGATTTTGGAAAACATTTATTCCTTCAATGATAAGAAAATCAGGAGAAGTGATATGTTGGAGTTGATTTGGAATAATATCATAAATTTCATGTGAATAAATCGGAATGTCATAATCTTTTCCATATTTTATGGCCTCGATCATTTTAACTAGCGCAGGCATATCATAGCTTTCAGGAAATCCTTTTTTTTGAAGCAGTTGCTCTTTTTTTAACTTTTCATTAGGGAATAAGAAGCCATCCGTTGTCATCAGCTCAACCTTGCTATTTTTATAGGTTCGTGTTAAAAGAAGCTGTAGCAAACGACTGGTTGTAGATTTTCCGACTGCTACACTGCCAGATACCCCGATGATGAAAGGGCGTTTTTCAGGTTTGTTTTGAAGAAAGAGGCTTTTTGAAAAGTCTAAGTGATCAGATGAATGCTTATAAATATCAATCAAATTGATCAAGGGGAGATAAATGTCAGTGACGTCTTGAATGCTAATTTTATCATTTAAACTTTTGATAGAATCTAATTCATCTTGTGAAAGAGGAGGAGTACTTAAGTGACCAAGACCTTGCCATTTTTGACGTGAAATTTGTTTAAAGTTTGTTAAATCATACATTATAGAAAACTCCTATCTAGAGGATTATAACATGTTTGCTTCTAATTGTAACCATTTTCATCGAAGAAAAAGTATGCTATAATGAATAAGCAAAAGTTCTAAAAGATGATAGGAAAAAATATGTCAAAAATGTATTACGCAGAAAACCCAGATGCTGCACATGATATTCATGAGTTAAGAGTTAATCTTTTAGGTGATTGGTTTACTTTTTTTACAGATTCTGGCGTTTTTAGTAAAAAAATGATTGATTACGGAAGTCAAGTTCTTCTAAATGCTTTAGAGGTCGAAGAAGGAGGGCGGTTATTAGATGTCGGTTGTGGTTATGGTCCGCTAGGGATTGCTTTGGCAAAAACTAAAGGATTAGATGTGACGATGGTGGACATAAACCATAGAGCTTTAGATTTGGCGAAAAAAAATGCTGAAAAAAACCATGTGTCAGCAAACATTTTTCAATCAAGTGTTTACGATAATGTTGAGGGGGAATTTGATTATATCATTAGTAACCCTCCCATTAGGGCTGGAAAAGAAATTGTCCACCGCATTATATCAGAAAGCATTAACCATCTAGTAGTTGGGGGCACTTTGACTATTGTCATTCAAAAAAAACAAGGAGCACCGAGTGCCAAAGCTAAGATGGCAGAAGTTTTTGGAAATGTAGAGACTGTCAAAAAAGACAAGGGATATTACATCCTTAGAAGTGAGAGAATATGAGAGCAGTAGATTTAATCCAAAAAAAACGTGATGGTCTTGAATTATCGACCGAAGAAATTCATTGGCTAGTCAGTGGTTATGTTACAGGTAGTGTACCAGATTATCAAATGTCAGCCTTGGCGATGGCGATTTATTTTAAAGGAATGTCTATGAGAGAGACGAGAGATCTCACTATGGCTATGGTTGGTACTGGTGAGCAGATGGACCTGTCAGCTATCCATGGTATCAAGACTGATAAACACTCTACTGGTGGTGTAGGTGATAAAGTGACATTAATCTTGGCCCCTCTTGTAGCTAGTTTCGGTGTCCCTGTTGCGAAGATGAGTGGCAGAGGACTGGGACATACAGGTGGCACTTTAGATAAATTGGAGTCCATCAAAGGTTATCAGATTGAACGAACTAAGACAGAGTTTATCCAGCAAGTTCAAGAAATAGGGTTGTCTGTAATAGGACAGTCTGATCGAATGGTCAAGGCAGATAAACAACTTTATGCTCTGAGAGATGTGACGGCGACGGTAGATAGTATTCCTTTGATTGCCAGTTCAGTAATGAGTAAAAAAATAGCAGCAGGTGCAGACGCCATTTTATTAGATGTGACAGTTGGTGACGGTGCTTTTATGAAAACTGAGGAGGAAGCAATTCAACTCTCTGAAACAATGGTTTCCTTAGGAAAAGAAATTGGACGTCAGACAGTTGCAGTCATTACTAATATGAGCCAACCACTAGGAAGAGCTATTGGGAATCGTTTAGAGGTTCTGGAAGCTATTGACATCATGAAGGGTGAGGGGCGTTCTGATATCACAGATTTTATTTGTGAACTAGCGCAAATGATGTTGGAATTAGCAGGAGTGCAAAAATCACTAGTTGAAATTAGAGAAAAGTTGACTATTGGTGAGGCGATAGAAAAATTTGAGGTAATGATTCAGGCGCAAGGAGGAGATATAGTCGATTTATATCGACCAGCCCAAGTCAAATATGTAGTTGAAGTCAAAGCAGAACAAGATGGTTATGTGTCTGCTCTCCCAGCTTTAGAGTTTGGTTTATTTGCAATGAAATTAGGGGCAGGTAGAGCAATCAAGACAGATGCTTTAGATTATGAAAGTGGAATTGTTTTTGATAAAAAAGTCGGGGATAAGATTAAAAAAGGTGATACCCTTGCAAAAATTTACTCAAATCAAAAAATTACTGAAAATCTGCTTACAGAATTCAAAAAAAATGTTAGAATAAGTAATGATAGGATTATTCAGAAAGAAATTCTGAAAATAATCAATTAGAAAGAAGGTCATCATGGACTTGAATAAGTATATTGACCATACGTTATTAAAGCAAGATGCTACAAAAGAGCAGATTTTAGAATTAATTGCTCAAGCAAAGCAATATAACTTTACCAGTGTCTGTGTCAATCCTACTTGGGTAAAATTGGCTCGTGAGGAACTCCGAGATAGTGACGTAAAAGTTTGTACAGTAATTGGTTTTCCTCTAGGAGCAACTTTATCAGAGGTAAAAGCATTTGAAACAAAGCAGGTCGTTTCTAATGGTGCAGACGAAGTAGATATGGTGATCAATATTGGTGAGCTGAAATCAGGAAATCTCCAGTATGTAGAAGAAGATATTAAAGCCGTTGTTGAGGCTAGTGGTGATAAACTTGTTAAAGTTATTATTGAAGCTTGTTTATTATCTGAGGAGGAGAAAGTTGCAGCTTGTCAAGCTAGTGTGAGAGCTGGAGCTGATTTCGTTAAAACTTCTACAGGTTTTTCAACAGGAGGTGCGACTATCAATGATGTTAAGCTAATGCGTCAAGTTGTTGGTGAAGCAGTAGGTGTAAAAGCAGCTGGTGGTGCGCGTACGAGAGAAGATGCTTTGAACTTCATCAAAGCTGGTGCAAACCGTATAGGAACTTCTGCTGGGATTGCTATTATGGAAGGACAAGTTTCAGATGGTGGATACTAACCAATTAGTAAATTTAGCCATTCAAGCTAGCCAGCATGCCTATGTTCCTTATTCTAAGTTTCCTATTGGAGCGGCCCTAAAAACTAAAGATGGACAGGTGTTTCAAGGTTGTAACATTGAAAATGCTAGCTTTGGTTTAACGAACTGTGGTGAACGAACAGCTATTTTTAAGGCTGTTTCAGAAGGATATAGAGATTTAAAAGAGATTGCAATTTATGGTGAAACAAAAGAACCAATTTCACCATGTGGTGCTTGTCGACAAGTTATGGTTGAATTTTTTCAACCTGAAGCAAAAGTAACGCTTATTGCTAAAAATGGGCAGACGGTCGTGACGACGGTCGGGGATTTACTTCCATATTCGTTTACAGACTTGGATTAGTTTGTGGATGATGTTATTACTTATAACCATTTGGTTTTAACACACGCAACAAACGTTGCAAAAGTTTTTTAGGAGGGTTCAATTTAATGAACAAGAAACTTATTGGTATTGGTCTAGCTTCAGTTGCAGTTTTAGGTTTAGCTGCATGTTCTAATCGTAGCTCTAGTTCAAATAGTGATGCCAAGACTGATCTCAAAGTTGCTATGGTAACTGACACAGGTGGTGTTGATGATAAATCATTTAACCAATCAGCTTGGGAAGGGCTTCAAGCATGGGGGAAAGAAAATGGTCTTTCAAAAGGAAATGGCTATGATTATTTCCAATCAGCTAGTGAATCAGACTATGCTACCAATTTAGATTCTGCGACTGCTAGTGGCTATAACCTTATTTTTGGTATCGGTTTTGCGCTTCATGACTCTATTCAAAAAGCTGCTGAAACAAACCCAGATACTAATTATGTGATCATTGATGATACAATCGCTGACATGGACAATGTTGCAAGTGTAACATTCGCTGATAACGAGGCTGCTTATCTTGCTGGTATCGCTGCTGCAAAAACAACCAAAACTAAGAATGTTGGCTTCATCGGTGGTATGGAAGGTGAAGTTATCAAACGTTTTGAAAAAGGTTTCGAAGCTGGTGTTAAATCTGTTGATTCATCCATTAAAGTAACTGTAAACTATGCGGGTTCATTTGGAGATGCAGCCAAAGGTAAAACAATTGCTGCAGCACAATATGCAGGTGGAGCAGATGTTATCTACCAAGCAGCAGGTGGGACAGGAGCTGGTGTTTTCAATGAAGCTAAGGCAGAAAATGAAACACGTAATGAATCTGACAAAGTTTGGGTAATCGGTGTTGACCGCGATCAAAAAGACGAAGGTAATTATACTTCAAAAGATGGAAAAGAATCTAACTTTGTTCTTGCATCAACGATTAAAGAAGTTGGTAAGTCACTTCAATTGATTGCAACCAATACAGCAGATGGTAAATTCCCAGGTGGTGAGACAACAACTTATGGTTTAAAAGATTCAGGAGTTGATATTGCCATGACTAATCTTTCTGATGATGCTAAAAAAGCAATCGAAGAAGCAAAAGAAAAAATTATCTCTGGTGATATTACAGTTCCAGAAAAATAATTAAAATTAGCGACCTAGTCGGTCGCTTTTTTAGGACTGAGATATGTATAATATCTCAGTAAAGCTTACCTAATTTAGGTAGGTTTTACTGATATATTAAAAAGATTTTCTGAAAGGAAGACCCATTATGACACAAAATGTCATT
Source organism: uncultured Streptococcus sp. (assembly GCA_945876895.1). Lineage (GTDB taxonomy): Bacteria > Bacillota > Bacilli > Lactobacillales > Streptococcaceae > Streptococcus > Streptococcus porcorum. The sequence continues at coordinate 7,818 of CAMCQB010000060.1, forward strand.
GAAATGAGAGAGATTACCAAAAAATTTGGTGATTTTGTGGCGAATGACCACATCAATCTTAACCTCAGAAAAGGTGAAATTCATGCCTTACTTGGTGAGAATGGTGCAGGAAAGTCAACTTTGATGAATATGCTAGCAGGACTCCTACAGCCTACTAGTGGTGAGATTGCTATTGACGGGCAAGTCGTGACAATTGATTCACCTTCAAAATCATCTCAGCTAGGTATTGGGATGGTTCACCAACATTTTATGTTGGTAGAAGCTTTTACAGTAGCGGAGAACATCATTTTAGGTAATGAGACAGTAAAAAATGGCTTGTTAGATTTAAAGAAAGCCAGTCAAGAAATTAGCGATTTGTCTGAAAAATATGGTTTAGCAGTAGACCCTTCAGCAAAGGTTGCAGATATTTCAGTTGGTGCCCAACAACGTGTTGAGATTTTAAAAACACTTTACCGTGGGGCAGATATTTTAATATTTGATGAACCAACAGCTGTCCTAACCCCTTCAGAAATTCAAGAATTGATGGGGATCTTAAAGAATTTGATTAAAGAAGGTAAATCAATTATATTGATTACCCATAAATTAGATGAAATTCGAGCAGTAGCTGATCGTGTGACAGTAATCCGTAGAGGTAAATCGATTGAAACGGTTAGCGTAGCTGGAGCAACGTCTGAAGATCTGGCAGAAATGATGGTTGGGCGTTCAGTGTCCTTTAAAACAGAGAAAAAACCATCAAATCCACAGGATGTTATTTTATCTATTAAAGATTTAGTCGTTAATGAAAACCGAGGGATACCTGCTGTTAAGGATCTGTCATTGGAAGTTCGTGCAGGGGAGATTGTTGGTATCGCAGGTATTGATGGAAATGGTCAAAGTGAGTTGATTCAAGCGATTACAGGATTACGAAAAGTAAAAAGCGGGTCAATTGTTATCAAAGGACAAGAAGTTACAAAGTATTCTTCTCGTCAAATTACAGAATTGAGTGTAGGTCATGTTCCAGAAGATCGCCATCGTGACGGCTTGGTTTTACCAATGACATTAGCAGAAAATATTGCCTTACAAACCTATTATAAAGAGCCTCTTAGCCAAAAAGGAATTTTGAACTATCTAAAGATTAATGAGTATGCTAGAAAATTAATGGAAGAGTTTGATGTTCGTGGTGCTAATGAGCTAGTTCCTGCTAAAGGTTTTTCAGGAGGAAATCAGCAAAAAGCGATTATTGCACGTGAAATTGATAGAGATCCAGACCTATTGATCGTTAGCCAGCCAACTCGAGGTTTAGACGTTGGTGCGATTGAATATATCCATAAACGCTTAATAGAAGAGAGAGATCGAGGCAAGGCAGTCCTAGTTGTTAGTTTTGAACTTGACGAAATTTTAAATTTATCTGATCGTATTGCAGTTATTCATGATGGTAAGATTCAAGGTGTGGTTTTACCTGATCAGACTAACAAACAAGAACTAGGTATCTTGATGGCTGGTGGCGTTTTAGAAAAGGAGGCTACTAATGTCTAAACGAACTCAGCAAATTGCTGTTCCATTGATTTCTGTCCTATTAGGGATTATCTTAGGTGCGGTCGTGATGTTAATCTTTGGTTATGATCCGATATGGGGATATGAAGGATTGTTTCAAACCGCTTTTGGAAATGTAAAAAATATTGGTGAAATTTTTCGTGCTATGGCGCCTTTAATCCTAATAGCCTTAGGTTTTACAGTAGCCAGTCGAGCAGGTTTCTTCAATATTGGTTTATCTGGTCAGGCATATGCAGGTTGGATT
>CAMCQB010000061.1 GCA_945876895.1 uncultured Streptococcus sp.
TCAGGGAATCTTCTTTTTGACTCCTAGAAGTCTCACATCTATTGTAACGCTACAAAAAAGCCTATCTGGTATCAGGAAATGAGTTGGAATAATCAAAAAATTATGCTACAATAAAACCAATTAAATTTTGGAGGACCTTATGGCTTTAGCAAAAATTGTATATGCTAGCATGACAGGTAATACAGAAGAAATTGCAGATATTGTCGCCGATAAACTTCGTGAGTTGGGCGTAGATGTAGATGTAGATGAGTGTACAACTGTCGACGCTGATGAATTTCAAGATGTAGATATTGCTGTTGTGGCAAGTTATACATATGGTGATAGTGATCTTCCTGATGAAATCGTTGATTTTTATGAGGATCTAAAGGACCTTGACTTAACAGGTAAGGTTTATGGAGTTGTTGGCTCAGGTGATACTTTCTATGATTATTTTTGTAAGTCGGTGGATGACTTTGAACTAGCCTTTGCAGGTACAGGTGCTACTAAAGGAGCTGATTCTGTTAAAGTTGATTTAGCAGCAGAAGACGATGACATTGCTAAATTAGAAGCATTCGCAGAGTCTTTATTGACCAAATTACCATAACTCGTTGAGATTGAAGGTATTTTAGATCATCAGATGATAACAAGAGTGGTTGGTTTAAATGGATTAAATGGAGAGAGGTTAAGGATAGTTTTCAGAAAGTGAAGAGTATCCCGATCCTCTTTTTCTATGGATAAGGGTTAATATGAAATCGTTGTTTAACGAACTAAAACGAAAAGAAAAATTAAATTGGCGGTTAAGCTTAGTGGGAGTAGGGGGCATTCTTGTCTTGCTCTATCTCTTAATCATGCGTTATCACGATGATTTCGTCTTTTTACTACGGCTAGGAGAAAACCCTAGTCGTTTGGAGCAGATGTTTAGAGCTCCGACTCTATTTGATTACCTTTTATTACTCAGTTTAACAGCTTTAATGTCTGCTGTGCCATTTTTTTCTAGTTCCGTTATTTGCATTGCAAATGGTTTAATTTTTGGACCTATTATTGGACCAGTTGTTAATATATTTGGTGGTATGCTTGGCAATTTCCTAAGTTTACAGATTTTAAAACAGACGCATTTGGCACAAAATAGTAGAAGGTTAGGGCATGTTGTGGATGATTTATCGCATTTTAAAAATCCAGTATTGGGTTTGAGCTTGGGTTACATGGTTCCAGTTATTCCAACCTTTTTGGTGAATTACACGGCTATTGAGCTGAAGCTATCTCGTAAAGAAATCTTAAGTGCAATGTTTCTTGGTATGCTACCAGCATCAGCTTTATATGCTTATGGCGGGGATGCTCTATTTAAAGGCAATAAAGAACAACTCTTAGCCATCATTGGTATTGTGGTGGCCTTTGCTTTATTGTATCAGTTGATTAGAAATAAAAGAATGAAAAAGGGGTAAGAAATGAATTTAGAACAGACACGTCAGATGATCGATCAAGTGGATAAGGAACTCGTGGCTTTGTTAGAAAAACGAATGGACCTTGTTCAAGAAGTGGTGACTTATAAAAAAGCAAATCAGATGCCAATTCTAGATCAATCTAGAGAAGAGGCAGTATTAAATAAGATTGCTGATCTGATTACTAATAAGGAATATGAAGCTTGTTTACTTGGAACGTTTTCAGACATAATGAAACATTCAAGGGACTTTCAAGCTGATAAATTAAAGTGATGAAGCAAATTAGGTTACTGTTACATGTATTTATCCTAGCTGGCTTAGCAGGAATTTTACGTTATTTTTTAGTGAGCTTGTTTCCAGGGATTCTCCCTCTAGCCATTATTAACTTTGTTGGAATTTTCCTGTTGGTTTTCTTTGTAAAGACTCTGTTACCCTTAAAAAATTGGAGTGAGGAAAATTTAACTGCCTTAGGAGTTGGATTTTTGGGTGGTTTCACGACGATTGCTAGTCCTCTTCTTGACCTTGTGCAGTTTTTATTGGATAAAAATTATATGACATTTTTGTGGTATGCAACACTCTATGTCGTCGGAGGAATTGGCGTAGCCTTCTTTGCGCACTACTGTGCTAGGAAATATTTGGAGTTGAGAAAATGGAAGTAGTGTTACTGGCTCTTGCCTGTGGTATTGGAGCTGTTGTACGATATTACCTTGGTCTGATAAATCCTAAATTTTCTATCCCTTTGGGGACCTTGTTAGCCAATTTATTAGCGGCTTTTTTGATAGGGTATTTTTCAAAACACCTTTCTAATACTACCTGGAGAACAATTTTAGTAACAGGTTTTTTAGGAGGTTTAGGAACTTATTCTACCTTGAATTATGAATTGTTCTCTCTCTTTAATCGTAAGTATCATTTTATCTTTTATTGTAGTTTGACGTATATTTTAGGGTTAGTTTTTGTTTTTTTAGGAATTTTACTTTAAATAACTTTACAAGTGAAGAAGAATTTGCTAAGATATTAAGAGTGTGTAATGGACACACAAAAAACGGCTAATCCGCTGGGACGAGAGGCTCTCAAGATTGGTAAGAGAAGGAGAAAAAATAAATGAATCCATTAATTCAAAGTTTGACTGAAGGTCAACTTCGTACTGATATCCCATCATTCCGTCCTGGTGACACTGTTCGTGTTCATGCGAAGGTTGTCGAAGGAACTCGTGAACGTATCCAGATTTTTGAAGGTGTTGTTATTTCACGTAAAGGTCAAGGGATCTCAGAGATGTACACTGTTCGTAAAATCTCTAGCGGTGTAGGTGTTGAGCGTACATTCCCAATCCACACACCACGTGTTGACAAAATTGAAGTTATCCGTTACGGTAAAGTTCGTCGTGCTAAACTTTATTACTTACGCGCATTGCAAGGTAAAGCTGCACGTATCAAAGAAATTCGTCGTTAATAGTCTTATATCTAGACGTACACTAAAAAGCTCTTTAATAAAGGAGCTTTTTAGTGTACGTTTATTTTTATAGATTAATAGTATATTATTTTATTATTAAAATAAACTTAGTAAGTTAGAAGTATTTTTATGAATTGTTTTTTATTGAGTTAAAAAGGTGGCTAGGTTATAATGTTGGTAAAGTTGCTCAAAGCAAATATGGAGGTTATCTGATGAAAAAGAAGAAGTGCCTATTAGCATTTGTCCTGCTTACAATTTTGTCAAGTCTGTGTTTAGTTTTTCTTTTTAGTAAAAATAAGGATTTAAAAGTATCTGGATATGACTATGATCAAGTAACAATTAATTTTATTCATACAATTGGAGAAGATGCAAAAGTTATTGCAGACGAATACGGCCTGTACCCCTCTGTGATGATTGCGCAAGCAGTTTTAGAGTCTCAAAGTGGGCAATCTAGTTTATCAGCGAATTATAATAATCTTTTTGGGATTAAAGGTGCTTATAATGGTGCCAGTGTTACCATGCAGACTTGGGAAGATGATGGAGAAGGAAATGCCTATACGATTGATGCGGCCTTTCGGTCTTATCCTAGTGTGTCAGAGTCATTGGAAGATTATGCCGTTCTCCTCACAAGTTCATCTTATTATATTGATACTTGGCGTGTTAATACTGCATCTTATCAAGATGCAACAGCAGCTTTAACAGGAACTTATGCAACAGATACACAATATGATGAGAAGTTAAATGCATTGATAGAATATTATGGTTTAACTATCTATGATGACCTTCCTCAAGAGGAATTGGCTACAGAGTGAATGAGGAGTAGTAGAAATTGAAGAACGATAATATTCCTAATGTGATGTCTAATTTACGTCAGGAGATTGTTCGTGTCCCAGAAATCATTAAAACTTGTTCTGGGATTAGAATATATGGCAGAAGGATTCGCTCGATTTTATTTTCAACAGATGTTTCAATCATAGCTAATCATGATGCAGATGCTGTTTTGGCAGTTTATCCGTTTACTCCACATCCTGCCATTTTGAAAAGTATTATGATGGTTGCTTCTGTCCCTGTGTTTTCTGGTGTTGGCGGAGGTTTAACAAATGGGACACGTTCAGCTAATATGAGTTTATTAGCTGAATCAGAAGGCGCTTATGCTGTTGTTTTAAACGGGCCAACAAATGTAGAAACCATTGAAAAAGTGAATCAAATGATCGATATTCCAATTATTTATACAGTCTTATCTGATCAGATTGATTTAACATCACGTATTGAGGCTGGAGTGGATATATTAAACATCAGTTGTGGTGCCGAGACGGCTAGAGTTGTGAAAAAATACGTCAGCTCTATCCTGATTTTCCTATTATTGCAACAGGAGGACCTAGTGAAGAAAGTATTTTGAGTGTTATTCAAGCAGGAGCGAATGCAGTGACCTATACAGCACCAACTAGTAGTGAGCTATTTAAAGAGAAAATGAAAACCTATCGAAATGAAAAAAATTAGGGTAGCTTAATTTTTCCTTGAAAAAAATACTCGTCTAAGGTAGAATGGAGGAAGTAGATTCTTTGTTCCCTTAGTTAAATGGATATAACACCTTCCTCCTAAGAAGTAGTTGCTGGTTCGATTCCGGCAGGGAATATAAATAATGAACAAAAACCCTTTGAAATAAGGGTTTTTGTTGTTTTAATCATCAAAAAGGGGCGATGAGCTATTTTAGGTTGACGGTAACATGTGAATAGATAGCTAGTGTTGTCTTTGTATGTTCAACACGTTCCATAATAGCTTTTAAAGGAACACTATTTTCTGCTAGCTTGGATAAGCTTTTCTCTGGCTATTAACAAGGATAACATTGGTGTCAGTATGGTAGTAGGAGGTTGGTAAATTTATAAGGTTGTCAGACACGCTTATTTACCTTTCAGAAGCTTTTGTTTTAGGGGGATACTCTGTTGCATGGAAGTTGTGGGTCGCTGAGATGGTGGTAATAACATCGTCAGCGCTTATTTCGTCTTTAATTAGCATCGCCAACTTTCCATAAGAGTAGTTTTTATTTAACAAATCTAATATTTTCATACGGTAGAGATGAGGAAACGTGCTATAATGAAATAGTTATATTTTGGAGGTAGACGGCTGTAATGAAAAAAAATTCGATAGATAACCGCATTGACTATTCTTTAATTTTGCCTGTTTTTTTACTGTTGATTATTGGTGTGATAGCCATTTATGTTTCTGTTCATCATGATTATCCTAATAAGCTTGGGACAGTAATGGCACAGCAGGTTGCTTGGTTGGTGCTAGGTGTGGTAATTAGTTTTGTCGTTATGCTTTTTCCGACAAAATTTTTATGGCGAATAACGCCTATTTTATATTTATTTGGGCTATTTTTAATGGTTCTACCGTTGATTTTTTACAGCCCTTCCTTATATGCTTCAACAGGGGCAAAAAACTGGGTAACAATCAACAATATGACCTTATTTCAACCTTCTGAATTTATGAAATTATCTTATATTTTGATGTTGGCGAGAGCCTTGGTGGTTTTTCAACAGAAAAAAGAGGATGAGGGGTTGTCAGCAGATTTTCGATTGCTTGGTTTGATGTCTTTGATTACTGCACCTGTCTTATTCTTATTATTTTTACAAAAAGATCTTGGGACAGCCTTGGTCTTTATGGCTATTTTTGCAGGATTGGTCTTAGTATCAGGTGTATCTTGGAAGATTATTTTATCTGTCCTTGGCTTAGCTGTGACAGCTGTGACAGTCTTCTTGGTTATTTTTTTAATGCCAAATGGTAAAGAATTTCTAAGCGATATCGGTATGGATACTTATCAAATCAATCGTATTTCAGCCTGGTTAAATCCATTTGAATACGCTGATACGGTAACCTTCCAGCAAGCACAGGGCCTGATTGCAATTGGAAGCGGTGGCTTACTAGGTAAAGGATTCAATCAAATTGAACTAGCCATTCCAGTGCGAGAAAGTGATATGATTTTTACTGTTATTGCAGAAAATTTTGGTTTTTTGGGAAGCAGCGTAGTTCTAGGTTTGTACTTACTATTGATTTATCGGATGGTGAGAGTGACATTTGAATCCAATAATCGTTTTTACACCTATATATCCACTGGATTTATTATGATGATTTTATTTCATATTTTTGAAAACATTGGTGCTGCCGTTGGGATTCTTCCCTTGACAGGAATTCCCCTTCCTTTTATTTCACAAGGGGGAAGTGCGATGATATCTAATTTGATTGGCGTTGGCTTGGTATTATCAATGGCCTATCAAAATAATTTAGCTGAAGAAAAGCAAATGCAAAGTCAATTACGTCGAAGTTGGCGTTAATTGAACAGAGAAGAGTGAAACCTAAAAATAATTTATTTCAATGGGTGGTATACTTGAAAACATTGGGACTGAGAGATTAGTTCTGATGTTTTTTATTATTTTTAGAAAAAGGCTAGCTAGCTCAATTTGCTGGAATTTAGATATTAGTAAATTCTGTAAAAAATAGATGAAATATGATATAATGTCACTTATGGACTATTCTAATAATGAATATCAATTTAGATAGTCAATCGATGAAATTTTATGCCAGTTAATGATGTATTTAGCGCACTAAAATGCATGATTTTAGCATGAATTAGGATAGGTTAGGGAAATGGTAGAAGATCATAAAAATTTAGAAGATTTAGCAAAAGAATATGATGCTAGTCAAATCCAAGTGTTAGAAGGTTTAGAGGCTGTTCGGATGCGTCCTGGGATGTACATCGGTTCAACCTCGAAAGAAGGTTTGCATCACTTAGTTTGGGAAATTGTTGATAACTCTATCGATGAGGCTTTAGCTGGTTTTGCTAGCCAAATCCAAGTGTTTATTGAGTCCGATAACTCTATTACAGTTGTTGATGGTGGACGAGGAATTCCAGTTGATATTCAAGAAAAGACTGGACGGCCAGCGGTTGAAACAGTCTTTACCGTCTTGCATGCTGGAGGAAAATTTGGTGGTGGCGGTTATAAGGTATCAGGTGGTCTGCACGGTGTAGGTTCTTCTGTCGTGAATGCTTTATCGACCCAACTTGATGTTCATGTACATAAAAATGGGCAAGTTTACTTTCAAGAATACCAACGTGGTCAAGTGGTTGCTGATTTAGCTATTATTGGCACAACAGACCGTACAGGAACAACAGTTCACTTCACCCCAGATCCAGAGATTTTCACTGAGACAACTGTATATGATTACGCTAAACTTTCTAAACGTATTCAAGAATTGGCCTTTTTAAATAAGGGGTTGCGCATTTCGATTGAAGATAAACGAGACGGGGAAGAGAAGAAAGATACTTTTTACTATGAAGGTGGAATCATTAGTTATGTTGATTTCCTCAATGAGAAGAAAGACATCATTTTTAACAACCCTATTTATACTGATGGTGAGATGGAAGGAATTGCAGTTGAAGTTGCTATGCAATATACAACTGGCTATCATGAAAATGTCCTAAGTTTTGCCAATAATATCCACACTCATGAGGGAGGAACTCATGAACAAGGTTTTAGAACTGCCTTAACGCGTGTGATCAATGACTACGCTAAGAAAAACAAAATCCTAAAAGAAAACGAGGATAATCTAACAGGAGAAGATGTTCGTGAGGGATTGACCGCTGTTATCTCTGTCAAACACCCAAATCCACAATTTGAAGGACAAACAAAAACAAAACTTGGGAATAGCGAAGTTGTTAAGATTACAAACCGTCTATTTAGTGAAGCATTTTCACGCTTCTTGTTAGAAAATCCTCAAATTGCTAAAAAGATAGTCGAAAAAGGGATATTAGCTTCCAAAGCTCGTATCGCAGCAAAACGCGCTAGAGAAGTGACACGTAAAAAATCAGGGCTAGAGATTTCAAATCTACCAGGTAAATTGGCAGATTGTTCTTCAAATGATCCCACTCAAAATGAATTATTTATTGTCGAAGGAGATTCAGCAGGAGGATCAGCTAAATCGGGTCGTAACAGAGAGTTTCAAGCTATCCTACCGATTCGAGGAAAAATTCTAAACGTGGAAAAAGCGACTATGGATAAAATTCTTGCCAATGAAGAGATTCGTAGCTTGTTTACTGCTATGGGAACTGGTTTTGGGGCAGACTTTGATGTGACTAAGGCACGTTATCAAAAGCTAGTCATTATGACAGATGCAGATGTTGATGGGGCGCATATCAGGACCCTTTTGTTAACCCTTATCTATCGATTTATGAGACCTGTTTTAGAAGCTGGTTATGTCTATATTGCTCAACCACCGATTTACGGTGTCAAAGTTGGAAGTGAAATCAAAGAATACATCCAACCAGGACAAGATCAAGAGGAACGATTAAAAGATGCAATGGAGCGATTTAGTGCAGGAAGATCACGTCCAACTATTCAACGGTATAAAGGTTTGGGAGAGATGGATGATCATCAATTATGGGAAACAACAATGAACCCAGAGAATCGTTTGATGGCTAGAGTAACGGTTGATGATGCTGCAGAGGCAGATAAAATTTTTGATATGCTGATGGGGGATAAAGTTGAACCTCGTCGAGAGTTTATCGAAGAAAATGCTGTTTATAGTACATTAGACATCTAATACTATATTTAGAAAATCTGTACACATTGAGAGTAAGTATGTTATAATCAAAAGAAACACAGATTTTATTTAAACCAAGGAGATAAACATGCCAAGCGGAATCGTATTGCTGATTGTAGCCATAGTTGTTTTGATTATTTTGGCTTACATTGTCGGTATTATCATAAGAAAACGAAATGATTCTACTATTGAAAAATTAGAAGAACGAAAGAATGAGTTGGTTGCTCTACCAGTGAAAGATGAGATAGATGAAATTGAGTCCCTTCACTTAGTTGGTCAAAGTCAAACTAACTTTCGCGAGTGGAATCAGAAATGGATGGACCTATCTGAAAATACTTTTCCTGATATCGACCATCATATTTTTACAGCTGAAAATTTAAATGATACCTTTAATTTTGTGCGTGCAAGACATGAAATTGCTACTGTGGAGAGTCAACTAAACATCGTAGAAGAAGATATCAAGTCTATTCGCGAAGCACTAGGTGTCTTAAAAGAACAGGAAGAGAAAAATAGTGCACGTGTCAAACATGCCTTAGATCTTTATGAAACCTTGCAAAACGGCATTTCTGAAAATGAAGATAATTACGGAACAACTAAGCCTGAGATTGACAAACACTTGAAAAATATCGAAGCCGAGTTCACCCAATTTGTTACCCTAAATACTTCAGGAGATCCCGTTGAAGCAGCTGAGATTTTAGATCGTGCTGAAGAACATACGATTGCTTTAGGGCAAATCACAGAAAAAATTCCTGCAATCGTAACGAAGCTAGAAGATGATTTTCCTGATCAATTAGATGATTTGGAAAGTGGTTATCGCCGTCTGATTGAGGAAAATTATCAATTTTCTGAAGAAAATATTGAAACACGATTCCAAGAAATTAGACAATCTATTCGTGATAATTCTGAAGAGTTAGTGACCCTGGAGTTGGATC
>CAMCQB010000062.1 GCA_945876895.1 uncultured Streptococcus sp.
AACATCTAATTCTTGACTAAGGTAAGGTGGCTAACTTCATTATAGAACTTTCGTTTTGAAAAACTATCTGAATTAAAAGAAAAAATAGAGGACAAAGTCTGTCCTCTATTTTTGAATGGTGATTTTACTGTTTTTGACTATCATAGCATTCCGATATTCCTTTTAAGAAATACCTTGGCTTGCTAACTCTTTTTTATATTGTTCTGCTTCTGCAACTGTTGAAAGTACAAAATGACCTGGTTGAATTTCATGCATTTCTCTTTCTTGACCATCCAATTCTGCAGTAGGGTCATAAATCTGATGAACTCTTGTACGCTCAATTTCTGGGTCTGGTTCAGGAATCGCAGATAAGAGACTCTTAGTATAAGGATGAATCGGATGGTTATAAACGTCATCTGATGTCCCTACTTCAAGAAGTTTCCCCCAGTGCATAACCCCTATACGATCCGAAATATATTTGACCATTGATAAATCATGGGCAATAAACAAATAGGTTAATCCTTGTTCTCTTTGTAATTCCTGCATTAAATTGACAACTTGAGCTTGAATAGAGACGTCCAAAGCTGAAATCGGTTCATCTGCAATAATGAATTTAGGTTCCACTGCTAGCGCACGTGCAATCCCTATCCTTTGCCTTTGTCCTCCAGAAAATTCATGTGGGTAGCGAGTGAGATGATCTTTGTTAAGACCAACTAAATCTAGCAACTCCTCTACTCGCTTTTCACGCTCTGCTTTAGAAGCTGCGAGTTTGTGAATATCTAGCCCTTCTGCCACAATATCTCGTATTTTCATTCGACCATTTAAACTAGCTTGAGGGTCTTGAAAAATCATCTGGGCATCTTTTCGAAATTCTTTAAGTTCTTTCCCTTTTAAATTAGAGATTGTTTTTCCTGAAAAATCGATTTCACCACCATCGATATCGTATAATTTTAAAATAGCACGCCCAACAGTCGTTTTCCCTGAACCTGATTCCCCCACCAGTCCAAAAACTTCTCCCTCATAAATATCAAAACTAACATTATTAATCGCTTTAACTTCGTTAGATTTTCCTTTATTGAAAGTGAGGGATACATTTTTAAGTTCTACTAACTTTTTTCGACTATCTGTCATCTTAAGCTTCTCCCTTCATCTTTTTCCATTTTTCCCAACGTTTTAATATCGGAGTAGGCGGTGTCACTTTTGGCGCTCTCTCATCTAATAACCAAGTAGCGGCATAATGAGTCTCTGATACTTTAAAAAAAGGTGGTTCTTCCTCATGGTCAATATCCAAAGCAAAGGCATTTCGAGCTGCAAAAGCATCACCTTTGGGTGGATTTAATAAATCTGGTGGCGTTCCTGGAATAGACTGTAAGCTACCTGATACCGTGTCGGTTGTAGGCATTGAATTGAGCAAGCCCCAAGTATATGGATGCTGAGGATTATAAAAAACTTCATCAACTGTCCCATACTCAATAACTTTCCCCGCATACATGACGGCTACACGATCTGCCATTCCAGCCACCACTCCTAAATCATGAGTGATAAAAATAATGGAGGAATCTGTTTCTTTCTGGATCTGCTTCATCAAATTAAGGATTTGAGCTTGAATGGTAACATCTAAAGCGGTTGTTGGTTCATCTGCAATCAAAATCTCTGGATTAGTTGCTAGAGCAATTGCAATAACTGCCCGTTGGCGCATTCCGCCAGACCATTGATGTGGATAATCATCAATATGCTCTTCAGCATTTGGAATTCCCACATTTTTCATAATCTGTAATGCTCGTTCTAAGGCAACTTTCTTATCAACTTTTTCATGCTTAATAATTGGTTCTGCAATTTGCATCCCAATTTTCATTGTAGGATCTAAACTGGTCATTGGATCTTGGAAAATCATTGCGATTTCATTTCCTCGAATCTCCACCCAGTCTTCTTCTTTTAGGGCATTAAGATTCCGTCCTTTAAACTGTATATCTCCTGTAATTTCAGCGTTTTTAGCAGAGAGACCCATTAAAGTACGAGTTGTCACAGATTTCCCTGAACCCGACTCTCCTACAATCGCAAGGGTTTCTCCTTTATTAAGATGAAAATTAACATCACGAATAGCTCGAACTTCACCTGCATATGTATGAAAACTAACATGAAGATTATTGACTTCTAAAATTTTTTCTTGACTCATTCCACTCCCCCTTAGTCTTGACTTGATTTAGGATCAAAGGCATCACGTAAACCATCTCCTAAAAGAATGAAGGCTAAAGAAATCAACACCAATGCCACTGATGGTAAAATAATTTGATATGGATAATATTGTAAATTTTCAATAGAATCAGAAATTAAGGTTCCAAGTGAGGCAACAGGTGGTTTTACACCAAGGTTAATAGCAGATAGCACCGCCTCGTACATGATTGCAGATGGCACTGTCATCATCACTTGTACAATGATAATTCCTGAAATATTAGGTAGGATATGCTTAAAAGCAATCACAGGACCAGACTCACCTAGTGAGCGGGCTGCTAATACAAACTCTCGCTCCCTATAAGACAAGGTCATATTGCGGACTTGACGTGCCATAGAGGTCCATCCTGTCAGTCCAATAGACAAGACGATAGAGAAAATTCCATTTCCGAGTAATAGACCTAGCATGGTCACAATAATCAAATTAGGAACAGACGAAATGATTTCGATAATCCTTTGCATTACTAGGTCGGTTTTTCCACCAATATAACCAGAAATTAAGCCATAAATCACACCTATAGACAAGTCGATAAGAGTTGCTGCAATCGCAACTAAAAGCGAAATACGTACCCCTACGATAATACGTTTCCCTAAGCTACGTCCTAAACTATCTGTTCCGAATAAAAAACGTTCTCCATCTGGTACAGATTGATCTGCATAAACATCTGACACATAGTCCGATCCAGGTGTTTGTAATTTGCCATCCCAACCTGGAAGATTGAAGGCGCTTTTAGGTGGTAAATTACCATAGGTTGCTACCTTATCGGGATCAAAAGCATTAGCAGATTTTTGTGGCACAAAAATGGTTGAAGCTAGTGAAAACAAGATAAGCCCCACTAGAAACCACATTGAAATGACTGCTAATTTATTTTTTTTCAAACGTCGCCAAGCATCTTGTAGAAAAGAAAGCGTCGGCTTTTCAATTTTTTCTTGTGTACTTGTATTGCCAACTCCAACAAGTACAAATTTTTCTTTTTTATCTGCCATCATTTCCTCCTACTTCAGACGAACACGTGGATCAACAATACTAGTCACAATATCTGTTAAAAGAATCATTACCATTAACATCAATGAGTAAACAATTGTTGTTCCCATAATAACTGGATAATCTTTGGTTGGGATAGAACTCACAAACTGTTGTCCAATACCTGGAATTGAAAACATGGTCTCAATCAAGACAGATCCTGTCAAAAGATTAGCTGCTAAAGGACCCACCAGTGTCAAAACTGGAATCATTGAGTTTCTATAAGCATGTCGTCTCACAACTTGTCTTTCTGTTAAACCTTTTGCACGCGCTAATTGGATATAATCTGAATTGAGTGTCTCAATCATTTCACTACGTACAAATCGGGTCACTGTAGCAAAGGTTGGAATTCCTAAAGCGATGCTCGGTAAAATTGTTTGTGAAAACGTCCCCCATCCAGATACCGGAAATAGTTGCAAACGATAACCTAAGATATTTAATAAAAAAACAGCTGTTACAAAAGAAGGAATAGAATATCCTAAAGTTGAAATCACACTCAATACGGCATCAATTTTATCATTTTTATGTCTTGCTGAAATCGCACCAACGACTATTCCTGTTACAAGACCAAATAACAGAGCTTGAAGACCTAGTTGAGCAGAAACACCTAAGCGTTGTGAGATTAACATACTAACCGGTTGGTTGGCATATTGATAACTTGTTCCAAAATCACCTTGCAAGATATCTGTTAAATATTTTAGGTATTGTTGCCAAACAGGCTTATCTAAGCCATATTGTTCACTTAATTGTGCAAGCATTTCTGGTGTCAATTTTGGGTTATTAAAGGGTGTTCCAGGCATCACTTGCATCATAAAAAATGAAACAGTAATGATCACCCATAACGTTATGGATAATATCCCCAAACGTTTCAATATATATTTAATCATATCAATTCCTTTTCTTGATTTTTATTAGGCTTATTTAAGCAAAAACAAGAACTGGCGAAAGCCAATTCTTGCCATTGAAAATCTAACTTATGTGATTAGATTTATTCTTTGTATGCATAAATGTAATCAACATTCAAACCAGTTGTGTTGCGAATAACACCTTTAAGTTTTGGATTTTGGAGCGATTTACCACCACGGAAATAAAGTGGGTTAATATTTGCTTCGTCAAATAACGCTTTTTCCGCTGCTTTATAGTTTTCCGCTGCTTTCACTGTATCTAAAGCATTTGTTGTAATCGCTTCTTTATAAGCTTTATCGTAGGCTGCATTGCTAAATTTACCATCATTATTGGCTGAGTCTGATGTAAACAAACCATAGAAAGTTGATCCTTCTGGATAATCTCCACCCCACAATGAGACAACAATATCAAAGTTCTGTGAACGAGAATCTTGAATGCGTTGCTTAAATGGTACAAATTTTGTCTCAATGGTTAAACCAGGAAGGGCTTTTTGCCATGCTCCTTGAATATATTCAAGAGTTGATTTAGCTGCTGGGGAGTCTGCATCACCTGTAATCGTTAAGGTAACAGAACTTTCGCCGATTTCTTTCAAGCCTTCTTCAAACAACTGTTTAGCTTTTGCTTCATCATAAGTATAACCTGGCGCAACCATTTCTGAAAGATCCTTACCATCTACTTTAGCTAAATCATAAGGTGCCAACCCTGTTGCAGGACGAGAACCAGTTGGTACAACTGTATTGACCAAACCTTCACGGTTTGTAGCTAAGTTCAAGGCTTGACGAATTTTCTTATTAGCTAAAGCTTTATTGGTTCCAGTTTGGTTATATTGCATATAAGCTGTAACTGCTTCTGGGACTGGTACCAAGTTTTTATCTTTTTGGTTTGCCTTGTAAGTCGCTGGAGTATTTGAGATATTTGCTACATCCAGTTGACCTTGTTTATACATTTGAACAGCTGTTTCTGGTTTTTTAACGACTTGGTAGTTAATCGTCTCTGTTTTAACTTTATCTGCGTTCCAATAGTTTTTATTTTTAACCAGTTTGAAGGAGTTGTTTGTTCCATTCCAACCTTCAAAAACATATGGACCTGAATAAATTTGATTTTCAGAAGTTGTTCCATATTTATCGCCAGCTTTTTCCACAAATGATTTTTTCTGTGGAAGGAAACTTGTAAATGAAAGGAAATACTTCATTTGAGGTGATGGCGCAGACAAGGTAAAGATGACTTTATTCCCCTCAGCCTTAACACCAAGCTCATCTAAATTCTTAACAGTTCCTTCATTAATTTCTTTAGCATTTTTGACATTAGACTCTACTGCAAGATAGGCATACTCTGAAGCTGTCTTAGGATCTAAGATACGTTGCCAAGAATAAACAAAGTCTTCTGCTGTCAAATCAGAACCATCTGACCACTTAAGGCCATCACGAAGAGTAGCTGTATAAGTTAGACCATCTTCTGAAATATCTAGCTTCTCTGCCAAATCAGGCACTAATTCTCCTTTTTCGTCAACGCGTAGAAGGTTACCACCTGTATTTCCCAAAATAAGACCTGAATAAGTGTCAGTGTATTTTGAGGTATCTAGTGTTGTAATCTCTGTCGGCATTGAAACATTGATAGCTTTGTCGTCAGATGTTGATTTTCCACTGCAAGCTACTAAGACTGTAGTAGAAACAAGTGCGATAGCACCGAAAGCTAGACGCTTCCATGTTTTTGTTGAAACCATTGTACTGCCTCCCAATAAACTTTTTCTTATAGAAAATTATACCACATTTTTCAAAATGTAAACGGTATTATTCTGAAAATTTTTAGTATTTTTAAAGATTTAACTTTGAAATGGTCAAAAAAGCTGAAATGAGAACATGATCTATTTTATGATATAATGGAGAAGATTGAAAAAAAATGAAATAAATGATGAAAAAAATAGTACTCTTCTTAACCGTTTTGTTGTCTTCATTTTTAGCAGTATCGGCATCTGCTGACTCATTTGATGTCTCTGCTAAACACGCTATCGCCATTGAGACAACAACTGGAAAAATTCTCTATGAAAAAAAGGCTGAACAAACAGCTCCTATCGCTTCTATTACAAAACTCTTAACCATCTATTTGGTCTATCAAGAAATTGATCAAGGAAATCTAACTTGGGAAACCAAGGTTCCTATATCAGACTATGCTTATAATCTCACCATTAATTCAGAAGCTAGTAATGTTCCCCTAGAAGCTAGAGAATACACTGTTAAACAACTGGTTACTGCTAGTTTAGTTGCCAGCGCTAATAGCGCTGCCATTGCTTTGGCTGAACAAATCGCTGGGTCCGAACCACAATTTGTGGATAAAATGCGTGCTCAACTGGAAGAATGGGGAATTACAGATTATCAAATCGTTAACGCTTCTGGACTGAACAACGAAATTTTAGGGGATAATATCTACCCAGGTACAGCCAAGAATGCTGAAAATCGCTTGTCAGCAAAAAGTCTGGCTATTATTGCTCAACATCTCATTACAGAATACCCTGATGTCTTATCTATAACAGCAAAACCTACTGCTCAATTTGCTGGAATGACCTTAACATCAACCAACTACATGTTAAAAGATCAACCTTACTATCGAGAAGGGGTAGATGGTCTAAAAACTGGAACAACTGATACTGCTGGTCAATCTTTCGTTGCCAGTTCGACAGAAAACAATATGTCTATCATCACGGTTGTTCTCAACGCCGATAACTCTGATACCAACGATTTTGCGCGTTTCATTGCGACTAATGAATTACTAAACTACGTTAATTTAAACTATGAAATGACTACCGTCCTAGGAAAAGGTAAGTCCTTTAAAACCAGTCAAGCTACTGTTGTTGATGGTAAGCAAGAAACCATTACCGCCGTTGCCAAAGAGGACTTAAAAGCTGTTCAACTCAAACACAGTGAGTCTAAAAATAATCTCAACTTTTCTAGTAGTAGCGAAGGATACCTTGCTCCCATTCAACAAGGACAAGTTGTGGGAAAAGCGATTTTTAAAGATGATGACATTGTAGGCTCTGGCTATATCGGAGAGGCCCCTAGCGTTGAGATGGTTGCCCAAGAAAATTTAAAACGTAGTATCTTTTTCAAAGTTTGGTGGAATCATTTTGTTAAATATGTTAATGAAAAACTTTAAAAAATATAGCCTCATTTTTATCCTATACATTTGTGGTATCTGTTTTCCTATCATCACTAAGGCATCTGAGCTACCGACCATTAAAGCTGAACAAGCATTAGCGGTTGAGATGTCAACGGGAAAAATTCTTTATCAAAAAAATGCTGATAAAAAAGTACCTATAGCCAGTATCACGAAACTCCTTACCATCTATTTGGTTTATCAAGATATTGAGCGTCACAAACTGAGCTGGTCTACTAAGGTAAGCATCTCAGACTATGCTTATCAACTTTTAGAAAATAAAGAACTCAGCAATGTTCCTATGTCTAAACGTGAGTACACAGTTAAAGAACTTGTTGAAGTCGCTCTTGTTTCTAGTTCAAATACCGCAGCCATTGCCTTGGCCGAGCATATTTCAGGTTCTGAAAGTCAATTTGTTAATCGCATGCGAGACCAATTGGATAGTTGGGGAATTACTAATCATCTGATTGTGAATGCTTCTGGATTAAATAATAAATATCTTGGTAAAAATATCTATCCTGATAGCAAAACTTCCGATGAAAATCTTCTTTCTGCCAAAGATTTAGCCATTATAGCTAAGCATCTCTTAACTGACTTCCCTGAAATTCTCACTATTACAAGCCAAGCTAAGATTTCCTTTGACGGACAAACCGTAACGTCCTCTAATCAAATGCTACCAAGCATGGCTAAAGCTTATAGTGGTATTGATGGCTTAAAAACGGGAACAACTGAACAATCTGGTCCTTCCTTTATAGCTACCGCTACCATCAATCAGATGCGTGTTTTTACCATCATCTTACATGCTACAGATAACGAAGATGACTACAATCGCTTCACTGAAACAGCTCATCTTTTAGACTATATCAAACAGCATTTTGAACTCACCACTATCCTAAAAAAAGGCCAAGCAAAACAAAGTACCGTCACTATTTTGGATGGCAAGACTAATAAAGTTACCCTAGTAGCACAAAGTAACCTTACCATTGTCAAAGAAAAAGATAAAACGCTAGAAAAACTGACCTTTACTCCCCTAAAATCAGTCATTACCGCACCTATCGAAAAAAATCAAACCTTAGGAAAAGTGACTTATGGAGATGATCAAAAAGATTATCTTGAAGAACAACTGGTCAGTGTTAATATGAACAGTCCAATAACCATCGAAGAATCTGATTTTGGTAAGATTTTTCCATTAGACCTCCAGTCCTCTTTATAAATCAAAAAAGTCAAACAAATAAATGTTTGACTTTTTGTTTTACCTAAAAGGCTCTATTATTTATCCGACAGATCCTTCCATTTCATAGCTGATCAAACGGTTAAGCTCAACAGCATATTCCATCGGAAGTTCCTTAGTAAATGGTTCAACAAATCCCATAACAATCATCTCTGTCGCTTCTTGCTCTGACAAGCCTCGACTCATGAGATAATAAAGTTGTTCCTCTGAAATTTTTGAAACTTTCGCTTCGTGCTCAAGGGCAACTTGAGAGTTATGGATTTCATTAAATGGGATAGTATCAGATTTTGATAAGTCATCCATAATAATCGTATCACACTCAATATGACTGACCGATTTTGCTGAATTTTTAGCAAAAGTGACCTGTCCACGATAATTGACTTCACCTCCACCTTTTGCAATCGATTTCGACACAATAGATGATGATGTACGTGGCGCATTATGGATCATCTTAGCACCTGTATCTTGATTTTGCCCTGCATTAGCAAATGCAATCGAAAGCATAGTTCCACGAGCTCCCTCACCATCCAAATAAACAGATGGGTATTTCATAGTGGTCTTAGCACCAAGGTTACCATCGATCCACTCGACCGTCGCATCTTTTGTCGCACGTGCACGTTTGGTTACTAAGTTGTAAACATTATCAGACCAGTTTTGAATAGTCGTATAGCGCATATAAGCACCATCCAATGCAAAAATTTCTACAATAGCAGCATGGAGACTGTTACTAGAGTAAGTTGGAGCTGTACATCCTT
>CAMCQB010000063.1 GCA_945876895.1 uncultured Streptococcus sp.
TTTAAAACATTTGACCAAGAAGCAATCTCAGCCTTTAGAATTAACCCCTTAAAAGCGAATATCAAAAAATTTGATACCCCAATTAAAAGTATGCCTTGGTCTTATTATGGAAAGGTATCAGGAAAATCTAGCGATCATGTAACTGGCTTAGTCTATTCTCAAGAACCAGCAGCACAGATGGTTGCCCAGGTTGCCTCACCTAAAAAAGGAATGAAGGTATTAGATTTAGCTGCAGCACCTGGAGGAAAAACCACTCATCTTCTTTCTTATCTAGACAATACAGGGATTTTGGTGAGTAATGAAATCAATCACAAAAGAAGTAAGATCCTAGTTGAAAATGTTGAACGATTTGGTGCCAGAAATGTTGTGATTACTAATGAAAGTGCGACTCGATTAGCTAAAGTTTTTCCAAGTTATTTTGATCTCATTGTCTTAGATGCTCCTTGTTCAGGAGAGGGGATGTTTCGTAAGGATCCTGCGGCGATTCAATATTGGAGTGAGGATTATCCTAGCCAATGTGCAAAAATACAACAGGAAATTTTACGAGATGCCTTAGATATGTTAGCCCCGGGAGGGAGTATCGTTTACTCTACATGTACTTGGTCACCAGAAGAAAATGAAGATATTGTCCGTTGGCTTATGGAAATCGATCATAATTTAAGTTTGGAAATGATTCCTAAAGAAAATGGGATGGTTTCTGGTATTGATATGCCAGAGGTGGCTCGGATGTATCCCCATCATTTCAAGGGTGAGGGACAATTTGTTGCTAAGTTAAGGAATACACAAACACACCAAACATCTAGTAAACTAAAGAGTGCTCGAACCAATCTCACTAGAGAACAAGTGCAGTTGTGGGAGGCGTTTTATCGTCGGAAAGTTAAAACTGATCTAAGCGGGGTACTTCAAGTTTTTGGTGAGCAACTTTATTTGTTACCAAATCATCTTCCTGATTTAAGTCAACTTAAAATTGCAAGAAATGGGCTGCATCTTGGAACCTTTAAGAAAAAGCGTTTTGAACCGAGCTTTGCTTTAGGCTTAGCGTTACATCCAGATGAAGTGGATCAAGTGATTGAAATGACTCAAGAGGATTTTAAAAAATATGTTTCAGGACAAACTGTTAGTCTCCCCAAATCCTATGCAAATGATTGGTACTATATCGCAATAGAAGGAAATGGAATAGGATTTGCAAAGGTGGTTGACAAAACCCTAAAGAATGCCTTTCCAAAAGGTTTGCGATTTAGTTAAAAAGTCTTTCCAAAAGTTATTAACTATGGTATAGTGGAAAGTGGAAAGTTGGTTGCTTTTATAGAAGAAACTTTCTAAAAATACTTTCACTTTGAAAGGAAAAATATATTGAAAAAGAAACATAAACTAGCCTTGACGGCTCTTGTTTGTCTATTGGGCATAGGTCTTTCTGCATGTTCCAGTTGGATTGATAAAGGTGAGTCTATTACAGCAGTTGGCTCAACCGCACTCCAGCCTCTTGTTGAAGGAGCGGCCGATGAATTTGCCAGTGCTAATCTTGGAAAAACTATCAATGTCCAAGGTGGAGGATCGGGGACAGGTTTGTCGCAAGTACAATCAGGTGCTGTTCAAATCGGTAATAGTGATTTGTTCGCAGAAGAAAAAGATGGTATTGATGCAGAGGCATTGGTCGATCATCAGGTTGCCGTTGCAGGTCTAGCTGTTATCACAAATAAGAATGTTGATGTATCTGATTTGACCACGGAACAGTTGAGAAAAATTTTTACAGGTGAATACACCAACTGGAAACAAGTTGGTGGGAAAGATTTGGAGATTTCTATTATTAACCGTGCTTCAAGTTCAGGTTCTCGCGCTACCTTCGATAGCATTATTATGGATGGTCAAACAGCCAAACAAAGCCAAGAGCAAGATTCTAACGGTATGGTAAAATCCATTGTATCGCAAACTCCAGGTGCGATTTCTTACTTGTCATTTGCTTATGTTGATGATTCGGTTAAGAGTTTGAAGCTAAATGGTTTTGAACCTACGGCTGAAAATGTGGCAACGAATGATTGGCCAATTTGGTCTTATGAACATATGTACACTAAAGGGGAAGCAACAGGTTTGACAAAAGAATTTTTAGAGTACATGATGAGTGAAGAAATTCAAAAAGGTATTGTGGTAAGTATGGGCTACATTTCAATTCATGATATGAAAGTAACCAAAAATGCTGACGGTACTGTGACAAAAAAATAATAAAGAACTATTCATTTGAATAGTTGTGTGAGGAGCAATTGTGAAAAATCAAGAACTTGCAAAAAAATTATTGTCACCTTCAAAAAACTCTCGCTTAGAAAAATTTGGTAAAGCTATAACATTTTTCTGCTTGGCGCTGATTGTTTTTATTGTGGCAATGATTCTTATCTTTGTTGCACAAAAAGGTCTATCGACTTTCTTTGTTGACAAAATTAATCCATTTGATTTCTTATTCGGAAAAGAATGGCAACCTAGTGTGAAAGACGCTTCAGGAAAACCTTATCTTGGTGCCCTTCCAATGATTATGGGTTCTTTCATTGTGACTATTTTATCTGCTTTAATCGCAACACCATTTGCTATCGGTGCGGCAGTCTTTATGACAGAGATTTCACCTAAATATGGTGCTAAAATTCTTCAGCCAGCGGTTGAACTTTTAGTAGGGATCCCATCTGTCGTATATGGATTTATTGGTCTTCAGGTCGTGGTACCGTTTGTCCGATCTATCTTCGGAGGAACTGGTTTTGGTATTTTATCAGGGGTATTTGTACTTTTTGTCATGATCTTACCAACCGTTACCTTTATGACGGTAGATAGTCTTAAGGCTGTTCCTAGACATTATAAGGAAGCCAGTCTAGCAATGGGAGCGACCCGTTGGCAAACTATTTGGCGTGTCATTTTAAATGCAGCTAGACCAGGAATTTTCACGGCAGTCATTTTTGGTATGGCGCGTGCTTTCGGAGAAGCTTTAGCGATTCAAATGGTGGTGGGTAACTCAGCAGTTATCCCAACCTCTCTAACAACGCCAGCAGCAACTTTAACCTCTGTCTTAACGATGGGGATCGGTAATACCGTTATGGGAACAGTTCAAAATAATGTACTTTGGTCTCTGGCCTTGGTTCTCTTGGTGATGAGCTTGGCCTTTAATATGCTAGTAAAAATGATTACAAGAGAAAGAAAGAAAAACTATGCACGCTAAAAAAATAAATAAATTGGCAACAGGTATTTTATATGCCATTGCTACAATTATTGTTACCATTCTGGCCTCTCTCATTCTTTTTATTCTTGTTAGAGGGTTACCTCATGTAAGCTGGTCTTTTCTAACAGGACGTTCCTCTTCTTACCAAGCAGGTGGGGGGATTGGAATTCAACTCTATAATTCCTTCTTCCTTTTAGTCGTAACTCTTTTGATTTCAGTTCCTCTATCAATGGGAGCGGGAATCTATCTTTCAGAATATGCTAAAAAAGGTCCATTAACCAACTTTATTCGTACTTGTATCGAAATTTTGTCTTCTCTTCCATCAGTTGTTGTGGGGTTATTTGGTTACTTAATCTTTGTTGTACAGTTTGAGTATGGCTTTTCAATTATTTCTGGTGCCCTAGCACTCACTGTCTTTAACCTTCCACAAATGACACGAGGTGTAGAAGATAGTTTACGTACTGTTCACCATACACAACGCGAGGCAGGATTGGCTTTAGGGTTGTCAAGATGGGAAACAGTAGTTCATGTCGTTATTCCAGAAGCACTTCCAGGTATTGTTACAGGTATTGTATTGGCTTCTGGACGTATTTTTGGAGAAGCAGCAGCACTGATTTATACAGCAGGTCAATCTGCACCTGCACTAGATTGGTCTAACTGGAATCTCTTTAGTGTAACAAGCCCAATTTCTATCTTCCGTCAAGCAGAAACACTTGCTGTACACATTTGGAAAGTAAATAGTGAGGGGACAATTCCTGATGCGACGGAAGTTTCTGCTGGAAGTGCTGCCGTTCTATTGATTTTCATTTTAATTTTCAATATTTCTGCACGTCGAATTGGTAGCTTCTTACATAAGAAACTGACATCAGCTTAAACAGAATTTAGATTTTCGAGAAAAAGATAGGCTCTATCTTGCTTAAACAAGGCTTTGATGTCCTACTTTCTTCTCGATTTTTTATTAAAAAGGAGAAACATTGTGGCTGACTATAATTGGAATGAAAGACATATTATTACTTTTCCTGAGGAAAAAGTAGCCCTATCAACGAAAGATTTGCATGTGTATTATGGTGGCAAAGAAGCAATCAAAGGTATAGATATGCAGTTTGAAAAAAATAAGATTACCGCTCTGATTGGACCATCTGGTTGTGGGAAATCAACTTATTTACGGAGTCTTAATCGCATGAATGACACGATTGATATCGCTAAAGTGACAGGTGAAATTTTATACGAAGGTATTGATGTTAATAAACCTGAAATGAATGTCTATGAAGTTCGTAAACATATCGGAATGGTTTTTCAACGTCCAAATCCATTTGCAAAATCCATCTACCGTAATATTACATTTGCTCATGAACGTGCAGGTGTTAAAGATAAAAATATGCTAGATGAGATCGTTGAGACTTCTTTAAAACAAGCGGCCCTGTGGGATCAAGTGAAGGATAACTTGCATAAATCAGCATTTACTTTATCAGGTGGTCAGCAACAAAAATTATGTATTGCTCGAGCTATTGCAGTAAAACCTGATATTCTATTGATGGATGAGCCAGCCTCAAACTTAGATCCAATTGCTACAATGCAACTTGAGGAGACGATGTTTGATCTTAAAGAAAATTATACGATTATTATAGTAACCCATAATATGCAGCAAGCAGCTCGTGCTAGTGATTATACTGCGTTCTTTTATTTGGGAGACCTGATTGAATACGATAAAACAACCAATATCTTCCAAAATGCTAAACTTCAATCAACAAACGATTATGTTTCAGGACGTTTTGGTTAGAGAGGAACAATATGACAGAACCTATTATTAGTGTCAGAGATTTATCTGTGTACTATAAAAAGAAAAAAGCATTAAATACAGTTTCTTTGGACATTTATCCAAATGAAATTATTTCTTTAATTGGACCTTCAGGTTCGGGAAAATCTACACTCTTGCGATCTATTAATCGTATGAATGATCTTAATCCAGAAGCGACCTTAACAGGTTCAATTGTTTATAATGGACATAATATTTACAGTCCACGAACAGATACTGTTGATTTACGAAAAGAAATTGGCATGGTATTCCAACAACCCAACCCTTTTCCGATGTCCATATATGAAAATGTTGTTTATGGTCTTCGCTTAAAGGGGATTAAAGATAAGGCAATTCTAGATGAAGCTGTTGAAACCTCATTGAAGGGGGCTTCTATTTGGGATGAAGTGAAAGATCGTTTGCATGATTCAGCACTTGGATTATCTGGCGGTCAACAACAACGTGTTTGTATTGCTCGTACCTTAGCCACTAGTCCAAAGGTCATTTTACTTGATGAACCAACGTCTGCCTTGGATCCTATTTCAGCAGGAAAAATTGAAGATACACTGTATGGCTTGAAAGATGACTATACATTAATTATTGTGACGCGCTCTATGCAGCAAGCCTCACGTATCTCGAAACGAACTGCCTTTTTCCTTGATGGAAATTTAGTAGAATATGGTGATACTAAAGACATGTTCTTAAATCCTAAACATAAGGAAACAGAAGATTATATTACAGGTAAGTTTGGATAGAAAAGATAAAGGAAGAGAAAGAAGATGTTAAGAACACAATTTGAAGAAGAATTAGATAAATTACATAATCAATTTTATGTGATGGGAACTGAGGTACTCTCACAATTTAAAAAGTCTTTACGTAGCTTTGTAACACATGATCGTGATTTGGCAAATGAAGTGATTGCAAATGATGAAAAGATTAATGAGTATGAAGTAAAACTTGAGAAAAAATCGCTTGAAATCATTGCTCTACAGCAGCCTGTTTCACATGATTTACGTACGGTTATTACTGTATTAAAGGCATCTAGTGATATTGAGCGTATGGGAGATCATGCAGTATCAATGGCACATGCGACTATCAGTACTAAAGGTGAGGAACGTCTTCCTGAAGTAGAGAAAGAAATCGCCAAAATGGGTGCAGCCGTTAAAGTGATGATTGAAGAAGCGCTTAATGCTTATATTCATGCTGATGAAACTAAAGCACGCGAAATTGCAGCATCTGATGACAATATTGATGTTTATTTCCGTGAAATTCAATCTTTGACCGTTGAAGAAATTAAAAAGAACCCTGATGCTATTGTTACTGGAAAAGATTACTTCCAAGTAATCATGTACTTAGAACGTATTGGTGATTATGCTCGTAATATTTGTGAGTGGGTAGTTTATCTTAAAACTGGAAAAATTATTGAATTATAATTTTTTAGAAAATAGATCAGGGATAAAGGGAGAATTATGGAAAAAGTTGAACAGTTTATCGAAAAGTTTATTCCAGAAAATTATAATATCTTCTTAGATATTAATCGATCTGAAAAAACATTTGTTGGAAATGTGGCTATTTCAGGGGAGGCTTTGGATAACCACATTTCACTTCATCAGAAAAATTTACGGATAGATTCTGTAAAATTAGATAATCAAGAGCTCTCTTATCGATTGGATGATGCTAATGAAGCACTTCACATCGATTTACCTGAAACAGGTACCATGACTTTGATTCTTGAATTTGCAGGCAAGATTACAGATAATATGACTGGGATTTATCCGTCTTATTATACTGTTGAGGGTAGAAAAAAAGAAGTGATTTCTACGCAATTTGAAAGTCATTTTGCACGTGAAGCCTTTCCATCGATAGACGAGCCAGAGGCTAAGGCAACTTTTGATTTATCTATCAAATTTGATCAAGAAGAAAATGAAATCGTTTTATCCAATATGCCAGAGATCAATCAAGATCTACGAAAAGAAACAGGCGTATGGACCTTTAAAACAACACCTAGAATGTCTTCTTATCTACTGGCTTTTGCAATAGGAGATTTACAGGGCAAAACTGCTAAGACACAAAATGGAACAGAAGTTGGTATTTTTTCAACCAAAGCTCATCCATTAAGTTCTCTTGATTTTTCTTTGGATATTGCAGTACGCATTATCGAATTTTATGAATCCTACTACGGAGTAAAATATCCAATTCCTTTGTCCTATCATGTGGCTTTACCTGACTTTTCAGCAGGAGCTATGGAGAACTGGGGACTTGTAACTTATCGCGAAGTTTATTTATTGGTGGATGAAAATTCAACAGCACTTAGTCGTCAGCAAGTTGCTTTAGTCGTTGCCCATGAGTTAGCTCATCAATGGTTTGGGAATCTCGTTACCATGAAATGGTGGGATGACTTGTGGCTGAATGAAAGTTTCGCTAATATGATGGAATATGTCTCTCTTGACGCTATTGAGCCGAGCTGGAATATCTTTGAAGATTTTCAAACAACAGGTGTTCCTTTAGCTTTACAAAGAGATGCAACTGACGGTGTTCAATCGGTTCATGTAACAGTTAATCACCCTGATGAAATTAATACCTTATTTGATCCTGCTATTGTTTACGCAAAAGGTAGTCGCCTAATGCATATGTTACGTC
The DNA here is from genome assembly GCA_945876895.1 of uncultured Streptococcus sp. GTDB lineage: Bacteria > Bacillota > Bacilli > Lactobacillales > Streptococcaceae > Streptococcus > Streptococcus porcorum. The sequence goes on from CAMCQB010000063.1 coordinate 7,632, forward strand.
GTTGGTTGGGAGATAAGGATTTTGCTTCTGGCTTAAATCGCTATTTTGAAACCTTCCAATATGGTAATACGGTAGGTCGAGATTTATGGAAAGCCTTATCAGATGCAAGTGGTAAAAATGTTGCTAATTTTATGGATGCTTGGTTGGAACAGCCAGGTTATCCTGTAGTAACAGCATGTGTGGAAAATGACACTTTAATTTTGACCCAAAAGCAATTCTTTATTGGTGAGCATGAGGATAAGGGGAGAATTTGGCAAATCCCACTTAATAGTAATTGGGAAGGTATCCCAGATTTGTTAACTACGGAACGCTTAGAAATCCCTAACTTCTCTCAGTTAGCTACAGTAAATAAATCAGCTTTTCGTTTAAATACAGAAAATACAGCACATTATATCACGAATTATGAGGGTATCTTATTAGATGATGTGATGGCCAATCTTCATGACCTAGATAAAACATCAAAACTGCAACTTATCCAAGATAGACGCCTTCTGGCTGAATCTGGTCAAATTTCTTATGCGGAACTAATTCCTTTACTATTAAAATTAAAAGATGAAACCTCTCATATGGTTGTTACCGCAATGGTACAAGTAACGAATGGTTTATCTAAATTTATTGATGAAGGAACAGTAGCAGCAGAGGATTTCAAGGCCCTAATAGAAGCCATTCATGCTTATAATTTTGAACGTCTAGGATTTGAAAAAATATCTGGCGAATCAGATGAAGACGAGTTTGTCCGTCAAAGTGTTTTAAATGCGATGATTTACGCAGAAAACACTATGGCGGTAGATAAAGCTAAGATAATTTTTGAGGAGTATAAAGAAGATATTGAGTCTATCCCAGCTTCTATTCGATTATATATCTTGATTAACCAAATTCGCCAATTTGAATCTGAAGAGCTTGTGAAACTTTATTTAGATACTTATGTTAAAACGAATAATGGTGTTTTCCGTCGTCAATTAGCTCAAGCACTCTCCTATACACGAGATGCTAAAAATCTCCAGTATTTACTTGATGGATTGAAGGATAAAGATATTGTTAAACCACAAGATCTTGCGATGAGTTGGTATCACCCACTCTTATCCAGAAACTTTACACAAGAAGTTACTTGGACTTGGGCTCGTGAAAATTGGGAGTGGATCAAAGCTACTTTAGGTGGCGACATGAGTTTTGATAAATTTGTTATCTATCCTGCAAATATTTTTAAAACAGAGAAGCGTTTAGAGGAGTATAAAGCCTTCTTTGAGCCACAGCTCAATGACTTATCTATTAGTCGAAATATTATGATGGGAATAAAAGAAATTTCAGCACGAATTAACTTAATTTCTAGAGAAAAAGAGTTGGTTGAGGAAAAACTTTCAAATGTGTTGAAAAAATAGAATTCTTTTAGGAGTTATTTACTTTTGCTCTATCTCTAACACCTCAAAAGAGAGTCCAGACTCTTTTGAGGTGTTTTTCTATAAGATGAGTTTTTTATCCAAAAACCAATTGCTTAGGAGTCTTAAGTTAGTCTTAAGGTAACCGCCCAATAACAAAGTATATTGAAAAGGCTCCAAAGTCCTATCGACT
>CAMCQB010000064.1 GCA_945876895.1 uncultured Streptococcus sp.
CCCTCACAACCTAGGAGAGACTATTGATGCTGTTAAACTGGTTCTGGAAAATCCAGAAGTGACAACCCGTGATTTGATGGAGGTTCTTCCTGGTCCTGACTTCCCAACAGGTGCCTTAGTCATGGGGAAATCAGGCATTCATAGAGCTTATGAGACAGGAAAAGGATCTATTACCCTTAGATCTAAAACAGAGATAGAAACGACAAAAACAGGCCGTGAACGGATTATTGTTAGTGAATTTCCTTATATGGTTAATAAGACTAAGGTTCATGAGCATATTGTTAAGTTAGCCCAAGAAAAACGAGTTGAAGGGATTACGGCTGTCCGTGATGAGTCTAGTCGTGAAGGTGTACGCTTTGTGATTGAAGTTAAGCGAGATGCCTCAGCTAATGTTATTTTGAATAATTTATTTAAGTTGACAAGCTTACAAACGAACTTTAGCTTTAATATGTTGGCGATTGAAAACGGAGTTCCTAAGATTTTGTCACTACGACAAATTCTTGATAATTATATTGCGCATCAAAAGGAAGTTATTGTTCGTCGGACTCAATTTGACAAAGATAAAGCGGAATCAAGGGCTCATATTTTAGAAGGTTTATTGATTGCCTTAGACCACATTGATGAAGTGATTCGTATTATCCGTAACTCTGAGACTGATAGCTTGGCACAATCAGAGTTAATGAGTCGATTCCAATTATCAGAGCGTCAGAGCCAAGCCATTTTAGATATGCGACTACGTCGATTGACAGGATTGGAACGAGATAAGATTCAGTCTGAATATGATGCCTTATTGGCTTTAATTGCTGATTTAAAAGATATTTTAGCAAATCCAGAACGGGTAGTGCGTATCATCAGAGAAGAGTTAGATGAAGTGAAACGAAAATTTGCAGATCATCGTCGAACGGAGTTAATGGTTGGAGAGGTTCTGACATTAGAAGATGAGGACTTGATTGAAGAAGAAGATGTTTTGATTACTTTGTCTAATAAAGGTTATATTAAACGTTTAAGTCAAGATGAATTTCGTACTCAAAAACGAGGTGGTCGAGGGGTTCAAGGGACAGGTGTAAATGATGATGATTTTGTTAAAGATCTAGTTTCAACAAGTACACATGATGCCATGTTCTTCTTTACTAATCGAGGAAGAGTTTATCGTCTAAAAGGTTATGAAATTCCTGAGTATGGCAGGACAGCAAAAGGTTTGCCTATTGTGAATTTGTTAAAATTAGACGAAGGGGAAACTATTCAGACCATCATTAACTTAAAAGCAGAAGATCTTGATCAAAAATGTTTATTCTTCACGACAAGAAATGGTTTAGTCAAACGAACGAGAGCTTCTGAATTTGCTAATATTCGTCAAAATGGTTTAAAAGCTATCACTTTACGTGAGCAGGATGAATTGATTAATGTTCTTTTAACAACTGGTGATGAAGATATCATTATGGGGACACGAGCAGGTTACTCTGTACGTTTCAGAGAAGATGTTATTCGCCAAATGGGAAGAAGTGCTGCTGGTGTGAAAGGGATAAACCTAAGAGAAAACGATCATGTGATCGGTGCTGCCACAATCTGTGATCAACAAGAAGTGCTTGTTATTACCGAAAAAGGATATGGAAAGCGCACTCTAGCATCAGAATATCCAACAAAAGGTAGAGGCGGAAAAGGCATGAAGACAGCCAACATCACAGAAAAGAATGGATACCTATCTGGGCTTGCTACTGTCTCAGGTGATGAAGATATTATGTTGATGACAGACACAGGTGTTATCATTAGAACAAGCGTATCGGATATATCTCAAACAGGACGAGCTACACTTGGTGTGAAGTTGATGCGTTTAGATACCAATGCTAAAATTATAACGCTGGCATTGGTAAAATCTGATGACGATTTAGTACAGGACAAGGAGTAGTTTATTAATGGTGGAAAAAAGAAAACGCCGTAAAAGTAGCATTTTTACAAGTATATTATTAGTTATTATGGTACTAATAGGTTTAGCTTTAGTATTTAATAAACCTATTCGAAATTCATTGATTGCGATGAATTCAAATAAATATCAAGTTTCAAATGTCAGTAAAGAAACCATTGAAGAAAATAAAAGTGCCGATACTACTTTTGATTTTTCAAAGGTCGAATCAATTAGTTCAGAATCTGTTCTGGCAGCTCAGATGGAGCAACAAAGTTTACCAGTTATCGGGGGGATTGCCATTCCAGAACTAAAAATCAATCTTCCAATTTTTAAAGGACTGGATAACACTGCTCTTACCTATGGGGCAGGAACGATGAAAGAAAATCAGGTTATGGGAGGAGAGAATAACTATGCCTTAGCGAGTCACCATGTATTTGGGATGACAGGCTCTTCGGAAATGTTATTTTCACCTTTGGATTATGCCAAAGAAGGAATGAAGATTTATGTGACTGACAAGGATAAAGTATATACCTATGTCATTACAGAAATCAAAGTTGTTTCACCTGATCATGTTGAAGTAGTTGATGATACACCAGGTAAATCTGAAATTACATTGGTAACATGTACAGATGCAGAAGCAACCCAACGTACCATTGTTCATGGTACTTATGAAGGCTCTGTTGAGTTTTCAAAAGCTTCCTCAGACATTATTGAAGCTTTTGAACAAAGTTATAATCAGATGACTCTATAATAAAAAAGCCTTTAGGCTTTTTTATTATAGAGTATTGTGGAGGAATATTATGAAATTAGAAAAAGTCCATCATGTGGCATTGATTGTATCAGATTATGAACGATCAAAAAATTTTTATGTCCATCAACTAGGATTTGAAATTATTAGAGAAAACCATAGACCAGATCGACATGATTATAAATTAGATTTAAAGTGTGGGGAGATTGAACTAGAAATTTTTGGTAATAAAGTATCATCACCAGATTATGTAGCACCGCCTAGTCGTCCTAATTATCCCGAGGCTTGTGGATTGAGGCACTTAGCTTTTTATGTAGAATCCATTGAAGAAGCTGTTAAAGAATTAAAATCCAAAGGCATAGAGGTCGAGCCTATTCGTTATGACCAATTCACAAATAAAAAAATGACCTTCTTTTTTGATCCCGATGGCTTACCACTGGAATTGCATGAGTGAAGTTTTAAGTAACTGTTTATCAATTTGGCATGATATAATAAAGACAAGAGGTTTTTGAAAAGAGCTGTTTTATAGATAGAAAGGAAAAATGATGAATTTTAAAAAAATCGTTTATGCATTATCAACAGCTGTGTTGGCTTTCACTTCATTTACGTCCGTTTTAGCAGCTGAAAGTAGTCAGGTACAAACGGTCATAGATGAAGCATATGTTCAACCTGACTATGTGTTGGGATATTCTCTATCAGAAGAGCAACAGGCAGAAACCCTATCTCTTTTAGGATATGATAGCAGTCAGGATACTCAGGTTAAGTTATTAACGACAGACGCTTATAGTCAAATAATGGATGTAGATGGCTCAAGTTTACAGCTTTATTCTTCTGTTAAGATTCAAAAGTTGGGTTCTACAAAAGCTTTAGAAGTGGAAATTATTACTCCAGAAAATATCACAAAGGTGACAGAAGATATGTATCGAAATGCAGCTATTACCTTAGGGATTGAACATGCAAAGATATCTGTTGCCTCCCCTATTGCGGTAACAGGAGAAAGTGCACTTGCAGGTATTTATTATTCTCTTGAAGAAAATGGTGTGACGGTTAGCTCTGAGAACAAAAATTTAGCATCAGAGGAACTCAGCCTTCTCTCGACAATCAATGAGGAAAACCAAGGAAAAGAAGGGTATGATACTGATAAATTAAATGTTGCATTAACTGATATTAAATCTGCTTTAGCGGAATCTTCTAATCAACAACTCACTGAAGAACAAGTTAGAAAAATTGTCGAGGATACCTTATCTCGTTACGGTTTAACAGAAAGTATGACTAGCCAACAAATCACGCTAATTGTGAATTTTGCGGTCAACTTATCAAAAAGTGATATTATTAATACCGATGGTTTTAAAAAATCTGTATCCTCACTAAAAGATAGTATCATCTCACAAGCCAAATCAACCTTTGAGGGAATCAACCTTAATTTTAGTACAGATCAAGCATTGGAGTCTGGAAAAGGTTTTTTATCTAACATTTGGCAAGCTATTGTGAATTTCTTTACCAACTTATTTGCTTAGAAAATAATCTGAGAGATGATAAAAAGGACTTAGCAGTTAGACTGTTAAATCCTTTTTATTTGCCCTTTTTCAAAAAAAGATTACTGATATTGACTATGATCTAGCTTTGATAGGAAAAAGTATAGATTTCCCATGACATCATGATAGTCTAATAAATGATCGTTATAGAGTACTTTTGTAACTTTATAATGGTCAGCAATTGGGGTGAGACAAGAAAATTGAGCGCGTTCAAATTCGTTATAATTGTCATATTGAACTTGAAATTCTTGCTGTCCGTTAGTATAAAAAATTTCAATCATCTTATCGGTAAAATTTTATGTTCATCTGATTTAAAGATATTCACTAAGCGTAGTCCTGATTTATCGGTAATATTTATTTTAGCACCAGTCAAATCTTTGTTAATGATAATTTTTAACAAGAATCCTTCCCCTGAATTAGGGACTTTTTCAAGTAAGCGAGATAATTCGTAGTTCCCAACGGTTGAGGTTGAGAACGTATTATCACGTAAGGTAAATTTTTTAATTTGAGGACTAACCTTGTAAATGAAAGGACAGTCTTTGAGTTCGATTGTTTGATGAAATGCCATAATTACTTTCCTATTATTTCTTTGATTTTTTCAGCGAACAAGGTAATCTCATCTATAGTGTTAAGATGTGAAAAACTAATTCGAATGGATTCTTGTAAGGGAGGAGTTCCCTGACCATAAAAAGCTTCTAAAACATGGCTAGGTTCAACTGTTCCTGCAGTGCAAGCAGATCCCGTCGAAACACAAAAACCAGCAAGATCTAATTGGGTGAGCAAGATACTATTATGGTATCCAGAAAATCCTATATTGACGACATGTGGTAAGTTATTCTTACTATCATTAAGATAGTAGTCAATAGGATCCAATTGGGTGAGCAAAGCACCTCTAAGTTGTTCTACAGTATTAAAGTGTTCGGTCATATGGTCATGTGCTAATTGTAAGGCCGTCACCATCCCTACAATTCCAGCAAGATTTTCAGTGCTAGCTCGACGTTTTTGCTCCTGATCGCCTCCATGTAGAAGATTATGGAACTGATGAGGAGCAGCATATAGTAAACCGACACCTTTTGGCCCATGAAATTTATGTGCTGAGATTGAGAGAAAGTCAATCCCTAGTTGTTCAGGTAGAAGAGGAAGTTTACCAGCAACCTGGACAGCATCGACATGAAATGCTGCTTGGTGTTGCTTGAGTAGATGTCCGATTTCTTGAATAGGATGAATGCTTCCGGTTTCATTATTGGCAAACATGATACTAACTAAGATGGTATCCTCACGTAATGCCTCTTGTACTTGTTGAACAGAAATCGTTTTATTTACAGGTTTGAGGTAGGTAACCTCAAAACCATATTCTTTCTCGAGAAATGACAAGGTATGTAAGACGGAGTGATGCTCAATGCTCGTCGAAATGATATGCTTTCCTTTTGATTGATTGGCTAAAGCATATCCTTTTAATGCTGTATTATTACTCTCTGTACCACCAGAGGTAAAAATGATACGATCAGCTTTGGTCCCTAATAGTTGAGCAACGTTTTCTCTTTGTTCCCTTAACACTTGATTTGCTTTTCGTCCAAGGGTATGAATGCTAGAAGGATTACCATAAGTTGAAGTCATAACTTCGGTCATTTTTTCGATGACTTCTGGAAGAAGAGCGGTGGTAGCAGCGTTATCTAGATATATCATTTAGATTAGAATCCTTTCTAAAAACTTCAAATAGAAGTGATAGTATATCTGTTATGGAGGGTCTGTTGAACTTTACAGTACTACTGGGATGGTAATAGTGTTAGGATGCCTATTGATGACAATAGGGAGTTCGATAGATATAAAATAGGAAGCTGGGACAGATACCCAGCTTCAAATTGTTTTGTGAAAAATGTTTATTTGTTTTCTGATTGATGGTATGCAAATAAGGGGCTGATAGGTTTATTGGTATGAATACGAACCAGTGCTTCTCCGATGAGGTTAGCAGCAGTAAGGTAGGTTAGGTTTTGAGGAGTTTTTTCTTTGGTTGCAACAGAGTCAGTCACAACAATTTCTTTGATTGGTGCGGTTGATAAAATATCAGCTGCTCCTCCAGCAAATAATCCATGACTAGCAACAGCATAGATTTCAGTTGCCCCTTCTCGTTCAACAATTTTTGCTGCTTCAGCAAAGGTTTTACCTGTGTTGATAATGTCATCAATAAGAATAGCCTTTTTCCCTTCAACCTCGCCTATGATATAACCTTCTTCACGGTTAGAATCATCTTGAGCATAGTCAATAATAGCGATAGGGGCATTAAGGTGTTCAGCCAAGCTACGAGCCCGTTTAATACCAGAATTTTTAGGGCTAACGACCACGACGTCTTCACCAGTTAAACCAAGACTAGTGTAATGTTTGGCAAAAAGCGGCATAGTAAAGAGGTTATCAACAGGAATGTTAAAGAATCCTTGTACCTGTACAGCATGGAGGTCAAGTGTCAATACACGATCAACGCCAGCTTTGACTAACATATTGGCAACTAATTTAGCTGTTAGTGGTTCACGTGGTGCAGCGATACGATCCTGTCTAGAGTAGCCAAAGTAAGGAATAACGACATTGACAGAATTAGCGGATGCACGCTTGCAAGCATCAACCATAATCAATAGTTCCATCAAATGATTATTTACTGGAAAGCTAGTGGACTGAATAATATAAATATCAAAACCACGGACACTTTCTTCGATATTAATCATAATTTCTCCATCTGAAAATTGTCTTGATGACAATTTACTCAATGGAATCCCAGAGGCTTGAGAAATTTTTTCTGCTAATTCGATGTTTGAAGTAAGCGAGAAGAGTTTCATGTTTTGTACCATTGTGACAATATGGCTCCTTTTTCCTTTATTCCCTACTATTTTATCAAAAAAATTCAAAAATTTCAGTGTAAAAATAAGAAAGTTGACAATATTATCTGTTCAAAGTGGCAGAGAAACGGGCAACTTTACTTTTAGCATATTTGAATTTAATCTGGTGTTCTTGTAAAAAGTTTTCAAAATCTTCCTTCCCTTTATCAGGGTCACTCACTTCTAGCTCTAATTCAAAATCAACCTGATCAGCGTAGTGATTTTTATCCAGAGCCATTAATCCAATTGGTGTTTGCTCTTCATAGCGTTTAGTCGTCAAATGTCCAAGAAGACCAAGGTCACTAAGTGTTATAGGATAGGTTTGGATGAGCTTAGTGATGTCGTTTATAGGGAAGGTTTCGGAAGTAATAATGTGATGGGCTTCCTCTAAGGATAAAGGGAGATTATGTTCGATATTTCCAACTTTTTGTGGAATTTTTAGTGTTAATTCTGCCTCAGTTTTGAAAGTCCTAATACGAAGAGATAATTTATTTTTCTTCATGTCAAAGTTAGGAGTATCAAAATAATAATTGGTTTGAGTAACAGGTTCAGTTGTAAACAATTTGAGAAGGTTCTGATATTCTATTGGATGGAGCAAGGTTTTGTATTCAATTTCAAGCTGCTTCATTATTCTTTTCTCCCTTTAAAAGTATGCTATAATAGATTTAGAATAATTCTATAAAATTTTAAGAGTTTTTACAAGATGGGAGTATTTGCTTAGTGGCAATAAATTGGGAAGAATTCCTAGATCCATACATTCAGGCTGTAGGAGAATTAAAAATTAAACTTCGAGGTATGCGCAAGCAATTTCGTAAACAAAAGCGGCACTCACCAATTGAATTTGTCACTGGTCGTGTCAAACCAGTTGAAAGTATCCAAGAAAAAATGGTTCTAAGAGGAATTAAAGAAGACCACCTTGCTCAAGATATGCAAGATATTGCTGGTCTTCGTGTCATGGTTCAATTTGTTGATGATGTGGATGAAGTTTTGGAACTTATTAGACGCAGAAGAGATATGAAGGTTGTTCAAGAGCGTGATTATATTAATAATATGAAATCAAGTGGTTATCGTTCTTATCATGTTATTGTTGAATATCCAGTTGAAACAATCAATGGTTATAAAACGGTTTTGGCAGAAATTCAAATTCGCACTTTGGCAATGAATTTTTGGGCTACCATTGAACATTCGCTCAACTATAAGTATAAGGGAGAGTTTCCCGTGGATATTCGCGAACGATTAGAAATTACCTCAAAAATAGCTTATCAACTTGATATGGAAATGCGAAAAATACGTGAAGACATTCAAGAAGCGCAGCTTTTATTTGATCCAGAAAATAGAAAATTAAGTGATGGTGTGGGAAATAGTGATGACACAGATGAGTATTACAGGTAAGAAAAAAGTAGCCATTATTGCTAATGGAAAATTTCAAAGTAAAAGGGTAGCCTCAAAACTCTTTTCGGTCTTAAGAGATGATCCAGCTTTTTATTTGACAAAAAAAAATCCTGATATTGTGATTTCAATAGGTGGCGATGGGATGCTTTTATCAGCTTTTCATATGTATGAATCGATTTTAGATAAAGTACGTTTTGTGGGTGTTCATACAGGACATCTAGGCTTTTATACAGATTATCGTGATTTTGAAGTAGATGAGCTGATTGAAACATTGCGGGCTGACAAAGGGGAGAGTGTTTCCTATCCCGTTTTAAACATCCGTACCACTTTGGCTGATGGACGAGTCCTTACGGCAAGAGCACTTAATGAGGCGACGATTAAGAGTATTGAAAAAACAATGGTGGCTGATGTTATCATCAATCATGTTCAATTTGAGTGTTTTAGAGGAGATGGTTTATCCGTATCAACTCCAACAGGTAGTACTGCCTATAATAAGTCTTTAGGCGGAGCTATTTTACATCCGACGATAGAAGCTTTGCAATTGACAGAGATTTCTAGTCTAAACAATCGCGTCTATCGCACGATTGGGTCATCTCTTATTGTTCCTAAAAAAGATAAGATTGAAATTATTCCAAAACGTTTAGGAAGTTATACGATGTCCGTGGATAATGAGACTTTCACACAT
>CAMCQB010000065.1 GCA_945876895.1 uncultured Streptococcus sp.
CCCCCACACCATTTCCTGTCGTGTCCTTGTAAGATTTGGGATAGATTTGGTACACCACTTTACGTTTGTCGATTGCCATCATTAAGATACCAAGAACATGAGAGAAAAACTTGTTCACTCAAGCCTTCCACTCGGGTTCTATTCCTTTCTCTAGTTTATAAAAGCACTGCTTTTTTCTTATTACTTTACTTATCAAGTGAAAGAGACTAGGCCAAGCTGTCCAAGTCTCAATCATGATTTATGTTTAAATTTTACTTGCTTTAATCACATCTTCGCCACGTTTAATCTCACGTGGTAAGTCGCCAATCGCATCTGGTTGGTAATCATATTGGTTAGTGACGATAACTGGAGTTTCCGTAACATAACCAGCTTCTTTGATAACATCCATATCAAATGTGATCAATTTATCACCCACTGCTACACGATCGCCTTGTGCCACATGAGCTTCAAAACCTTTGCCATCAAGGTTAACTGTGTCCATACCAATGTGCATCAACAGTTCAACACCTTCATCTGACAAGATACCGACAGCATGTTTTGAAGGGAAGAGAACAGAAATCACACCAGATACAGGAGCAGTCAACAGACCTTCTGTTGGTTGGATAAGGACACCTTGTCCCATCACACCTTGGGCAAAGACAGGGTCAACTGCTTCTGAGAGAGGTTTTGCTTCCCCAGTAAGAGGGCTTTGGATTGTGACAACTGTGCCAACTGCTGGCGCTTCTTTTTCCTCCACTTCAGCTAAAGCTTGAGCTGGGCTCACTGCTTCTTCGTCATCTTTTTTGGAAAAAGCACCTGTACGGTTAAAGATAAAGGTTAATGCCATTGGAACTGCAATCGCAACAGCCATAGCTAGAGCAAATGCTCCCCAGTAATTCGCTTTAATCGATAAGATACCTGGCAAACCACCGATACCGATAGAAGCTGCTTGAATGTTAAAGGTTACAGAAAGTAAACCTGCGATTCCTGAACCAATCATACCTGCTACAAATGGGTAAACATATTTTACATTAACCCCAAAGAGAGCTGGTTCAGTAATTCCGAGATAAGCTGAGATAGTTGCTGGAAGTGAGATTTGTGCCTCACGTTCGTTGTGACGGTTAATAAGGAAGTAAGCAAATACTGCTGATCCCTGTGCAATGTTTGAAAGAGCGATCATTGGCCATAGACCAGTTCCACCTGTATCTGCAATCAATTGGGTATCGATGGCGTTTGTCATGTGGTGAAGACCAGTGATAACAAATGGTGCATAAAGGGCACCAAAGACTGCACCAAAGAACCATTTAAGCGGTCCTGTCAAACCAGCAAGCACAATTGTTGATAGCCATTGTCCGATAGTCCATCCGATTGGACCAAGAACAGTATGAGCTAGGATAAGAGCTGGAACAAGTGATAAGAATGGCACAAAAATCATTGAAACCACTTCTGGAATAACCTTGCGCCAGAATTTTTCAAGGTAAGCTAGTGACAAACCTGCTAGAAGAGCTGGAATAACCTGTGCTTGGTAACCGATACGGTTAACAGTGAAGAAGCCAAAGTCCCAAACCCAATCTTTAGCAATTTCTGCTGCTGATGTGCTTGGCACAGCATAGGCATTAAGCAATTGAGGCGACACCAAACAGATCCCAAGAACGATACCAAGGATTTGTGAAGTTCCCATCTTACGAGTCACAGACCAAGTAATCCCTACTGGTAAGTAGTGGAAAATCGCTTCACCTGGCAACCATAAGAAATGGTTTACCCCACTCCAAAATGGAGACACTTCAACAATAGTTTTCCCATCAAGAGCTGAAAACTGCACGCCTTCAAGCACGTTACGGAAACCAAGAATCAAACCACCAACGATAAGAGCTGGAATGATTGGGGTAAAGATTTCAGCCAACATGGTCATGACACGTTGAACTGGGTTTTGATTACTTTTGGCAGCTGACTTGGCTGCTTCTTTAGAAACCCCTTCGATACCTGATACAGCTGTGAAATCGCCGTAGAAGATTGGCACGTCATTACCAATGATTACTTGGAACTGACCAGCGTTTGTGAACGTTCCTTTAACTAGAGAGATGTTTTCAATACGTTTCACATCTGCTTTTTTCTCATCAACAAGCACAAAACGCATACGAGTGGCACAGTGGGTTACTGCGCTGATATTTTCTTTGCCGCCAATCGCCTCAAGCATCTCGCGGGCTTGGTTTTCAAATTTTCCCATTTTTTACTGACTAGGTAAGTCCTAGCTTCCTCCTTATTTTGATAAATTTGTACGTACAACCTTTACATGTTTTATTGTAACCGATTGCAAATTCAAGCACAAGCCTTTCTTCAAAAAAAAATAGAATTTTGATAAAATAAAGTCATCTTGTATGCCTTTTCAAAGACAAATTAAAATAAGGAGGCCTTTTAATGAAAAAATATATCCAAATCTTCCATGATTTAGAACATAAGATTCACACCCAATTTTACCAAGCAGGAGACTACCTTCCTACTGAGTTAGCCCTAACTAAAGAATATCACGCTAGTCGTGATACGATAAGAAAAGCCCTTCGCTTACTGAATGATGCAGGACTTATTCAAAAAATGCAAGGAAGAGGATCACAGATCATCAAACGAGAACAAATCAATTTTCCTGTATCTGAACTGACCAGTTATCAAGAGTTAGTCGAATCTATCGGACTCAAATCACAAACAAAGGTGATTAGTATTGACAAAATCATCACAGATGAACACTTGGCTAAAAAAACAGGCTTTAAAATCAATGACTTACTTTGGCGCGTTGTCCGCCTTAGAATTGTCGATGGGGTGGCTTCCGTCTTAGATACAGATTACCTCTTAAAACAGATAGTTCCCCAAATGACAGTAGAAACCGCTCAAAGCTCCATCTATCACTATCTTGAAACAGACCTCAAACTTGATATTGCTTATGCTGAAAAAGAAATTATCATTGACCATGTCACTGATAAAGATAGACGTTATCTAGACCTAGGCTCTGATATTCATGTGGTTTCAGTCAACTCTAAGGTTTATCTATCTGATACGACACAATTTCAATATACCGATAGCCGACATAAACTTGAAAAATTCAAATTTGTGGACTTTGCTAGAAGAAAAAGTAAATGATCAATCAAACAAGGCCTGGGAATTATCCCAAGCCTATTTTTATAAAATCAACTAAATCAATCATTTATTAAGTACGGTACAAGGTATTAAATCCAACCTCTGTTCCTCTTGGTACAAGATATAAACCATCCTGACCTGATTGAGAAGCTGTGTAGCGCAAATCAGGGACACTAGCTGTACCTGATGGATCACCCATGCTAGCTTGATAAACATGGATCCCTTGAAGTGCCCCAGTTCCTTCTATAATATGGTAAGTAAGTATCCGACCATCGGCATACACCATCTAAACCTCTCCACCAGCATCAACAACGACACTATTTCCTAGATTATCTGACCAAGTTCCCGCAATAGCACTATAATCTCCACTGATAAGCTGATTTAAAGCAGAAGGTGTCCCATCTTCTTGAGCAGAAAGAGAAGCGACTTCTCCTCCTTGTGGTGCTGGAGTAGTGGTTTGCTCAGCTACTGCGCCATCTGATACTACTGTTTCTTCCATAGATGATTCTGGCACTGTTTCCACAGCTGAATTGAGAGAAGCATCCTCAGAAAGCTCAGTTGAAGAATCGACTTGATTCTCTTGTAATTTTTCTACTGTTTGAGAGGACTCAGTTTGGTTTGAAGAGCTAGCTGTTGAGGAAGACTTGGAAGTGGAAGATTTTGATTGCGATGGACGACTACTTTGACTAGTCTTAGGCACAGACTCCACTTGCTGACTCTTGCTTTCTTCTTTCCAACAACCACTAAATAATATTAACACGGCTAAACACACTAAACTAAGATGTACTTTTTTCATTTTAAAGCCTCCTAACTGACAGCGATATATCTCCTATTGCCTGCATATGAAATGTAACTAATCCACTGATAACCTTCTGAAATTAATACCTTATCATAATTAACAGATTGACCTGCATCATAATACGCAAGATCAGGGCTAGACATTGTAGGGGAGGATTTTATATAAGAACGCTTTGTAAAATGATAAGTACCACTTTGAGGTAGGGTTACTTGAGAAGTATTTCTATTAACAACTGTTGTTGCTGTAGCAACTCCCTCAAGAGTATCATTATTTTTCACATAATATAGATGGATATTATAAAGTCCTACAGAATTTTTATCCCTTTAGAACCCTGAGAATTATATACAACCGAATCCTTTTCTGATACAATTCCAACCTCAGGATTAGTAATAGAGTTATCATGAGATTGGAGTTGTATAGAACTATCCGCAATAACATCTCCACTTGTCGTTAGGTTATCTAATGGATTTGACACTGCAGAAAGTGTCTCAACTACTGAAACTGTTGGCGATTCCTGTTAACAATCCTCCTGCTACCAACAACATACCAACTGTACATTTTCGTAACAATAAATTGAAATGATACTTTTTAAGATTTTCCATGATTTACCTCCTCATTTACTCCAGATAAATAACTAAGGTATGCCATATTTTTCTATTGTCGGTACCGAACACCTTAAATATAACAAAAAAATGATTAAAAACAAGTCTTTTTTTTTTCATTTTTTCATGATATAATAATCATTATATCTGACTAAAAAGTGATGGACAATCCTTAGTCATCTTCATCAGTAAAAAAGAGGTGGACTTTCGTCCGCCTCTTTAAACGTCTTCCATATGATGTTCAAAAATCCTAATCAATTGAACACAGGACCAGACTCCCACCCCAGTTAGCGTAATAATGAATAAAATTTCAAGAAGGTCCTTTAACATCATCATCACCTCCAAACATTAGAAAATATCTCAAAGCAAGGTCCCGAAAGAACCTTTTTGATTCTTGTCACTTGCATCTTGCCGACCAAGATAACGAAGGATCACAAAAAGTAGTAACCAAATTCCCACAGACCAGATACGGTCACTATTAAAGCTTAAAACCAACATCAGAATCACCCCGTATCTCTTTTTCACTTCTATTATACCATCAAGCGAAAACCTTTTCAAAAACAAGCCACCACCATCTAAAAGCATCAAATCCCTTACCTAACGGCAAGGGATTTGATCAAAGAAAAACTATACAGGTCCTTCTAAACTCTATCTGTGCTTTGTATCTAGAATGATGGTCACTGGACCATCATTAATTAAAGATACCTGCATATCAGCTCCAAAAATACCAGTTTTAACGGGTACTAACTGTGCCAATTTTTGATTAAATTGGTCATAAAATTGGCTAGCCCAATCAGGCTTAGCGGCACCTGTAAAGGCTGGGCGATTTCCTTTTTTAGTATCTGCAAAAAGGGTAAATTGGGAGATAGATAAGATTTCACCATTAATATCTTGCAAAGATAAGTTCATCTTATCATTTTCATCAGAAAAGATCCGCATCTGAACGATTTTTCGAATGGCATAGTCCATATCGTCTTGCTGATCATCTGGAGCAACACCAACTAGAAGAAGAAAACCTTGTTTGATACTGGCATGATTTTTTCCTTCAATAGCAACAGAGGCTTCTTTAACACGTTGAATGATAATCTTCATCTAGCACCTACCCATTTGTTCGCTTAACAGAATAAACATCTGGAATCACTTTTATCTTATCAACCACTGTTGTTAGACTATCTAAGTTCGGAATCCCAAAAGCAATATGAATATTAGCAAACTTCATATCTTTTGTTGGTTGAGCATTAACAGAAGATACACTCTTGGTCATATTTGACAAGACTTGCAAGACATCATTTAAAAGACCAGAACGGTTCAAGCCATAGATGTCAATTTCTGCCATGTAATCCTTACTTGAATGCTGATCATCCCATTCGACTTCGATCAAGCGTTGCTCGTAGCCTTCCTGACTCTTAATATTGTGACAGTCAGATCGGTGAATGGCAACCCCACGGCCTTTTGTGATATAGCCTTCAATAGCATCACCAGGGACAGGGTTACAACATTTGGCGATACGCATAAGAAGTCCTGATGCCCCTTGAATGATTACCCCGTTTTCACTTTTAACTTTTAAAACATCCTTTTTCTCATGTTTGATTTCGCCACCATTTAGTAGCTCATCTGCTTCTGCTTTAGCTTTAGCGCGTTCTTCTTCGCGACGTTCTTTTTCAGTTAATTTGTTGAAAACACTAATAGGGCTAATTTCGCCAAAACCGATAGCCGCGTAAAGTGCCTCTTCATTACGGTAGCTGACCTTAGGTAAAATATCTTCAATATGCTTACGATCAAGGTAGCGATTGGCAACATATCCCTGTTCTTGGAAGTAATCAATCAGCATCTCACGGCCTTTATGTACCGAGAGCTCTTTATCTTGATGCTTAAAGAACTGGCGAATTTTATTTCTAGCCTTATTGGTCTTAACAATGTTAATCCAATCACGGCTTGGACCAAAAGAATTACTGTTGGTGACAATTTCAACAACATCACCTGTTTTTAATTTTGCCGTCAATGGCACCATGCGACCATTTACTTTGGCACCTGTTGCTTTTTCTCCAACTTGGGTATGAATAGCATAAGCAAAATCAATTGGACCTGAATCTTTCGGTAACTCCTGTACAGCACCTGTTGGGGTAAAAACATAGATGCGTTCAGCAAAGATATCTTCTTTAACCGAATCAACAAAATCTTGCGCATCACTAGAGGCATCTTGAAGCTCCACTAATTCCTTAATCCAGTTCATGCCAAGAGCTTGTTCACGTCCGTCAACTTTGTCTTTCATGCCTTTTTTGTAAGCCCAGTGTGCAGCTACCCCGTACTCCGCCACTTCATGCATCTCACGGGTACGAATCTGAATCTCAATAGGACCTTTCGGACCATAGACAGTTGTATGGATAGACTGGTAACCATTGGCTTTAGGATTGGCAATATAGTCCTTAAAACGACCAGGCATAGGACGCCACAACTCATGGATGTAGCCCAACATGGCATAAACATCACTGTGAGTCTCCATGATACAACGAATGGCCGTCAGATCAAAGATTTGATCAAAGCGTTTTTTCTTATCATGCATTTTACGGTAAATGGAGTAAATATGCTTTGGACGACCATAAACATCTCCATGAAGACCTTGTTCTTCGGTATAGGTTTTAATTTTATTGACAATTTCATCCACTAAAGCTTCACGCTCACGACGTTTTTCCGTCATCATGTGGGAAATACGATAAAATTCCTGTTCATTAAGATAGCGAAAAGACAGGTCTTCAAGTTCCCATTTTACACGGCTAATCCCTAGACGATGAGCTAGTGGGGCATAAATTTCTAGCGTTTCACGTGAAATACGTTTTTGCTTGTCTGGGCGTAAATGTTTGAGTGTGCGCATATTATGAAGGCGGTCTGCTAACTTCACCAAAATCACACGAATATCTTGAGACATGGCCATCAACATCTTGCGATGATTTTCTGCTAGCTGCTCCTCATGAGATTTATACTCCACTTTTCCAAGCTTGGTGACGCCATTAACAATCATCCTAACATCTGGACCAAAAGCCTCCTCAATGTCATCTAAAGTGTAAGGCGTATCCTCAACCACGTCATGTAAGAAGCCACAAGCCACCGTAACAGCATCTAAGTGTAGCTGAGCTAAAATACCAGCAACTTGGATAGGATGGATATAGTAAGGCTCACCAGATTTTCTAAATTGTCCCTCATGGGCCTTTTCTCCGTATTCTAAAGCTTTCTTAACAAAGGCGACATCTTCCTCATTCAGATAAGAGGCTGCAAGTGTCAGAACCTCTTCTCCTGTCAAATTTTTTTCTTTAGGCATCTCTTTCCTCTTTACAATCATCAACTTAAATTATATTGTTCCCATTTTACCATTTTTTAGCCTAAAAATAAAAAAACTTTACCAAAATCAGACAGCAGATTAAGCTTTAATACCTCACTTCTTCTTGAAAGCCACTGTTAAAAATCCTATAATGGACTTATCATATCTCAATAGAAAAGGAACGTTTATGTCAGAAACCCTAACTTATCTTACCAAACTCACTCAAATCCCTTCTCCAACAGGATTTACCAAGGCTATCATGGACTACGTTGAAGCTGAGGTCACTTCCTTAGGTTACAAAGCCAAACGCACCCCAAAAGATGGTCTGCTTGTTACCATAATGGGAAAAAATGATGATCAGCATCGGCTACTAACTGCCCATCTAGACACCTTGGGGGCTATGGTACGTGCCATCAAGCCAGATGGGCGTCTCAAACTTGATTTGATCGGTGGTTTCACCTACAATGCCATAGAAGGGGAAAACTGTACCGTCCATGTTTCTCAAAATGGCAAAACCATATCAGGGACGATCCTCATGCACCAAACTTCTGTTCATGTCTATAAGGATGCTGGAACTGCTGAACGCAATCAGACCAATATGGAAGTCCGACTAGATGAAAAAGTCACCACAGCTGAAGAAACACGCGCACTTGGCATCCAGGTCGGAGACTTTATTTCCTTTGATCCAAGAACCCAGATTACCCCAACTGGTTTTATCAAATCACGTCACCTAGATGACAAAGTTTCGGCAGCCATCCTTTTAAACCTCCTAAGACAATACCAACATAATCAAGTGAAACTCCCCTACACAACCCACTTCTACTTTAGCGCTTTTGAAGAATTAGGACACGGTGCCAACTCTAGTATCCCTGAAAAAACTCTAGAGTATTTAGCTGTCGATATGGGAGCTATAGGAGATGACCAACAAACAGACGAATACACCGTCTCTATCTGTGTCAAAGATGCTTCTGGACCTTACCACTATGGCCTCCGCCAACACATCGTCCAACTAGCAGAAGCACACCAAATTCCCTACAAATTAGACATCTACCCCTACTATGGTTCGGATGCCTCAGCTGCTATGCGAGCTGGAGCAGAGGTACGCCACGCACTTTTAGGTGCAGGCATTGAAGCTAGCCATGCCTATGAACGCACCCATACAGACTCCATCGAAGCTACCGAAAAACTCATCCATGCTTACCTAATGAGTCAGATGTTGGAATAATAAAAAAGCTTGAAACTGTCAAGCTTTTTT
>CAMCQB010000066.1 GCA_945876895.1 uncultured Streptococcus sp.
AGTATTGAAGATTTTCTGATGCGCTTACCAGAAAACTATCAGAAGTTAGAAATACTAGAAACGATGGTAAAAGTTGGACTGTTTGATGACTTTGAAAAAAATCGTAAGAAAATTTTGTTAAACCTCGATCATCTTTTGATTTTTGTCAACGAATTGGGCAGTCTTTTTGCGGATTCATCTTACCATTGGCTTGAGAGTGAGGATTTTAATAGTGTTGAGAAATACCAATTTGAGCAAGAGATTTTAGGCATCGGTCTTAGCCCCCATCCTTTACAAGAAGCGATGAGAACCAGCGTTCATCCATTTTCTCGCATTGTCGATTTATCTAGTGGTCAACAAGCAACAATCCTTGTCCAGCTAGAGAGGATAAAATTAATCCGAACAAAAACCAAAGGACAACAAATGGCATTTTTAACAGTAAGTGATACGCAGAAAAAACTGGATGTCACGGTTTTTCCAGAACAATATCACCATCTGAAAGAGCAACTTAATGAAGGAAACTTATATTATATGATTGGGCGCATTCAAGAAAGAGATGGGCGCTTGCAGATGGTACTCAATCAGCTTGAGTTAGTTGTAATGGAAAAGTTCTGGATCCAGATGGTCAATCATGACAAAGATCAAGAGGTGGCAGCTATTTTAGCACGTTACCCAGGAAATATCCCAGTACTGATTCATTATAGTGATCGCAAGGAGACCATTCGTAGTCAGCGCTTTCTGGTTCAAAAAAGTGAAAATTTAGAAAAAGAATTAAGCACAATCGTTATGAAAACGGTTTTTCGTTAAAAAAGATAAGAAATTGTAAGCAATTTTAGAGTAGATATGCTATAATAAAAACGTTAAAAATAAAAAAGGAGTATCAAGCAAAATGAAACGTATTGCTGTTTTGACTAGTGGCGGTGACGCTCCTGGTATGAATGCTGCTGTTCGTGCAGTTGTTCGCAAAGCAATGTCAGAAGGTATGGAAGTTTACGGCATCAACTATGGCTATGCTGGCATGGTTGCTGGAGACATTTTTCCACTTGATTCACGTGCAGTTGGTGATAAAATTTCACGTGGTGGAACCTTCCTTTATTCAGCGCGCTACCCAGAGTTTGCAAAACTTGAAGGACAACTCGCTGGTATTGAGCAATTAAAAAAACACGGTATTGAAGGCGTAGTTGTTATCGGTGGTGATGGTTCTTACCACGGAGCTATGCGTTTGACAGAGCACGGTTTTCCTGCAGTTGGTGTACCTGGTACAATTGATAACGATATTGTGGGTACTGACTACACAATTGGATTTGATACAGCTGTGAGTACAGCTACAGAAGCGATTGACAAGCTTCGCGATACCTCATCAAGTCATAAACGTACTTTTGTGGTTGAGGTAATGGGACGTAATGCTGGGGATATCGCTCTTTGGTCAGGTATTGCATCTGGTGCAGACCAAATCATTGTTCCAGAAGAAGAATTTGATATCAATGATGTCGTTTCAACTATTAACAAAGGTTATGAACTTGGAAAAAATCATCACATTATTGTTCTTGCAGAAGGTGTGATGAGTGGTGATGCTTTTGCAGCTAAGCTAAAAGAAGCAGGCGATACTAGCGACCTTCGTGTCACAAACCTTGGACATATCCTTCGTGGTGGTTCTCCAAGTGCGCGTGATCGTGTGTTGGCATCATGGATGGGAGCACATGCTGTTGATTTACTTAAAGCAGGTCGTGGTGGTCTTGCTGTCGGTATTCATAACGAAGAGTTGGTAGAAAGCCCAATTCTTGGTACGGCAGAAGAAAATGCATTGTTTAGCTTGGGTGAAGGTGGTAAGATTATTGTTAACAATCCGCATAAAGCACGTCTTGACTTTGCTGACTTGAACCGCAAATTAGCTCATTAAGAAAATTATCTTATTTCGTTTACATTTGTTATTACTATGTCGTTTAGCGACAAACTATAAAAGGGAGTTTTATTTATTATGAATAAACGCGTAAAAATCGTTGCAACACTTGGTCCTGCGGTAGAAATCCGTGGTGGTAAAAAATTCGGCGAAGATGGATACTGGGGTGAAAAACTTGATGTTGAAGCTTCAGCACAAAAAATTGCTGAATTAATTAAAGAAGGAGCTAACGTTTTCCGTTTCAACTTCTCACACGGTGACCATGCAGAGCAAGGTGAGCGTATGGCTACTGTACGTCGTGCAGAAGAAATTGCAGGACAAAAAGTTGGTTTCCTTCTAGATACTAAAGGACCAGAAATTCGTACAGAATTGTTTGCAGACGATGCAAAAGAATATTCATACAAAACTGGTGACAAACTACGTGTTGCTACAAAACAAGGTATCAAGTCAACTAAAGAAGTTATCGCATTGAACGTAGCTGGTGGCCTTGACATTTTTGATGATGTTGAAGTTGGTCGTCAAGTTCTTGTTGATGATGGTAAACTTGGTCTTTCTGTTGTAGCTAAAGATGAAGCAACTCGTGAGTTTGAAGTTGTTGTGGAAAATGATGGTGTAATCGCTAAGCAAAAAGGTGTGAATATCCCTAACACTAAAATTCCTTTCCCAGCTCTTGCAGAACGCGATAACGCAGATATCCGTTTTGGTCTTGAGCAAGGTCTTAACTTTATTGCTATTTCATTTGTTCGTACTGCTAAAGATGTTGAAGAAGTTCGTAACATTCTTAAAGAAACTGGTAACGAACACGTTCAATTGTTCTCAAAAATTGAAAACCAACAAGGTATTGACAATATTGATGAAATCATCGAAGCTTCAGATGGGATCATGATTGCTCGTGGTGACATGGGTATTGAGGTTCCATTTGAAATGGTTCCAGTTTACCAAAAAATGATCATCACAAAAGTTAACGCAGCTGGTAAAGCTGTTATTACAGCAACTAACATGCTTGAGACTATGACTGATAAGCCACGTGCAACTCGTTCAGAGGTATCAGACGTATTTAACGCTGTTATCGATGGTACTGATGCAACTATGCTTTCAGGTGAATCAGCAAATGGTAAATACCCAGTTGAGTCAGTTCGTACAATGGCTACAATTGACAAAAATGCTCAAACTCTTCTTAAAGAGTATGGTCGTTTGAACTCAGCTAACTTTGAGCGTACTAATAAAACAGAAGTAGTGGCTTCTGCTGTTAAAGATGCAACTAATTCTATGGAAATTAAATTGGTAGTTGCTCTTACTGAATCTGGTTCAACAGCTCGTGCTATTTCAAAATACCGTCCAGATGCAGATATCTTGGCTATTACATTTGATGAAAAAATACAAAAATCATTGATGATTAACTGGGGTGTTATTCCAGTTGTTACGGACAAACCATCATCAACTGATGATATGTTTGATGTAGCAGAAAAAGTTGCTCTTGAAAGCGGTCTTGTTGAATCAGGTGATAACATTGTTATCGTAGCTGGTGTACCAGTTGGTACTGGTGGTACAAATACAATGCGTATCCGCACTGTAAAATAATAAGATTTTTAAAAGCCTATTGTATCAAGGTTTCATCCTTGTGCAGTTGGCTTTTATTTTTGTTTTGAGGCATTTTGCCCTCATTATCAACTTTAGTGGATGACTCATAACCAAGTACGAGAGTGAATCAAGTGGTCGTTTCTTTTTTATCTTCAAATCAAAAATTAGTCTTGGTGTAAAGTGGTTACGGTTTATATGTCTGTTACTTAAATCATTTTGATAAGATATTGACAAGGCAAGGATAAACCAATGCGCATGCGAGGGACAGATATTGCAAAGGGGATGGGAAAATTTTCATGCCTGTACTTTAATTTGCTTGCTTTTTTTATATCAGAAAACATGATATAATGGTAAGCATAAAGTTAGGAGAAGTTATGGTAAAACGAGATTTGATTACAAATACGATAATTGGTGTTCTTATTGTTGGAATAGTGATTTTATTGAGGGTTTTTGTGTTTTCTACTTATCAAGTAAAGTCATCAGATGAAAATTCTTATTTTAAAGAAAATGAGATTTTACTTGTTCATGCTAAACAGGAGCCTAAATATAAGGATTTTATCGTTTATGAAGTAAACCATCAGACTTATATTGGACGTGTTATTGCTAGTGAGGGGGAAAGTGTCACCTATATGGATGATATTTTTTACTTAAATAATTCTGTTGAGAGTCAGGCTTATATTGAGAAGTTAAAATCGGCATTTCTTTCAGATGCTTCAAATGAATCTCCCTATACTCAAGACTTTACCTTGGCTACCATTTCTAATCAACATGATTTGAGTGAGATTCCTAAAGGAAAATATCTGGTTTTAAATGATAATCGACGTAATTTAAAAGATAGCCGTCAATTTGGCTTGATTGATAAGAGTCAAATTAAAGGTGTTGTGACGTTTAAGTTATTCCCCTTAAGTCAATTTGGTTTTCTAGATGTAGAGTAGTTGTAGCTACTCTTTTTTTAATGCTAAATTGACTATACCAATTTTTCTTGTTGACAAGTTTGTTTTATTGTTATATACTGACTTAAGTAGTTCGGGATAGTCTTTTTGACTATACCAATTTTAAATATGAATAGAGAGGCTAGTAACGATACTAGGTAAAATTTTATGTGTGGAATAGTTGGCGTTGTTGGAAATACCAATGCAACAGATATCTTAATTCAAGGATTAGAAAAGTTAGAATATCGAGGATATGATTCTGCAGGTGTATTTGTGGTATCTCAAGAAGAAAAAGGGAAATTGGTCAAATCTGTTGGTCGCATTGCAGAATTAAAAGCAAAATTGACAGATGGAGATCAAGGTACCGCAGGTATTGGTCATACGCGTTGGGCAACGCACGGGAAGCCAACGGAAGATAATGCGCATCCACATCAATCTGAGACAGGTCGTCTAGTGCTTGTTCATAATGGTGTGATAGAAAATTATGCTGAGATTAAAGAGACTTATCTTTCAAATCATCACTTTAAAGGTCAGACGGATACTGAAATTGCTGTTCATTTGGTTGGTAAATTTGTGGAAGAAGAGGGACTTTCGACTTTGGAAGCTTTTAGAAAAGCACTTCATGTCATTGAAGGTTCTTATGCTTTTGCATTAATTGATACTGAGGACTCAGAAACCATATATGTAGCTAAAAATAAATCACCACTTTTAATTGGCTTGGGTGACGGTTATAATATGGTTTGTTCAGATGCTATGGCCATGATTCGTGAAACAAGTGAATTTATGGAAATTCATGACAAGGAACTGGTTGTGGTGACCAAGGATCAGGTGTCTATCCAGACTTATGCTGGTGATAGTGTAGAGCGCACGTCATATACTGCAGAGTTAGACTTATCAGATATCGGTAAAGGGACCTACCCTTATTACATGTTAAAAGAAATTGACGAGCAGCCTACAGTAATGCGTAAATTAATTAGCGCTTATACTAATGAAGCTGGTCAAGTTACTATTGATAAAGATATTATTAAGGCTGTGCAAGATGCTGACCGTATCTATATTCTAGCTGCGGGAACTTCGTATCATGCTGGTTTTGCCTCCAAAGATTTTCTTGAAAAACTAACTGATACCCCTGTTGAATTAGGAATTGCTTCAGAGTGGGGTTATAACATGCCTTTATTGAGTCAGAAGCCTTTATTTATTATGATTAGTCAGTCTGGAGAAACTGCAGATAGTCGCCAAGTACTGGTTAAGGCAAATGAGATGGGTATTCCAAGTTTAACGGTTACTAATGTTCCAGGTTCAACACTTTCTCGTGAGGCAACACACACGATGTTATTGCATGCAGGTCCAGAAATTGCAGTAGCTTCAACTAAAGCCTATACAGCACAAATTGCAACATTAGCCATTTTAGCAAAAGCAGTTGGGGATGCCAATGGAAATCCTTTGGCTAAGACGTTTGATTTAGTTCATGAGCTATCTTTAGTTGCACAATCAATTGAATCAAGTCTGTCTGAAAAAGAGTTGATTGAGAAAAAGGTATCCAGTCTTCTTTCAACCTCTCGCAATGCATTTTATATTGGACGTGGTAGTGATTATTACGTCTCTATGGAAGCAAGCTTGAAATTAAAAGAGATATCCTATATTCAATGTGAAGGCTTTGCGGCAGGAGAATTGAAACATGGAACAATCTCATTGATTGAAGATGGTGTTCCAGTTTTAGCTTTGATTTCAAATCATCCACATTTAGCAGCCCATACACGAGGGAATATCCAAGAAGTTGTTGCACGTGGAGCAAATGTTTTAACCATTGTAGATGAAAATATGGCTAAAGAAGGAGATGACATTACTGTAAGAAGTGTTCATCCGTTCTTATCAGCTATTGCAATGGTAGTCCCAACGCAATTAATTGCTTATTATGCGACCCTTCAAAGAGGTCTTGATGTTGATAAACCACGTAACCTTGCCAAATCTGTTACAGTAGAGTAAAATAGTATAGAAAAAAATCAAAGGAGCTTGTATGTCTTTACCAAATTGTCCAAAATGTAACTCAGAGTATGTTTATGAAGATGGAACTTTATTAGTTTGTCCAGAATGTGCTTATGAATGGTCACCAAGTGAAGTATCAGAAGAAGAGGAAGGTTTAGTCGTTCTAGATAGCAACGGAACTCGTTTATCTGACGGTGACACTGTTACAGTTATTAAAGACCTTAAAGTCAAAGGTGCCCCTAAAGATATAAAACAGGGAACACGTGTTAAGAATATTCGCTTAGTAGAGGGTGACCATAACATTGATTGTAAAGTTGATGGTTTTGGTGCAATGAAATTAAAATCAGAGTTTGTAAAAAAACTATAGAAAGATTATAGCTAGGAACAATGTTCCTAGTTTTTTTATCTAATATTCATTGAGTGTTGGTACTTGAAAAAATTTATAGGGTTTGAAGAAATTAATAGTAAAGCCTGAAAAAGAACTGTATAAATGTTCATGTTTTTGGTATAATAATAGTAGTTATCGTTTTTTTAGGAGTAACAATGTCTTATATATTTGAAGTTTTACCCAGTTTATTAGATGGGGCTCTTGTAACGTTACAAGTATTTTTTATCGTTATTATATTATCCATTCCATTAGGGGCAGCCTTGGCCTTTTTGATGCAGATAAAATTTAAGCCTCTACAATGGCTATTAACTGTCTATGTTTGGGTGATGCGAGGAACCCCTCTACTATTGCAATTAATTTTTTTCTACTATGTCCTCCCATCTGTTGGTGTGACCTTTGATCGTATGCCTGCAGCAATTTTAGCTTTTACCCTAAATTATGCAGCCTATTTTGCTGAAATTTTCCGTGGAGGAATTGAGGCTATTCCAAAAGGGCAATATGAGGCGGCAAAAGTATTGAAGTTTAATCAGCTTCAAACAATTCGTTATATTATCTTACCACAGGTTATTAAAATTGTCCTACCAAGTGTATTTAATGAAATTATTAATCTTGTGAAAGATTCTTCCCTTGTCTATGTTTTGGGTGTTGGTGATCTTTTGTTAGCAAGTAAAACAGCAGCTAACCGTGATGCTACTCTAGCACCAATGTTTATTGCAGGTGGAATCTATCTCTTACTTATTGGAGTGTTGACAGTTGCCTCTAAACGTGTAGAGAAAAAATTTAATTATTATAAATAAGGTGATCTATGTTAGAATTAAAACAGATTTCCAAAAGATTTGGAGATAAGAAAATTTTCGAGAACTTTAACTTGACCGTATCAGAAGGAAAAGTTTTAGCGATTGTTGGTCAATCTGGTGGAGGAAAGACCACTTTACTTCGAATGCTAGCTGGATTAGAGAGTATTGATTCAGGTGAGGTTGTTTATAAGGGAGAGTCTGTTCCAGTTGATCATTTAGAATCAAAAAATTTATTAGGATTTGTTTTTCAAGATTTTCAGTTGTTTCCACATTTAACAGTACTTGATAACTTGACCCTCTCACCAATTAAAACGATGAATATTTCAAAGAGCGATGCTGAGAGTAAGGCTATGGATTTACTTGAGCGATTAGGTCTAGCTGATCATGCCAAAGCTTATCCACACTCTTTATCTGGTGGGCAAAAACAACGTGTTGCCTTGGCTAGAGCGATGATGATCGATCCCAAAATTATTGGTTATGATGAGCCAACGAGCGCTCTAGATCCTGAGTTAAGGCAGGAAGTGGAAAAGTTAATTTTACAAAACCGTGAGATAGGAATTACACAAATTGTGGTAACGCATGATATGCAATTTGCTGAAAATATTTCTGACAAGATATTAAAAATTAATCCTAAATAAAATAAGTGAGGTTGTGAAGATGAAGAAGTTATTATTAGTTATGCTATCAGTGTTGACTGGCTTTGTTTTAGTTGCCTGTGGTAGTAAGTCAGATACTGCTGAGGACAAATGGTCAACTTATGAGAAAGAAAAAACTATCACGATTGGTTTTGATAATACCTTTGTTCCTATGGGATATAAGGATAAAGATGGAAAAAATGTTGGATTTGATATTGATTTAGCGACAGCTGTTTTTGAAGAATATGGTATCAAAGTAAAATGGCAGCCTATCAATTGGGATTTGAAAGAAACTGAATTAAATAATGGAAAAATTGATTTGATTTGGAATGGTTACTCTAAGACAAGTGAGCGAGAAGAGAAAGTCTTGTTTACCAATTCTTATATGAAAAATGAGCAAGTTTTAGTCACTAAGAAATCTTCAGGTATCACAACATTTGCTGGAATGAAGGATAAAGTCTTGGGAGCACAATCTGGTTCATCAGGTTATGATACTTTTACGGCGAATCCAGAAGTCTTGAAAGATATTGTAAAAGATAACGATGCTACTCAGTATGAGACATTCACACAAGCATTGATTGATTTAAAATCAGATCGTATTGATGGTTTATTGATCGATCGTGTGTATGCTAATTATTATCTTCAACAAGAAGGTGAGTTGGATCAGTACAATATTATTAAGAGTGAATTTGAGGGTGAAGATTTTGCTGTCGGAGCCCGTAAAGCTGACAAAAC
>CAMCQB010000067.1 GCA_945876895.1 uncultured Streptococcus sp.
TGACTTTGGCAGATCGCATTGTCATCATGAGTGCCACTAAAAACCCAGATAAATCAGGCTCTATAGGTCGTATTGAGCAAATTGGAACACCGCAAGAACTTTACAATGAACCAGCTAATAAGTTTGTCGCAGGCTTTATTGGAAGCCCAGCTATGAACTTCTTTGAGGTGACAGTTGATAAGGGTGAGATTCGTAGTGATGATGGCTTTAGAATTGCTCTTCCGGCTGGACAGGAAAAAGTCTTAGAAGCAAAAGGTTACCTTGGGAAAAAAGTGATTTTTGGGATTCGTCCAGAAGATATTTCAAGTAAAGAAATCGTTAAAGAAACCTTCCCAAGTGCTAATGTTCAAGCAGAAGTTGTGGTTTCAGAGCTTTTAGGTAGCGAGACCATGCTGTATGTGAGAATTGGTCAAACAGAATTTGCCTCACGTGTTGATGCCCGTGACTTCCATGAACCAGGAGAGAGTGTTGATTTGACGTTTAATGTTGCTAAAGGCCACTTCTTTGACCTAGAGACAGAAAAACGTATCACTAATTAAAGCTAAGTTCCATAGAATAGAAGGAAAAAACCAGTTGTTAGCTGATCGTTCAGCTAAGTTTTGGAATGATTTTTGTGTCCCTAAATAGTTTTGGGGAGATGCAGTAATAATAAACGATAAGACAACTTGTTCACCAACCTATTTAGGATAAAAAATAAAAAGTGAAATCGATGATTTAATCGGTTTCACTTTTTTAGATTAGAAACTTAAGATAGTAATCTCAAGCTTTAATGTTTAGAAAGTTTTTTCAGGATCACGGACGATAAGCAGATCAACTTTTGCATGGCGAAGAATGTATTCTGATGAAGAGCCTATGAGCAGGCGTTCAAAAGTATTTAGCCCAGTTGCTCCGACCATGATAAGATCCACCCCTTCACGATCAGGAATTTCAGTAGCTAAAAGTGGTTTTGGGTTGCCAAATTCAATAACCTTTTTAACCTTTAATAGTCCTTTTTTATTAGCTTGTTGCTCATAATCATTCAAAACCTCCTTAGCCTCTTGTTCAAGTTTTTCATAAACATAAGCATCAAAAGTGGCAACACTCTGGAGGGCACGAGTATCGATAACATGAGTCAAAAGAAGCTCAGCACCATTTCTGAGAGCGACATTAACCGCTTTTTCAAAAGCAAGCTCAGATTCATAAGAACCGTCAATAGCAACTAGGATACGTTCATATTGATGTGACATAAGTTTGACCTCCTTATCTTTTATGATTTTATTGTACTCCTTTTTTTAAAAAAATGAAAGCGTTTTTACAAAAAAGATGAAAATTTTTTGATGCCAGTGAGAAATTTTCTGTTAGAATAAAGAAAAATGAAGGGAGAAAAAATGATTAGGAAAGTTTTAAGAGATCTTTATCAACATAAATATACCTATATTTTAAAAGCCCTGCTACTACAGCTATTTTTAACCACTATAGGGATTTATATCTTATCAGAGCTTTTTTCGTTGATTTTATTTTTAGGAAATCAAGTCCAACTCAATAAGGATAATCTAGCTGATTTCTTTTTGAATCCTTTAACGTTACTGGGATTTATCCTTTATTTCTTTGCGGTTGCTTTTTTGGTTTATATGGAATTTTCTATTTTAGTAGAGATTATTCGTCAAAAAGATAGTCCAATAAGGGTAACGATTAAGCGGTCTTTGTTTAAAATTAAGCCATTTTTAAGATCCATCTCTGGTTTTCATTTATTTGCCTTTATCGGTTACCTGATCTTAACTGTCCCCGTGGTGCAATATGTGATGGCATCTTCTTTAGTTGAAAAACTTTACATTCCCAAATTTATTACCGATGAGCTCATGAAAAGTAGTCCTACTCGGTATATCATGATGGCAATGGGGATTTTGGTTTTTTATTTGAATATTCGCTTTATTTATACCCTTCCTTTAACAGTGATAAAAGAAGCTCCGTTTTTGTCTAACATGAAAGAAAGTTGGCAACTCACTAAAAAGAAAACATTTACGATTTTATGGCAGCTAGCTGTTATTGAATCGGTCATTTTAGTGACCTTATTTAGCATTGCTTTGCTGATTATAATGGGCTTAAATTATATTGATAGTAGTGAAAAACATCTGATATTACAAACAATCTTTTTAAGCTTTTCATGGGGAGTGCTGTATTCAGCCTCATTATTATCTAAGTTATCTTCTATTTCTTATCTTTTATCCAGTATCCATGAAGATAAAAGTCCTTATCTTATTTCTGTCCCAAAAGTTAGAAAGAAAAAAAGACTCTTAGCTTTAATGACCTTGGTCACTGCTATGGGACTAGTCACGATGGCTTGGAATTGGGAGCGTTTTAGTGGCGCAGCTTTTAATAAAAATATTAAAACAATTGCACATAGAGGAGACGTGTCAAAGGGTGTGGAAAATTCGATTGAAGCACTTGAAGGGGCTGCCAAACAAGGTGTGGACTATGTTGAGATGGATATCTTATTAACCAAGGACCATCACTTTGTGGTTATTCATGACAATAATCTCAGTCGTCTCGCTGGGGTTGATAAAAATGTTAGTGATCTCAAAGCAAGTGAGGTTGTGGGACTTGCGATTCATCAAGATGGTCACCAGAGTACAATTTCTTCTTTTGAAGATTATGTCGCAAGGGCAAAAGAGCTAGGTGTCAAATTGTTAGTTGAGTTGAAACCACATGGGTCAGAGCCAGATGACTACGCCCAGTTATTTGTAGATAAGATGAAAGAGTTGGGTGTTGAAAAAGATTACCAAGCCATGTCGCTAGATTTATCAGTGATGGAAAAAATAGAACGATTGGCACCAGAGATACAGACAGGTTATGTCATTCCTTTACAGATTGGGAATTTTGACAAAAATAAGGTTGATTTTTGGGTTATTGAAGATTTTTCATATCGCGAACGTCTGGCTTTAGAAGCTAAGTATCTAAAAAAATCGCTCTATGTTTGGACAGTAAATGATGAGGATCAAATCGAAAAATATCTGAACAGCTCAGTCGATGGTATGATTACGGATTATCCTAATTTAGTTAAGGAAGCTAAGAAGTCTCTAGAGGAGAATGATTCATATGTGATGCGCTTTTTAAGCCTTCTTAGTTGAAAAAATATATTTAGTTCACCTTTTTATAAATTTAGTTTATAATTTTAACAAGTAAAAAATTTGAGGTATGATTATGAAATATTTTGATAAATCATCGAAATTAGAGCATGTTGCTTATGATATTCGTGGACCAGTATTAGATGAAGCCATGCGTATGCGAGCTAATGGAGAGAAGATTCTGCGTCTAAACACTGGGAACCCAGCAGAATTTGGTTTCACAGCTCCTGATGAAGTGATTCGAGATCTTATCATGAATGCGCGTGACAGTGAAGGTTATTCAGATAGTAAAGGGATTTTTAGTGCTCGAAAAGCCATTATGCAATATTGTCAGCTAAAAAATATTCCAGATGTTGACGTTGAAGATATTTACATCGGAAATGGTGTCAGTGAGCTGATTACGATGAGTATGCAGGCTTTATTAGATAATGGAGATGAGGTTTTGGTTCCTATGCCAGACTATCCTCTTTGGACGGCAGCGGTCAGTCTTGCTGGTGGTCATGCGGTGCATTATATCTGTGATGAGCAGGCAGAGTGGAACCCTGATATAGATGACATTAAGTCTAAGATCACATCAAATACTAAGGCTATTGTTCTCATCAATCCTAATAATCCAACAGGTGCCCTTTATCCAAAAGATATTTTAGAGCAGATTATTGAGATAGCTCGTCAACATGACTTGATTATTTATTCAGATGAGATTTATGACCGTATGGTCTTTGATGGGGCAACGCATATTCCTATCGCGAGTCTAGCACCAGATTTATTTGTGGTCACGATGAACGGGCTATCAAAATCACACCGTATTTGTGGTTTCCGTGTAGGGTGGATGGTTTTATCTGGTCCTAAAGAACATGTCAAAGGCTATATTGAAGGTCTAAACATGCTATCAAATATGCGTCTTTGTTCAAATGTCTTGGCGCAACAGGTGGTTCAGACTTCTCTTGGTGGCTATCAGTCAGTAGATGAGTTGTTAATACCTGGAGGGC
This sequence comes from uncultured Streptococcus sp., assembly GCA_945876895.1. Classification (GTDB taxonomy): domain Bacteria; phylum Bacillota; class Bacilli; order Lactobacillales; family Streptococcaceae; genus Streptococcus; species Streptococcus porcorum. The sequence goes on from CAMCQB010000067.1 coordinate 4,094, forward strand.
GTCTTTACGAGCAACGTGAGTTTATCACTAAAGCCATCCAAGATATCCCTGGTTTGTCAGCTGTTAAGCCTAAGGCGGGCTTATATATCTTCCCTAAAATTGATACGACCATGTATAATATCACGGATGATGAACAGTTTGTCCTGAATTTCTTGAAGCAAGAAAAAGTCATGTTAGTTCATGGACGAGGTTTCAACTGGAAGGATCCAGATCATTTCCGTATTGTTTATCTGCCACGAGTAGAAGAATTGGCAGAAATACAGGAAAAAATGGAGCGTTTCCTTCGTCAATACCGTCGTTAAAAAACAGAAATTATTAAATTAAAATAATGTAGGGAATTTTCTGATAATTGTTTGCAATTTAAGAAGAGCTTTGTTATAATTGGGGGGAATGATCAAAGAAAGAGTAAAAAATGGCAAATTTATTATCAAAAACAAGAAAAATAACATCGATTTTACAACGCTCAGTCGATAGTCTGCAAGGAGAGTTACCATACAATATTATGGCTGATCAACTTGCTAATATTATTGATTGTAACGCTTGTATTATCAATGGTGGCGGTGTTTTACTTGGTTACGCAATGAAGTACAAGACCAATACCGATCGTGTCGAAGAATTTTTTGAAGCTAAAAAATTTCCTGAAACTTATGTTAAATCGGTGAGTCGTGTCTATGATACTGAGGCGAACCTTCCTATTGACAGCAATTTAACAATTTTCCCTGTGGAGTCTAAGGATATCTATCCTGATGGCTTGACGACTATTGCCCCTATTTATGGTGGAGGGATGCGTCTAGGGACACTGATTATTTGGCGTAATGATAAAGAGTTTAACGATGATGATCTTATCCTGGTTGAGATTGCCTCAACAGTAGTTGGTTTACAACTGCTTAATCTTCAAACTGAGAATTTAGAAGAAACCATTCGTAAGCAAACAGCTGTTAATATGGCGATTAACACCCTTTCTTATTCAGAAATGAAAGCTGTTGCAGCGATTTTGGGTGAATTAAACGGAACAGAAGGGCGCTTGACGGCATCTGTTATTGCAGATCGTATTGGCATTACTCGTTCTGTTATTGTTAATGCTCTTCGTAAGCTAGAGAGTGCAGGGATTATTGAGAGTCGCTCTTTAGGAATGAAGGGGACCTATCTAAAAGTCATTAACGAAGGCATTTTTGATAAGATTAAGGATTACGAATAGGCTATGGTAAAAGCTTTAATTTCAATTGATTACACCTATGATTTTGTGGCTGATGACGGTAAATTAACAGCAGGAGAGCCTGCTCAAGCGATTTCAGAGGCTATTTATCAAGTCACTCGGGCCGCTTACGAGGCAGGAGATTATATCTTTTTTGCGATTGACGGTCATGATGAGGGGGATAAATTTCATCCAGAAACCAATCTTTTTCCTCCGCATAATATTATAGGAACTAACGGCCGTACCCTTTATGGGAAATTGTCGGATTTTTATCAAGAACATCACTCAGATAGCCGTGTTTTTTGGATGGATAAGCGCCATTATTCAGCATTTTCAGGGACTGATTTGGATATTCGTTTACGTGAGCGTCGTGTTGATACCCTTGTGTTAACAGGGGTGTTGACAGATATTTGTGTTTTACACACAGCCATTGATGCTTATAATTTAGGTTATCAGATTGAAATTCCAGAAAAAGCTGTTGCCAGTCTGACAAAAGAAAATCACGATTGGGCTTTGGCGCATTTTCAACAGGTTCTAGGTGCTAGGATCATCAAATAAAGAGTTGGTTTATCCCAGCTCTTTTTACATTTGCTGTGAGTTTAGCAAGAAAAGAAGATAGGTGATTACTTTAAAATGTGGTATAATAAAAAACGATAGACTAATTGGAGGATAAGCTCAAAATGAAAATTTCTGAAGCAGAAGTTCGTCACGTTGCTCAGTTGTCAAAACTGTCTTTTAGTGACGAAGAAACCGCAGAGTTTGCGACAACTCTAAGTAAAATTGTTGATATGGTTGAGCTCTTAAACGAAGTGGATACAACAGGTGTCGCGGTTACAACAACCATGGCAGATCGAAAAAATGTCTTGCGTGAAGATGTGGCTCAAAAAGGGGATGACCGCTCAGAGCTCTTTAAAAATGTCCCAGAATCACAAGATAACTTTATTAAAGTTCCAGCCATTTTGGATGGGGGAGGAGATGCTTAATGACATTTAATCATAAGACTATTGAAGAATTACATGATCTTCTGGTGAAAAAAGAAATCTCAGCCCTTGAGTTAACCAAGGCAACGCTTGAAGATATTAAAAGCCGTGAAGATGCTGTTGGAAGTTTTATTACAATTGCTGAAGAAGCAGCGCTTGCTCAGGCAGCGCGTGTTGATGAAAAAGGAATTGATGCTGATAATCTTCTGTCAGGTATTCCTTTAGCGGTTAAAGACAATATTTCAACTAAAGGGATTTTAACAACAGCTGCTTCAAAAATGTTATACAACTACGAACCAATCTTTGATGCAACAGCGGTGGCACAAGCCTATGCCAAGGATATGGTGGTGATTGGTAAGACTAACATGGATGAGTTTGCCATGGGAGGATCAGGTGAGACCTCTTATTATGGTGCTACTAAAAATGCTTGGGACCAAACGAAAGTCCCAGGTGGGTCATCAAGTGGTTCTGCAGCAGCAGTTGCATCTGGTCAGGTCCGCTTATCGCTTGGTTCGGATACAGGTGGTTCTATTCGTCAACCTGCAGCTTTTAATGGGATTATTGGGTTAAAACCAACTTATGGAACCGTTTCGCGCTTTGGCTTGATTGCCTTTGGTTCTTCACTTGACCAGATTGGTCCATTTTCACAAACAGTAAAAGAAAATGCACAACTTTTAAATGTTATTTCAGGTCACGATGCTAAAGACTCCACCTCTACAGTCAATGAGATTGCAGATTTTACAAGTAAGATTGGTCAAGAAATCAAAGGAATGAAGATTGCCCTCCCTAAAGAATATATAGGTGAAGGAATTGACCCAGCAGTTAAGGATACTATCTTAAAAGCAGCCAAACATTTTGAGTCACTAGGTGCTGTAGTGGAAGAGGTTAGCCTACCACATTCTAAATATGGTGTTGCAGTTTATTATATCATTGCATCATCAGAAGCTTCTTCTAACTTGCAACGTTTTGATGGGATTCGCTATGGTTTCCGCGCAGACGATGCTAAGAATTTAGAAGAGATTTATGTGAAAACACGTAGCCAAGGATTCGGTGAAGAAGTGAAGCGTCGTATTATGCTAGGAACTTTTAGTTTGTCATCTGGTTATTATGATGCTTATTTCAAAAAAGCAGGTCAAGTCCGTAGCTTGATTATTCAAGATTTTGAAAAAGTCTTTGCAGACTATGATTTGATTTTAGGTCCGACAGCTCCGACAGTTGCTTTTGGTCTTGACACCTTGAATCATGACCCAGTAGCTATGTACTTAGCAGATTTATTAACAATCCCAGTTAACCTTGCAGGTCTTCCAGGAATTTCCATTCCAGCTGGTTTTGTAGAGGGCTTACCTGTAGGATTACAACTGATTGGTCCAAAATATTCAGAAGAAACCATCTATCAAGCGGCATCAGCGTTTGAAGCGACAACTGATTACCATAAACAACAACCAGTGATTTTTGGAGGTGACAAGTAAATGAACTTTGAAACTGTCATTGGACTTGAGGTCCATGTTGAGTTAAACACCAATTCTAAAATTTTCTCACCTTCTTCTGCTCATTTTGGTGAGGACCCAAATGCCAATACCAATGTGATTGACTGGTCCTTCCCAGGAGTTCTTCCTGTTCTTAATAAAGGGGTTGTTGATGCGGGGATTAAGGCTGCCTTGGCTTTAAATATGGCTATCCACAAGGAGATGCATTTTGACCGTAAAAACTATTTTTACCCTGATAACCCTAAAGCTTATCAGATTTCTCAGTTTGATGAGCCAATTGGTTATAATGGTTGGATTGAGATAGAACTAGAAGATGGCTCAACTAAGAAAATTCGTATCGAGCGTGCGCATTTAGAAGAGGATGCAGGAAAGAACACTCACGGTACAGATGGTTATTCCTATGTGGATCTCAACCGTCAGGGTGTACCATTGATTGAGATTGTATCAGAAGCAGATATGCGTTCTCCTGAGGAAGCTTACGCCTACTTGACAGCTCTTAAGGAAATTATTCAGTACACAGGAATTTCAGATGTCAAGATGGAAGAAGGGTCCATGCGTGTGGATGCCAATATTTCTCTTCGTCCTTATGGTCAAGAAGCTTTTGGAACTAAGACAGAAATTAAAAACTTTAACTCCTTTAACTATGTGAAAAAAGGGCTCCAACATGAAGTAGAACGTCAAGCGAAGATTTTACGATCAGGTGGTCAAATCCAGCAGGAAACTCGTCGTTATGATGAAGCTACTGGCGAGACGATTCTCATGCGAGTTAAGGAAGGATCATCAGACTACCGCTATTTCCCAGAACCAGATCTTCCTCTTTATGAGATTGATGATGCCTGGATTGAAGAAGTTCGTGAAACGTTACCTGAATTTCCAAAAGAACGTCGTGCTAACTACGTGGAAAACTTGGGCTTGACAGCCTATGATGCAGGTCAGTTGACTTCTACCAAGGCTCTGTCTGACTTCTTTGAAGCAGCAGTAGCAGCAGGTGGTGATGCCAAACAGGTATCCAACTGGTTGCAGGGGGACATTGCCCAGTTCCTCAATACCGATCAGAAGACTATTGAGCAAATCAAGCTGACACCTGACAGTTTGGTGGAAATGATTGGCTTGAT
>CAMCQB010000068.1 GCA_945876895.1 uncultured Streptococcus sp.
CAACAATAATCAAAGTCCGTTCAAATTGTCCAGTATTTTCATTGTTAATACGGAAATACGTTTGAAGTGGAATGTCCACCTTAACTCCTTTTGGAACATAAATAAACGTCCCACCAGACCATACAGCTGAGTTTAGAGCAGCTAACTTATTATCAGTTGGCGGCACCAATTTTGCAAAATACTGCTTAAACAAATCTGGATATTCTTTCAAAGCAGAGTCTGTATCTGTAAAGATAATGCCTAACTTTTCAAACTCTTCTTTCATGTTGTGGTAAACCACTTCAGATTCATACTGAGCAGAAGCTCCTGCTAGATAAGCACGTTCTGCTTCTGGAATCCCAATACGCTCAAAAGTCTCTTTAATTTTTTCTGGAACATCTTCCCATGAACGCGCTGGTCTGTCAGATGCTTTTTGATAATAGATAATATCATCAAAATTAATATCAGAAAGATCTGGTCCCCATTCTTGCATGGGCATTTTATTAAAGGTTTCAAGAGATTTCAAACGGAAATCTAACATCCACTCAGGTTCATTTTTAGCAGCTGATAACTCACGGACAACTGCTTCTGTCAATCCCTTACCTGTTGAGATAAGAGGAGTGACATCGTCATGAAAGCCAAATTTATATTCACCAAGATCAATCGGCTTTGGCTCTACCTTTTCATTTTCAGACATAACAATCCTTTCTTATCATCCGACAAAATCTTTAAACAGAAAACAAAAGAGTTTTGTCAGTTGCGTTTTTTATGATTAAAATCTATAAGATTTTTTATCGGTTAATTTTCTTCAAGTGCTTTTCGCAAGGCATTCCAAGCTAGTGTCGAGCATTTGATTCGTTGAGGAAACTTAGAAACACCTGCTAATAGGGAAGCTTCTCCCAAAGATTTTTGTCTGCTGTCCACCTTTCCTTGAACCATCTCAGAAAAAATATCCGCTAACTCTAAAGCTTCAGCTCTGCTTTTTCCTAAAACAGCATCCGTCATCATACTAGAAGAGGCTGTTGAAATCGTACACCCATCTCCTGCAAAAGCAATATCTGCAATACGATCATCCTCTAGTTTAACAGATAAACTAATCACATCCCCACAGGTCGGGTTGTTCAGATTAATCTGCTCAACTCCTTCTAAAAAACCATGATGATGAGGGTGTTTAGAATGATCAGCCACTACTGCCATATAAAGAGAGTCTAATTTAGAGAGTGCCATGGAAAAACTCCTTTGTCTTTTCTATTGCTTCAACCAACTTGTCACAATCTTCTTTGGTATTATAAATATAAAAACTAGCTCTGGCAGCCGATGAAATTCCTAGATGATGAATCAAAGGTTGGGCACAATGGTGTCCTGCTCGTACTGCAACACCCTCGTAATCAAGAGCTGTTGCAACATCATGAGGATGTAGCCCATCTAGATTAAATGCTATCACACCACTGTGCTCTTTAGTTTCTTGCGGCCCATAGACTGTTAGCCCTTCAATCGCTTGAAGTTTTGGTAAGACATAATCCACTAACTCTTGTTCATAAGCATAAATAGCGTCCATACCGATGCCTGTTAAATAATCCACCGCAGCCCCTAAAGCAATTGCCCCAGCAATGTTAGGCGTTCCAGCTTCAAATTTCCAAGGCAACTCTTTCCATGTTGCTTCTTGTTCATAAACAAAGTCAATCATCTCTCCACCAAATTCAATAGGTGACATGGCATTCAATAGCTCTTTTTTACCATAGAGAACTCCAATTCCCGTTGGACCCATCATCTTATGGCCAGAAAAAGCAAAAAAATCACAATCTAGATCCTGAACATCAATCTTCATATGAGGGATAGACTGAGCCCCATCCACAACCATGTAGGCTCCTACTTGATGAGCTAACTCAGCAATCTCTTTAACAGGATTCGTACAACCAAGAACATTTGAAACATGAGCAATGCTAACAAATTTTGTTTTAGAGCTTAACTTTGATCGCAAATCATCCAAATCTAATTGGCCATCTTTTAGATAGACATAGGTCAGCTTCGCACCTGTTTTGCGGCAGACTTCTTGCCAAGGAATGATATTAGAATGATGTTCCATAATAGAAATCATCACCTCATCTCCTTTTGATAGTTGTTCTGTTGCAAATTGTGCAACCCAGTTTAGACTAGTTGTCGTCCCTCTAGTAAAAAGGATTTCCTTTGAAGTTTTGGCATTGATGAAAGCACGTATTTTTTCACGCGCAGCTTCATAGTCTGCAGTCGCCCGCTCTGCCAAGGTATGAACTCCACGGTGAACATTAGCATTATTAGTTTCATAGTAATGGGTCAATGTCTCCAAAACTTGTTTCGGTTTTTGTGTTGTGGCAGCATTATCAAGGTAAACTAAAGGCTCATCATGAACCCATTGGTCTAAAATCGGAAAATCCTCTCGAATATGGTAACTATCAAACTGGCTCATCTTTTATCTCTTATCTAATTTTTTATCCAAGACAGCAATCATTTCATCACGAACTTCTTTGACAGGAATCTCTGTAATGACTGCTCCTAGGAAACCGCGGATAACCAAGCGTTCTGCAGTAGCTTGATCAATACCACGACTCATCAGGTAATACATATCTTCAGGATCAACCTGACCAATAGAAGCAGCATGGCCTGCTGTTACTTCATTTTCATCAATTAAAAGAATCGGATTGGCATCACTTCGTGCCTTATCTGATAACATCAAGACACGGCTTTCTTGTTGCGCATCTGCTCCTTTTGCTCCTTTAATGATATGACCAATTCCATTAAATGTCAATGTCCCACGTTCTAAGATAACCCCATGTTGCAAAATATGCCCTACAGAATTGTGTCCATAGTTGGTCACACGGGTATCAATCCCTTGAACTTGACGACCGCTTGATGCAGCAACCACTTTAAGATTAGCGTGACTGCCGTTTCCGATAAGATCACTATCAAAATCTGCGACGACATTTCCTTCATTCATCACACCAAGTGCCCAGTCAATGCTAGCATCATTGCCTAGACGTCCTCTACGACTAATAAAAGTTGTAACATTTTCACCTAAGCGGTCAATAGCAGAAAACTTCACTTGACTACCCGCTTCAGCAATAACTTCCACTGAAATATTGGCTGAAACTGGTACATCACCTAAACCAATCGTTTCAAAACGTTCTAAGTAATTCACTTTAGAGTGTTTTCCTACAATCAGTAAAATGTGCTTATTAAAAGGAACAGAAGAGGTGCTATCTTGCAGAAAAATTCCCTCTATAGGAAGGTCAATCTCAACATTATCTGGCACATAAAGCACAGCTGCACTATTAAAGTAAGCCGTATGGTAAGCCGCAAGCCTATGTTCATCAAAGGCAACCGCAGATCCAAAGTGTTTTTCAATAATCTCTGGAATTTCATCTAGTGCAGAATAAAAATCTGTAAAGACTACCCCTTTTGCCATTAAGTCTGGTGATAATTGCTCCATAACAGTCTGTGTTCCCACCTGAACCAGTTTAGGATTTTCTCCTAAAGCAGTAAAATCTGGAACTGTACCGACTACATCTGTCTCTGTTAATGTCCCATCACCTAAATTCCAGCGTTGAAACTTGACACGTTCAATCACTGGAAGTGCCAACTCCTCAAGTTTATCAAAAGCTGCTAAACGGCGCTCTTGAAGCCAAATAGGTTCGGCTTTACTTTGTGAGAAGTTTAAAATATTATCTCTTGTCATGTTTACTCCTTATAGAATAAAGGCTGGATTCTTAAACTTCCTCTGTGTATTCCAGACCAAGTTCTTCAGCAATTTTAGCATAACCTTCTTTTTCAAGACGCGCTGCCAATTCGGCACCACCTGAGAGAACCACGCGTCCATTCATCATAACGTGAACGACATCTGGAGTAATATAATTCAACAAACGTTGGTAGTGCGTAATAATCATGGCACCAAAACCTTCACCACGCATCGCATTAACACCTTTTGAAACGACTTTAAGGGCATCAATATCTAAACCAGAGTCAATCTCATCAAGAAGGGCAAACTTAGGTTCAAGCATCAATAATTGCAAAATCTCATTTCGTTTTTTCTCACCACCTGAGAAACCTTCGTTGAGGTAGCGCTCTGCCATTTCTTCTTTCATACCAAGCAATTCCATTTTTTCATCCAACTTGGTGATAAAATCCATGACTGAAATCTTCTCGTCATCTTCTTTACCAGCATTCATGGCCGCACGAATAAACTCTGCATTAGTAATACCTGGAATCTCAGAAGGATATTGCATGGCAAGAAACAAGCCTAGACGTGCACGTTCGTCAACTTCTAATTCTAGAATATTTTCACCATCAAAAAGAATCTCACCCTGAGTGACCTCAAAATTGGGATTTCCCATGATTGCTGCAGATAGCGTGGATTTCCCTGTTCCATTAGGCCCCATGATCGCTGCTACTTCTCCAGTTTTAAGTGTTAAATTCACACCTTTTAAGATTTCTTTATCTTCAATAGAAACATGAAGATCTTTTATTTCAAGTACAGACATTGTACGCTCCTTTCTTGTTTAACAAGAATCATTATAACAAAAAATCACTACTTTCTCTATCAATCGGCTTATAGAAAAGCGGATTTCCCTTATATCGTCACAAAGCCTCCTCCAACCTTTCAACATCAAAAAAAGCTCCAAATCGGAGCTTTTAATAACATCATTATTTTCTTTGCTTACGTTTTTCAAGCACCTCTTGACGATAAGAGCTATTGCCGATAAATTTCAACAGATTCAAAACGGGTGTTCTTCCTTCACCTAAAATCTCTAAGTTTTCTACAAAAAGTTCCACAATAATGCCCATTCCAAGAAGAAGTAAGATTCCTCCAATACGACTTGAAACATTGAGCAAAAGAGACGTCAAAGAAAATAACATAGCAATGCCATAGACTACCAAAACAGCACCTCGGTGAGTAAAGCCCATAGCAAGCAATCTATGATGGAGATGCATGCGGTCAGCTTCTGAAATTTTCTTTCCAGAAAGCTTACGTCTTAAAATAGCTACTGCGGTGTCAACAATAGGAACTCCCAAAACTAAAACTGGTGATAGAACGGCTACAGCCGTTGCATTTTTTAACCCTTGTAAAGATAAAACACCAATCATAAATCCAATAAAGAGAGCACCAGTATCCCCTAAATAAATGATAGCTGGATTGTAATTATAAGGAAAAAAGCCTGCAATAGACATAATCAAGACGAAAATGGTGAGCGTCAAATAAATGTCTGACTTAAAAAGAAAGAAATTAGAAATTAATCCCATTGTCGTCAGAGAAATAATCGCTACTCCTGAAACCAAGCCATCTAAACCATCTAAAAAATTAACAGCATTTGTAATACCTACAATCCAAATCACCGTCACAATAAAAGTGAGTATGGGACTAAACTGAATTAATGGACCACCAAACGGAATTTTAAAACTATCGAACCGAAACTCCGTAAAATACCAAACCAAAACGGCTGCTAACACAATTCCTATCATCTTTACTCTTGGTTTCAACTCATAAATATCATCTATAAAACCTGTGATGACTATAATAGCCGCGCCTACTACCACAGGTAAAATATAATGAAAATAAGATTGTTCCCAGTTTTTTAAAACAAGTGGCATCAAAATAAGGGTTGCAATCAAGAAAGAAAAAAATATTGCTAACCCCCCAGCACTAGGCATAGGAACCTTATTGATACGCCTAGCATTGGGATTGTCAACCGCTCCCACTCTAAAGGATAAAAATCGAACTATAGGCGTCAAAATAAGAGACATCATAAATGCAGCGATTAATACTAAAATATAATCAAGTGTAAAAGCCGTCATAACTTAGTCAATCTCCAGTTGATACTTGAGAGCACTTAGTTGCTCAACAGCTTCATTAGCTAAAATCAATTGAGCATGCTCTGCAAGATAAGGACGTGTTTTTGTAGTATCACTAGAAAATTCTAAAAACCTTGCTTTAACCCATTCTGCATAATAAGGACGTTTTCCTGACAAATCCATTAAAATTGCTAAATAATAACCTGTCTTATCCTTGTATAATTCTGATAAAGTAATTTCTTCTTGATTTGAGTGAGCAAATCGAATTACATCTCTAATATCTAAAAAATGTAAAACATAAGCATGGACACCCAAAACCTCTTCTTCCTCTGACTCTTCATCCGCGGAAGAAGACAACCGTTCTTGTTTTTCAGCCTCCTCTAAACGCGCTTGAGCTTCTGGATCACTGACATCTTTCATAGCTTTTTCCAATGTTTTCAAAAGATCTTCAGGTGTCATATCTGAAACGTCATCCAGATCTGCCAAGTCAGGTAAATCTTCTAATTTCATTTCTTTATTAAAATCAGATTTAGTCACAAAAACATCAATATGTTTTGGTTTTGGTGTTACTCTAAAACTTAACATCCCACTGTTTTTAAAACTTTCTGGGAGCTCAATTTCATCTAAGATAGAGTAAAAAAATTCCTCTGTTTTTTCTTGTGGTACTAAAAAGTCACTCAACTCCATATCACGTTCTTCCAAATCTTCTAGAGTAATCGTGATTTTAACCGTTGAGTCACTGATAATCTTCATTTCCATATCTTATCTATTCCTCGCACTGTTTATTCATTTTATTATACAGGAAAGCCCATTTTTTTTCAATTTTAAGCAGAAAAGGCTAGGAATATCAATCCTAGCCCTACATTTATGTTATGCAAGAAAAATACTAAAAGCATAGTAAATCAACAAAAGCAATCCCAAAACAATGCGGTAATAACCAAAAATCTTGAAATCATGTTTTTTAACAAAGTTAGTTAAGAAACGGATAGCAAATAGACTCACCACAAAAGCAACAATCATAGCAAAGCTCAAAATTAACAATTGATCCACTACAAAATGATGTCCATCTTTAATAAATTTTACAATTTTTAACAAACTTGCCCCAAACATGACAGGAATCCCTAAAAAGAACGTAAATTCTGTCACAACTGCACGGCTAGTCCCTAACAAAAGCCCTCCAATAATCGTTGCTCCAGAACGACTTGTCCCTGGCATAAGACTTAACAATTGGAATAATCCAATAAAAAGAGCCGTCTGGTAAGATAACTCAGATAAACTAGTGATTTTTGGTTTCACACCCTTTTGACGATTTTCAATCCAAATAAAAATAAAACCATATAAAATTAGCATCAAAGCTACTGAAACAAAGTTATAAAAGTGCGCCTCAAACCAATCATCCCATAACAAGCCAGCAATCATCACAGGAATAATAGCAATCACGACTTTAAGCCACAGTTGAAATGTTTCTGTCATCTCAAGCTTTGTCTTACCTGGTTGAAATGGATTAAGACGCTTAAAGTAAACTACTACCACAGCCATAATAGCACCTAGCTGAATAACAACATTAAATACATCTAAAAAAGCCTTGTCTTGTCCAGAGAAGTTAATAAACTCTTGAACCAAAATCAAATGACCCGTACTAGAAACGGGTAGCCACTCAGTGATCCCTTCCACTACTCCAAAAATGAGAGCTTTTAACAATTCAATAATTAACATGATTTCTCCTTATTTTTTCATCGCCTTATTATAGCAAATTCCAAAAACATTTACAAGAGAGAGAACCCTTTTATCATTATGTCCTATCTTGTCTAAAATCGCTCTTATTTTTTATAGTCACTTATATTGAAATACCCTCTATTTTCCTGTAAAATAGTAAGGTAATACATTTTAATAGGAGTACTTAATGAAAAAAATACTAATGACCTTACTTATCGCTTTAGCGGTCACCTTCGGAGGAATGACGTCTGCTCAAGCCGATGAGTACTTGCGTGTCGGTATGGAGGCGGCTTATGCACCATTTAACTGGACGCAAGATGACAACTCCAACGGAGCTGTTAAAATTGAAGGTACCAATCAATACGCCAACGGATACGACGTTCAAGTTGCTAAAAAGATAGCTGAAGCGCTCGGTAAAGAACCTTTAGTCGTAAAAACCAAATGGGAAGGTCTAGTCCCTGCCTTAACATCTGGTAAAATCGATCTCATCATCGCTGGTATGAGCCCCACTGAAGAACGTAAAAAAGAAATTAACTTTACAAATAGCTACTATACCAGTGAGCCAGTTTTAGTCGTTAAATCTGATGGAAACTATGCCAATGCTACTAAATTATCCGATTTTTCTGGAGCTAAAGTAACTTCTCAACAAGGTGTTTACCTCTATAACCTGATTAGCCAAATCCCTGATGTTAATCAACAAACGGCAATGGGAGACTTTGGACAAATGCG
>CAMCQB010000069.1 GCA_945876895.1 uncultured Streptococcus sp.
TTACCTGAGGAAGTTGCAGAGTTAACTTTGTTTTTGGCATCTGGAAAGGCGGCATCTATGCAAGGAGAAATTGTTAAAATGGATGGTGGTTGGAGTTTGAAGTAGTTTGACATTATCGATTGGAGGAATAAAATGACAGCAAAAGAGATGTGGGCGGAGTTCTGCCAGCGGCATCCTCATATTCAGCAAGACTTAGACGCTTGGCAATTTGGAGTACAAGCTGATGAGTTAGCTCACTTAGTTAATCAAGGGAAAAAGACGGCGACTGCCTCAGCCTATGACTTGTACTTCCTTGAAGGAGAGCCACTGCCTCAAGTCGGGAGCTACGATGTTATTTTAGATAGTAAGGATCAGGCTGTCTGTATTATTGAGATTACGTCAGTTTCTCTAGTGCCTTTTGGTGACGTTTCACCAGAGCATGCTCGAAAAGAGGGTGAGGGAGACTTGAGTTTGAGCAGTTGGCGAAAAAGCCATCGTCAGTTCTTCTCGCCTTATTTTAAAGAAAAGGGATTGGAGTTCTCAGAAACCAGCTTAATCGTTTGCGAAGAATTTCGTAAGGTTTATCCATTTGACACGACAAACGTATGAAGAAAATTTAGTGTTCAGAAATCGTACTGTTCAATATTGGTATCCGTTTTTGGTAGAAAAAATGTGATAGAATAACTTTGGAACAGGGACTTGTCCTTGTTAAAGTGTCAAAATTATGAAAATATTGAAAAAATGCGTGTAGCTAGAAAATAGTTACATGCATTTTCTTTATGCCTACGGCCTATCCACTTGAGGAAAAAACTTAACAAGGCCTAGTTAAAATGATATAATGAAGTGATATTAACAATTGTATGAGGAAAAATTATGAGCAATTATGCTATTATTCTAGCTGCGGGTAAGGGAACTCGCATGAAATCAGACTTACCAAAGGTACTTCATGAAGTAGCAGGCATTACAATGTTGGAACATGTCTTTCGTAGTGTCTCTGCCATTAATCCCGAAAAAAATGTAACGGTGATTGGGCATAAGGCTGAGTTGGTTAAGGAAGTTTTAGCTGACCAATCACAGTTTGCTCTTCAAACAGAGCAGTTAGGAACAGGTCATGCTGTTATGATGGCAGAATCTGAGTTAGCCAATCTAGAAGGTCAGACCTTGGTCATTGCGGGAGATACCCCGTTAATTACAGGTGAAAGTTTAAAAAATCTGATAGAATTTCATGTTAATCATAAAAATGTGGCAACGATTCTGACAGCAGAAGCTGATAATCCTTTTGGTTATGGTCGTATTGTCCGTAATCAACATGATGAAGTGACCAAAATTGTCGAGCAAAAAGATGCTTCCGATTTTGAACAACAGATTAAAGAAATTAATACAGGTACTTATGTCTTTGACAATAAGCGTTTGTTTGAAGCTTTGAAAAATATTACGACTGATAATGCTCAAGGAGAGTATTACTTGACAGATGTTATCAGCATTTTTAAAGAAGCAGGTGAAAAAGTTGGCGCTTATAAACTTCATGATTTCAACGAGAGTTTAGGTGTTAATGACCGTGTGGCTTTAGCGACTGCAGAAAACGTGATGCGTCAGCGAATTAATAAAGCTCATATGATAAATGGTGTCTCATTTGTCGATCCAGCAACAACTTACATTGATATTGATGTGGAGATTGCACCAGAAGTCGTTTTAGAAGCTAATGTCACCTTAAAAGGTAGGACTAAAGTGGGGCAGGCAACACGGTTAACGAGTGGGACTTACATTGTTGATTCTCTTATTGGAAAAAATACAGTGATTACTCATTCGATGATTGAAAATTCAACACTTTCAGATGATGTCACTGTCGGACCTTATGCCCATATCCGCCCTGATTCGACCTTGGAGCGTGGTGTACATATTGGGAACTTTGTTGAGGTTAAGGCATCTACAATTGGTGAGGATACCAAGGCTGGACATCTGACTTATATTGGAAATGCAGAGGTTGGTCGTGATGTTAACTTTGGTGCGGGGACTATTACAGTCAACTACAACGGACAAAATAAATTTAAAACTAAAATTGGGAATAATGCCTTTGTCGGTAGCCATTCAACTTTAATTGCCCCGCTTTCTATCGGTGAGAATGCTTTAACAGCTGCAGGGTCAACGATCATTGAAGATGTTCCCAAAGATAGTATTGCGATTGGACGTAGCCGTCAAATTAATAAATTAGGCTATGCCTTAAAACAACCCCATCATCCCAGTCAAAAATAGGAGGTAGGCATGCAATTTGAGGAAAAGACCCTTAAACGTCAAGACATTTTTGAAGGGAAAATTTTCAAGGTTGCAGTAGATCAAGTGGCCTTACCTAATGACAAAGGAACTGCGACCCGTGAATTGATTTTTCATAGAGGAGCGGTATCTATTTTGGCTGTGACACCTGAAAATAAAATTATCATTGTCAAGCAGTATCGTAAAGCTATTGAAAAAGTGAGCTATGAAATTCCTGCAGGCAAACTAGAAGTTGGAGAAAATGGCTCTGAAAAAGAAGCAGCTCTTCGAGAGTTAGAGGAAGAAACCGGCTATACAGGCGATTTAGAGTTAATCCACAGCTTTTATACAGCAATCGGATTTTGTAATGAAAAGATCCAACTCTATCTTGCAAAAGACTTGCAAAGAGTAGAAAATCCTCGTCCACAAGATGACGATGAAACGTTAGCAGTTTATGAACTTTCTTATGAAGAATGTCAAGACTTGATTGTTTCAGGTCAGATAGAAGATGCTAAAACCATTATTGCCCTTCAATACTACGCTTTGCATTTTGGAGGTGAAAAATAATGGGAAAGCCTTTATTAACAGATGATATCATTGAACAAGCCAAGAGAGAAAAGTGGCTAGAACAAGAAGAAGGAATTGAGGATAAAAGCTATTCCCATCAAGAGCCGATTTATAAAAGTCGTCGGATTGAAAACAAAAAAAGAAGCACCTTCCAGAGTAAACTCAATAAAATCCTCGTGATTTTAGTTTTTCTGATTATACTTTTGGTTTGGGCAATTTTTAAACTATAAATAGGGAGTTGATACTTCTTTCAGCTCTCTTTTTTGAAAGGATAATACATGAAAATTGGAATCATTGCTGCTATGGAGCAGGAATTGCGCTTACTTGTGGATAAACTAGAAGATAAAAAAGAAGTGACGGTCATTGGAAATAGCTACTACACAGGTAGATTAGGACGTCATGAGGTCGTTCTAGTTCAAAGTGGCGTTGGCAAAGTCATGAGTGCCATGAGTGTGGCAATTCTTGTGGATAAGTTTGCTGTCGAGGGGATTATCAATACTGGCTCAGCAGGTGCTGTTGCAGCGGGAATTGCCATTGGTGATGTGGTTATTGCAGAGAAGCTAGCTTATCATGATGTGGATTTAACTGCTTTTGGGTATGCTTATGGCCAAATGTCAGCTCAACCCCTTTATTTTGAATCAGATAAAGTCTTTGTCGATGTGTTTAAAAAAATTCTAAAACAGCATGATCAAGTTGCCCATTTAGGATTAATTGCAACAGGAGACAGCTTTATTGCTGGGCAAGACAAGATTGATAGGATTAAAGCAGCATTTCCAGAGGTTCTAGCTGTTGAAATGGAAGGAGCCGCTATTGCACAAGCCGCCCATGCAACAGGACGTCCGTTTATTGTTGTCCGTGCGATGAGTGATACTGCTGCGCATGATGCTAATATGACTTTCGATGAGTTTATTATTGAAGCTGGAAAACGCTCAGCTCAAATCTTGCTTAACTTTTTAGACATCTTATAAAATAATCCCCAGCTTGTGTTGAAAACTGTCACAAACTGGGGATTATTTTTATAGTGTGTTTATGATATAAGAGACTTATCCACAAATTTATTTAAAGCTATAGTCTTTATAGATTTGAATAGAGTCGATGGTGATATCTTTTTTGGGTTTGTCGTTGCTGTCTGTTTCAACCTGAGCAATCTTATCCACAATATCCATTCCGTCAATAACTTGCCCAAAAACCGTATAGTTACCATCTAAAGAAGGATATCCTCCATTTTTATAAGCTTCAATAATTTTTTGGGGATAGAAATCAGAGGAAGTTTGACTGGATTGGTTGTCAGAGTTTTGAACGATGAAAAATTGACTACCGTTACTTTGGCTATCACCTGTATTTGCCATAGCAAGCGCCCCTCTAATGTGGTAAAGATATGGTGAGATTTCATTTTTAAACCCATATCCAGCATCAATAGTGCTATCTTTACCATTCCAAATGGATTCTCCTCCAGTCCCGTCTCCATTAGGATCTCCTGATTGGATCATAAAGTCTTTAATGACTCTGTGGAAAGTAAGGCCGTCATAATAACCTTCCTTGGCATGTGTTAAAAAGTTTTCCACAGCAAGTGGGGCATACTTTGGAAAAAGTTTTATTGTGATATCTCCTTGGCTTGTTTTGAGTTTGACCTCAGCTTCATCTTCAGCCACTTTTGATTGCAATTGTGGCATATAAGCTTGATTGAGTTTTTTTAGCTCTTTTTTTGCTTCTTCTTTGGCTTGGCTAGATGCAACATAACTGTCCCCTTTGATAGCTTGATCTAATTGCTTGCAACCACTTAAAAAAAGTAGCGACAAGGCAGATAAATACATGATTTTTTTCATAGTAGCTCCTTATCCATTGGTTCTTTCTATTTTATCATACCAAGAGGACTTCTCCAAAAAAATTAAAACATGGTATAATGGTACTATGAGTACTAAGAAGAAAAGTTCCCGTAAAACGACTAAAAAAAAGATGACCAAAGAAGAGAAAATACGGCAAAAAGCATTGCAACGTTTTTTGTTAACTTTGGGATTATCATTAATCCTTTTTTTTGCTCTTTTTCAATTAGGTATTTTTGGTGTTACAGTTTATAATATTATCCGATTTTTGGTTGGTAGTTTGGCTTACCCGTTGATGTTGTGGCTAGGGGTGTATCTTTATGGTTTTAAATTATTTAGAAAGCATGAGTCCTTATTATTGGCGAGCTTACTAACATTTTTAGGGTTGTTGCTGATTTACCATGCTTATTTTTTTGCATTAGAACAAAATAGAGATCAAGACATTTTTACAACAACAGCCTATGTCATCATGGATGATTTGGCTCACTTCACTGTCAAAAGTTTTGCAGGAGGTGGAATGTTAGGAGCCTTATTGTATAAACCGGTCTCCTTTCTTTTTTCTAATGTCGGAAGCTTTATTATTGGAGGTTTACTCTTACTTTTAGGTGTTTTTGCTCTTTTTCCTGTGGATATTTATGATGCTAATTTGTGGCTTGTGGAAAAATGGCAGAGCTATTTAGCACGGCGTGAGCTGAGAAAGCAAGAACGCTTTATTAAAAGAGAAGAAAAGGAAGCCAAAAGAGCAGAAAAAGCAGCTCAGCTTTTACAAGAAAAAGAAGAGTTAGAACAAGAGCAACGCTTGGCCAGGGTTGATATGGAAACAGGGGAGATCCTTGATGAACCTGTTAAAGAGGAGCCAGTTAGAGTTGAGCCAGAAATTGTCAGCTATGATTTAGAAGGTTTGGAAGATACCATGCCACCAGAGGACTTTGCCCAAGGTCCTCAATTAGAGCCAGTTGACGAGAGAGATGGTCATGATGTGGAGGTTGACTTCACTCCTAAGCAGCATCTTCTTTATCATTTACCTAGTATTGATTTATTTGCGCCAGATAAACCTAAAAATCAAAGTAAAGAGAAGAAGCTGGTACGTGAAAATATCAGGGTTTTGGAAGAAACTTTTAATAGCTTTGGGATTAAAGCGACAGTGGAGAGAGCTGAGATTGGTCCTTCTGTCACCAAGTATGAAGTGAAGCCTGCTGTCGGTGTTCGTGTCAATCGGATTTCCAATTTAGCAGATGATTTGGCCTTAGCTTTAGCAGCCAAAGATGTTCGTATAGAAGCACCAATTCCAGGGAAGTCTTTGGTAGGAATTGAAGTACCTAACTCGGAAATTGCGACCGTTAGTTTCAGAGAACTTTGGGAGCAATCTAAGACTGATCCGAATAAGCTACTTGAGGTTCCGCTTGGTAAGGCTGTTAACGGAAGTAGTCGTTCCTTTGACCTTGCTCGCATGCCTCACTTATTGGTAGCGGGATCAACAGGATCTGGGAAATCTGTAGCAGTAAATGGCATTATTTCTAGTATCTTAATGAAGGCTAGACCTGATCAAGTTAAATTTATGATGATTGATCCTAAAATGGTTGAGTTATCAGTTTATAATGATATCCCCCATCTCTTAATTCCAGTTGTCACCAATCCTAGAAAAGCTAGTAAGGCGCTTCAAAAAGTTGTTGATGAGATGGAGAATCGCTACGAACTATTTAGCCATTTTGGTGTTAGAAATATTGCAGGTTACAATGCTAAGGTTGAGGATTTTAATACTCAATCTGAGACGAAACATATTCCCTTGCCCCTATTGGTGGTTATTGTGGATGAGTTGGCGGACTTGATGATGGTAGCCAGTAAAGAAGTTGAAGATGCCATTATCCGTTTGGGACAAAAGGCACGTGCAGCGGGGATTCACATGATTTTAGCAACTCAGCGTCCGTCAGTGGATGTCATTTCAGGCCTGATCAAAGCCAATGTTCCTTCACGAATTGCTTTTGCTGTCTCCAGTGGGACAGACAGCCGTACTATTTTAGATGAAAATGGGGCTGAAAAACTTTTAGGTCGAGGTGACATGCTTTTTAAACCGATTGATGAAAATCATCCTGTTCGATTGCAAGGTTCCTTTATCTCAGATGATGATGTGGAACGCATTGTTGGTTTTATTAAAAATCAAGCTGAAGCTGACTATGATGACAGTTTTGATCCTGGGGATGTCCCAGATACTGATACTGGTGGCGGTAGTTCAAGTGAGGGAGACCCCTTATTTGAAGAAGCTAAGAATTTGGTGCTTGAGACACAAAAAGCGAGTGCCTCCATGTTACAGCGTCGCCTATCTGTTGGTTTTAATCGTGCTACTAGATTAATGGAAGAACTTGAAGAGGCAGGAGTTATCGGTCCTGCTGAGGGAACTAAACCACGCAAAGTCTTAATGACAAAATAAAAAAAGCTAAAATAGGAACTTGCCTATTTTAGCTTTTTTATTTTCGAATCATCCCATTAAAAATACAGCAAGCACTGTCATAATGTAAGCTGCTAATGTGACAAAAAAGCCAAATCTCCAAAAAAATTTAAAGAAGGCTCTGAACTGAAAGCGTTGTGTTGTGCGTACTTGATAGATGGTTAAGATAAGAGCAAGTAGAGACATCAAAATGGCATAAAAAGGTAAGTAATGATGGACAAAAAAATGTCCAGATACTAAGACCAACTCTAGAGCATATAAGGGAAGAGCTAGGTCAGCCGCATTGAGATCAAACCGCCTTAATTTAAAAATCGATACAAGAACATAAGTGAAGGCTAATGTCAAAAAAATAAAGACAATCGCAAGTAATTTATACATATCCATGATTTTTATTTTATAGCAAAGACAAAAGAATGTAAATCATTTGTTAAAAAAACTTGCATTATTTATTGAACTGCGTTATACTATTCCAGTATGCTATTTGAGCATATCTGTGGGAGGTAAAAATATTTCAATTACCGAAAGAACCACAACAGGAGGATTTTATATCATGGCTAAAAAAGTCGAAAACATCGTAAAACTTCAAATTCCTGCTGGTAAAGCAACACCAGCTCCACCAGTTGGACCAGCACTTGGTCAAGCAGGAATCAACATCATGGGATTCACTAAAGAGTTTAACGCTCGTACAGCTGATCAAGCTGGTATGATCATCCCAGTTGTTATCTCAGTTTATGAAGATAAGTCATTTGACTTCATCACAAAAACACCACCAGCTGCTGTTCTTTTGAAAAAAGCTGCAGGTGTTGAAAAAGGTTCAGGTGAGCCAAACAAAACTAAAGTTGCAACAGTTACTCGTGCACAAGTACAAGAAATTGCTGAAACTAAAATGCCAGATTTGAACGCTGCGTCAGTTGAAGCTGCAATGCGTATGATCGAGGGTACTGCTCGTTCTATGGGATTCACTGTTACTGACTAATTTAACGTAACAACCCAAGACCCGCATGACCTCATCGTAATTTGATGGGTGACGTGGGAGATGAAAATCGATATAACCACATTACAAGGAGAATTTTAAAATGGCTAAAAAAAGCAAACAATTGCGTGCTGCTCTTGAAAAAATCGACAGCACAAAAGCTTACAGCGTAGAAGAAG
>CAMCQB010000070.1 GCA_945876895.1 uncultured Streptococcus sp.
TAATACTGGAGGTATTTTGTTGAAGAAGCTAGGGGTTGAGAATGAGTCAGATACTGATGGAAAGTTATTAGAAGGGGTAACTTTTCATCTGTTTAGAGAAGGTGAGCAACAGCCTTTACGATTTACAGAGATGGGACAACTGACGACTGATAGTCAAGCTAGTCAAATCTTAAAAACAGATCAGCAGGGACAAATTAGTCTGCAAGGTTTGCAAGAAGGGCGATATTATTTTAAAGAAATAGAGACCTTGTTGGGATACCAGTTGCTGACAAGAGAGTTAGCTGTGGAAGTTTCTAGAGATAAGGTGGTAGAATTTGTCGTAAAAAATATTAAAGATCCTCACGATCCTCCTACCACACAGGTTCCTCCTCCCAATAAACCTAGTATCCCTGCTAAACCGAATCGTCCAGGCTTACCGAGTGCCGGTGAAATTCAAATGGTAGCGACAGGGCTAGGAACTGTGTTGATTATTGTTGCTATTTGTGGTTTCTTAACATCACGTTATCGGACAAAACAGCATCATAAAGAAAGCCATCAATAAGATTTCTATCTAAAAAAGATAGAAAGGAGGCGATTGTTGTCATGAAGAGGGTAGGTGATAAAAAGCAAAAACGGTCTAATATGGGATTCTTGTTTCTCTTTCTTATAGGTTTTGCCCTACTGAGCTATCCTTTATCAGGGCAAATTATTTCATTTTATCAATCACACCAACAAATAAAAACCTATGAAAAAGCTGTTTCACAACTTGAACCTGAAATCATTCAGAAAAAAATGGCATTAGCCCAAGCCTACAATGCCTCTTTAGTAACAGCAGCTAGCTCAGCTGTCACTTATCAAGATCCTTTTAGTGAAGAAATGAAAAATCAAGGAAAAGCTGAGTATGCTCGTATGTTAGAGGTTAAAGAACAATTGGGTTACATGACCATTCCTAAAATATCTCAAGAACTCCCCATCTATGCAGGGGTATCAGAAGATGTTCTGCAAAAAGGGATCGGGCATTTGGAAGGGAGTTCTCTTCCTGTTGGAGGTGAGTTTACCCACACTGTTTTAACGGGGCATAGAGGCTTACCGAAGGCTCGCCTTTTTACTGATTTAGATAAACTTGAAAAAGGAGATAAAATCTATCTTCATATTTTAAATCAAGTGTTAGCTTATCAGATAGATGATATTGTAGTTGTTGAGCCAACAGATGTATCAAAGATTAAAATTGTAGAACAAAAAGATTATGTTACCTTGATAACCTGTACACCGTATATGATTAATAGTCATCGTTTACTGGTTCGAGGCTACCGTATTCCTTATAGTGAGAAAGAAGAAAAGGTTGCAGTCGAAAAAGGCCGACAGGTTCTATGGATTATTGTTATTAGTAGTGTTGTTCTTGTTTTAGGGCTAACTTTTATTCTCTTTAAGAAAAAACGGAGGAAATAGGAATGAAGGGGAAAATAAGAAGACTGATAGTGTCTAGTCGTTTCCAGTCAATCTTTATTATTTTTCTCTTTGTGTTGGGTCTTAGTTGTACTTTATATCCCTTGGGAGCTCAAGTTTATCACTTTTATCTATCTCATCAAAAAATAAAAACCTATGAAAATGAGCTCAAAGAGATGACGCCAGAGCTAATATCCAAAAGAATAGCATTAGCCCAAGCCTATAATGATAGCTTGGTTGGCTACCAAGAAAATAGTTTGCAAGATCCATTTACCGATCTGCAAAAAGAAGGGCGTGCAGAGTATGCCCGTATGCTTAAGGTTAAGGAAATGATTGGGCATATTAGTATTCCAAGTATCAATATTGATCTTCCCATTTATGCTGGAACAAGTGATCCTGTTTTACAAAAAGGAGTAGGGCATCTTGAGGGTTCCTCTCTACCAGTTGGAGGGGAGCATACTAGAGCAGTTTTAACAGCGCATAGAGGATTACCTAAAGCGCGGTTATTTACGGATTTAGATAAATTGAAAAAAGGGGATGTCTTTTATGTCACGAATATGAAAGAAACACTAGCTTATCAAGTTTCGCATCTTCAAGTCATTGAACCGACACAGATTTCTGCCTTAACCATTAAAGAAAATGAAGACCTTGTCACCTTATTGACCTGTACACCTTATATGGTGAATAGTCACCGTTTATTAGTGACTGGAGAGAGAATCCCGTATTCAAAAATAAAAGCGACATCATCCATGTCAAAAGCTAAAGAAAACTTGATCACAAAAACTATAATTCTAACGTTCTTTATTTTTAGTTTCTTACTATTAGCCGTTAGGTATTTAAAGAGAAAATTAGGGAGAAATCCATCCGTAAGAACTTAGAAGATAGGAGGGGAGAGATGTGTTTAAAACATTAAAGTGGTTAAATCAGCGCCTCTTTTTATTGCTCGTTTTAATCTTATCAAACTTTGTCACGCCCTTGTTAGGGCTAAAAACTATTTTTGCAGATAGCCCTATCACACAAGAGCTGAAAATTTTGCATGAAAATATAGAATGGACTACTTCTAGTGCAGGAGTATTTGAGACGTTCTTGGATGATGAAATTGAGCTGATAGTTGAAAGGAGTGATAAACTTCATACAGAGGTAGATGTTTTATTCCCTCAAGGTCTTGACTATCTGAGCGATAAGACACTCTTGGCGAATCAAAAATTACTGTCACAACAATCGTTTGAGGGACAGGAATTGGTAGATGTTCATGCGAGTGTTAGAGAATATTTAGAAAATGATGGGCAAACTAAGCGCTTACGTTTAAGTTTTCAAGAGCATCAAATGCAACTTGTTTTAGTTTTTAAGCCAAGTTTAGAGGCGGAGTTTCAACTATTAGCTTATACCTCTACTGATAAAGAAAAGCCTTTAGACGAGGCAGTAGCAGATGACTTAGTTCAAACCCATCCGATGAAGATTTTGGCTAAGCCAAAGGAAAATGACCAAGAAGTCACAGAAGTTTCTGAAAAACCTGAGGAAGAAGTTAGCCAAGAACAAACATCTGAAGAACAAATTAATCAAGAACAGGTTTCAGAGCAACAAAACGAAACTTCTAGCCCAGATACTTCTGTTGATTCAAACCAAGATGAGAGAGCTGATATGAGTCAATCGGAGTCTGGAGAGGTTCCTAACTCTCAGATTGAAACGAAAACAGAACCTGTAATGGAAGAAGCTACTGTAGTTGAGGATCAGGTGGTTGATGAAACAAAGGTTAATAGTTCAGAGCTAGATGGGAATAAAGAAGAGGCATCAGCAATCACCTCTGAGGAAAACATAGATACCAAAGAGGTATCTTCTACTGAATCTGAAACTCCTGAGAAATTAGAGACAGATGCGAATGCAGTAAAAAACACTGAAAAACCTTCTTCAGATGCCACTTCGGTTCCTAAGTGGACAGACTTCTTTACAGCACGATCTGCCACTGGACAAAATTTGGAAGGGTTGTCCGCTTATTTTGATAAAGCCACTAGTAGTATTTTGGCAGGAGAAACAGGAACTTATCATTTTTATATTAAGTCAACAGGCGCTCTGATTGATAAAGTATCTAACGTGAAAGTGACGATAAAGTTGCCTGAAAACCAAAGTTATTATAAGGTTTCGTCAGATTTAAGTCGCATGAAAATCGCTGGGATCACTCCTACTTTGAGTACCGATGAAAAATTCTTGACTTGGGAAATTCCTGAAATGGTAACAGGTCAAACGTATCAAACTCAGATTCAAGTGAATTCCACAAATGGCATTATTCCCAATTTATCTGATATGCTAGCGACTGCTGTTGTTCTAGTGGATGGCAGTCCAGTTTACAATAGTGGTGAGATAGGGATTAAAGTACACTCTTTTAAACCAAGCTTATCTGTTACCAAGCAGTATCTTGGTAAGACAGGAGATAGTGATGCTGTTGTGCAATCTGGTGATGAGATATCTTGGAAAGTAAAAGCTTCTGTAACAATAACAGATACAGGTGGGCAGTATCTTAAACCAGGATCTACCATAACCATTATAGATGATAACCCATCTCATCTTCAGATGGTCGGTGATAGTCGTGTGAGCTTTACTGCACCTAGTATAGAAGACCAAAAGTCCTTGGCTGAGAGTAAAAATGGTATCATTTGGACAAAGGAGCTTACCTTCAAGAGTATGGCTCCTAGTGCAGAAGGAGAGTTTGTAAATACTGCTACAGCAAATATTATCTCGATTAATGATGAAGAGATTAGTCAAAAATCCAATCAAGTTGGTGGTAGTATTAGTAAAGGAAATAATCCTCTTGCTGCGCCAAAGGGACAATGGGCTTATAGCATAAATTTAGGCCCATCTGATGCAAATGGGAATAAACCATCAGGTTTTTCTGCTGTGAGTCAAGCCAACCCAAATCCCACAGTGCCAAATAGTCCCAACACGCGCCTAGGGTTCACCATGAACTACAATGTCACCCCTTTGATTTCTAGAGATTTTTATGATTCCTTATCAACAGGTTATACTGGTCCTATTCAAAATAATGGTCGCACAGTTTTTAACTTGTCTGTTGATATTGGATGGGATCAAGGAACACATCCACGTCGTGTCCGTCAGGTTATTTTAAAAGATACTAATAAAGGAACCAGTAAAACCTATCAATTTGATAACAATGGTAATAGTACTGATGGTTCTGGTTTAAAAATTACTTATGGGGCAAGCCAGCATTTTGGAACTGCTCAATTAACTGTTCCTACAAATTTCTTTAATGATACTGGCAAGTGGAACGGCACACGTACGCGTCATCCAGCCTTTGATGTCAACCTCACTAACCATGATGGTGTCAATTTTTCTTATGCACATGAAGGGATTGGTCCAGACTGGAATGTTAGCTGGAGTCACAATAGTGGTTATGGGGATTATAATCCAACTAAGAATGATTACCATTTTGTTGGATTAAATCGTGAAGTGGATGCAAATTTAGAATTGGATGAACTCCATGTATCTATTGGTTCTTTCTTTGCTTTTGGCCGAGCAAATTATCAGTTGCCTGGAGGAAAAATTGCCAATGGCACCTCTGCGAACTACCCAACTATTACGATAGAGTTGAATACCTCTAAAGGAAATAAATCTATTACCTTAAACTCAGGGGATTATGCTGTTCATCAAAGTGGCCCATTTCACCCTAATGGGCAAAATTACACTATCTATCATCCCTACATCAGTTTAAATCGTGATCAATTGGGTCTGGAAGCAGGTGAGCATGTTAACTCATTTAATGTTATTTATGGTAGCCGTGATCGATCAGAGATATTAAATGCTGGATTTACAGCCTATGTCGAAGATTACTATACAATTAACCCCAATCTTAATAACACTTCGCCTGTTAAGGTCATGAATAAAAATCATACTTTTGGTGAGTTAGCTCTCGTTAATTTGAATGGTACAGGTGCCCGCGTCCAGCCTTTTGTTCGTCGTCCTATTGGAGCAGCTGATGATAATGGTCTTATCAATACTGAACTAGGTCCACGTACAGCGATGATTTCAGCAAAAGATACCACACCAGCAATTGCTAAGATTACTCCCGAATTTTTACAAAGAGATGGCAATATCATCTCTTCTACAGAAAGCAATCGTTTAAGAGTAACCTTTTCTAATATTGATGCGTCAACAAAAAATCTAGATGGTCCGCTAATGGCTTCTGTTTTGTTACCAAAAGGAGTAACAGTTAACCAGAGTCAACCAAACTGGTCTTACAGCCAATCTAGTGGACAAGTGGTTGAAATTCTTGATAACTTTAATGGAACAGACCGTCAATTGATTCGTTACCAATGGGAAGGAGATGGTAATAAGCAATTAAAACCAGGGAAATACATGACTTTTGAGGTTGATGTGAGCTTATCTCAGGAGATTCCATCACTTCTTACTGTCGATGCCTATGGATCAAGTTCTACACCATTGCAAGCTGCAAGTGGAAATGACCTCATTTTAGATGCTGATGATGTTAATGGAAATCAAAATACTTCGGAAAATATTGTCAAGGGTAGTGCGAACTATCACTATGTCTCAAATGATTTATTAACGCTGACAAAATCTGTAAAAGGGAATAGAGATGCTGAGTATAGCAAGATGGGGCATGCCGATCTTGGAGGTGAGATTCGTTACCATATTCGTGTTGAAAATGCAGATCATACCAATTTTACCAAATTAGCCTTTATTGACGTCTTGCCTTCCGTAGGAGATTTGACTATTTTGTCAAACCAAGATCGTCAAAGCCGTTTTACTCCGCTAATGACAGGCCCCATTACACTCCCGGTTGCTTGGGATGATAAGGTAGAGGTCTATTATAGTGAGTCCACTAATCCTAAGCGTGATCAAATTTACCAAGAAGCACAATACCCATCTGGTGTCCCAGCACCTGAAAATCCAGCAGGAGCAGAAGAGCCTAATTGGCGAACAGCTGATCAAGTCACTAATTGGGAAGCCATCCATAGCTTCATGCTAAAACTAAAAGATGGGGTGAGCTCTGTTTCGTCAGGTCAAGACATTTACTTTGTTATGAAAGCACCTGAAAGGATTGATGATAAAAACTTGTTAAATCCAAGTCAAGCAGAAGAAGCTGATAAAGCGGCATGGAACTCCGTAGCGGGAACTGTTAATAATCTACAAGTGGTAGAACCAGAACGCGTAGGTGTTGTCCTTTATTCCGATGTGACAACAACCAGTATCAGACTACATAAATTAGATGCCAATAATCAGAAAGCTCTTGAAGGTGTCCAATTTAAACTGGCAGATAGCCGTGAGAACGCCGACAACAATCGCTTTATTCGAGTGAAATATGATGCTAGTGGTCAGGTGTTATCTGTGATTAAGCCTGGTGAGGCAGATTATGACCAAGCTAGTGATTATGACGTCACAACTGATTCGGAAGGTTATGCCAGCTTTAGTCACCTTGAGGTAGATGCAGACTATTGGATTGTTGAGACCAAAGCATTGGAAGGCTATATCAAGTTGCTAGAGCCGATAGCCATTCATACCAATACCAAAGAAAATGCTAGTCAAGTGCTTGAAAAAGAAGTTTTAAACCATCGAATTCCGACGCTACCTTCAACAGGGGGACAAGGGGTTGTTCTATTTTTGGTGATAGGTGGTGTTATCATGGGATCGGCACTTTATCTAGCTAAACGAAAAGCAGGTCAGAAACAATCTTAATATTATTGTCTCTCCTCTATCAAAAGAGAGATTTGTACCTTTGTCAATGATGTGAGACCAAAAATGTTATTTTGAAGTTATCCATTTGTTAAGCTTTACTAGGAGCTAGCTCCTAGTAAAGCTTTTCTGATATCGATAGGAGATTTCCATCCTAAAGTTTGCATAGGGAGTCGATTAGAACGATAAAGATAGGTTTTCATCTGCTTGATCAGATCGTCATAGGAGTAGAAGGTCAAGTGCTGGTAGAAACGTCGATTGTCATTTCGATGACTGCGTTCAACCTTGCCATTATGTCTGGGTGTTCGAGGACGAATCAGCTTGTGCTCAATGCCAAGTTCCTGACACAGCAAGTCTAGTGGGTGAACTTGTTTGGTCTCTTTGAAATGAGTGAACTCGAAGCCATTATCCGTTTGGATGATTTTTGGTTTGTATCCAAAGTGTTTGATAGCCATTTTGAGAAATTGAACCGTTGAGTAGGACGACTGCTCTTTGAAAGGGAATATAAAGCGTTCTCTACTGGCCTCATCAATGACGGTATACTGGTAGAACTTGTCGGGTAGTTTTCCTGTGTAGCAGTGAGTTGGGACGTATTTGACATCCATCTGCCACTTGATACCGAGTTTAGTCGGCGTGTCATATGGTTTTGGGACATAAGGTTTTTTCTTTGTTTTAGGGGATTTGAAGAAGTCCAGCTTTCTCAAGATTCGAAAGAGTGAGCAAGGGTGTCTATCATATCCCTTATTGGTTTTGAGTTTGTAGAAGATTTCGATGAGGGTTGCGTTTGGATTTCTTTTGATGCAGTTTTTAATCCATGTTAGCTCTTGCTGGGTATGAGCCTTTGGATGCGGTGTTAGAGGGCGATGAGAACGGTCTTTCAGCGATTCTTTTGTGCCATCGAATCGCTTATTCCAGCGCATGAGAGAGGCTTTTGAAACTTTGTAACGTCGACAGA
>CAMCQB010000071.1 GCA_945876895.1 uncultured Streptococcus sp.
CTGTTTATAAAATATCGGCCCCTCACTTTCTAACTTTATCATACAAGCTGCTAGTAGGGTCAACGGCAGACTTAACACCAACATGAAAAGGGCTAATATAATATCAAACAAACGTTTAACGATATCTTGTCCCTTGGAGAGCGAATAAGGGGCTAAACGAAGCATATTCTCATCAGAAATATTAAAGAGATCTGAATCACGGACAAGCGTACTTTCTACAGTCGCTGTTAAATACATGTCCTTCTTTTCCCTCATCAGATAATCGTAAATCTCCAAAACTTCTGATTGATCGATAGGACCAACAAGGTAAACAACATCTATCTGATCAATCACTTTTTTTATCTTCTCAAGGTAGTCAGAAAAGGCAACATAACTAAGCTCATGAAATGAAGAAGCCGAGGACTGAAAATTAGCAATAGCTGCTAGTACGTCTTTTTCTTTTCCTAAAATCAAAAGACGTTTCTGACCAATAATGAGTTTATACAGGCTAGAAACCATTATATAAAAAGCTCCAGAAATACTTGTGCTTAAGATAATATAGGCCAGATAAAACCATCCTGTAACATGGAGCTGATGAAAACTTCCCCACTCTACTATTAGCATGACAAGTGAAAAGAATAATTGAATAAAAAAAGCATTAACAAATAAAGAGCTCTTGGAACGATTATAATACACATGTGAATCGAACATGTTACAAATGATAAGATAAATCAGTACTAACCAAGGAAGAACACGGCTAAAACCACTCAACTCTAAAAGATCGTTATTTAAATTAGAAAATTGACCAAATGGATCTTGAAACTGCAAAGATACAAATATTCCTGTTAACATTAAAATAACTTCAACAGCATAAACTATAATGGACCATAAACTTTTTGTTTTTATCATTCCATCTCCTTTTTCATTTTGTAGCATCAAACAACTGCTACAACGCTCCTACTCCTGATTTATGTCCTAGCTTTTCGAAATTCCCTAGCTCCTTGAAACATATACTTTATATTAGCTAAAATAGAAATTTCTGGACGCATCATCTGACGTTTACGGATGGCAAATTGTATAATCAAGAGCCAATACCATTTGGGCGACATGCGCTTAAAAACAGCTCCTCGATTTTGGCACAAAGATGGGGTTGGGGTACGATCCCAATGCGATTCCCTATCTCTCAAGGTCGCTATTTTTTCTGGGTAGCTGTAAATCTTTAACCCTTTCCTCAAGGCATCGAAAAGTAAAATATTTTCTTCTCCAAAGGTATAAGGAGCTCCAATACCAAACCGTTCATCAAATGTAATCCCTCTATCTACTAGGCTTGACTTTTTAAAGCTAATTTGAACAGAGGAAGTCTTCATAGCAGTGATATGATTCATTTTCCCCTTTTTTAACGGTTTTTTCGATAATTCACTACGCTCTTGATCGACATAAAAAACGATCATATCCGCATCTGGAAACTCTTGATAGGCTTGATCAACAAGTTTTTCATAGTCTTCTACAAAGACCATGTCATCATCAGCAATCTGACAAATTGCAGTATATGGAGCTAAATTTAGAGCATCATTGCGGCTAGCACTAAGTCCGAGACGATCGCTATATAAAATTTTAGTTTTACCATCTTCCAACAGTTGTGAAGCCACTCTTCCTTGCCTTGATTGGTTTACAACAATGGTCTCAAGATTTTCTAAATTCATCTCCTTAACCAAGCCCTTAACATTTTCAGTATCTAAGGTTGCAACTAGTACGACCATACATTCTCCTTACATCCTTCTTTTAATAGCATTATAAGCATATCCTATAAATGGACCAACAGTCTCTATAACTGACAATCCTTCCACTTTTCTAAATAAATACCATGTTCTTTTAATCGCAGCAAACTTATTAGCTGATAGTGATTGATTGGTCCTTCTATAAATGGAAAGGGGTTGATTGATGCTATAAGCATACTTAACAACTTTTAAAATTTTCCACCATGTAGCTGTATCTTGACCCCTCCTGACATCAGGCATTGCAATCTCTTCTTTACTAAGTTGCTCTAAATCAAGCATAACTGTCGAGGTCCAAATGGTATGATTCCTCAATGCCTCCTGATAGGAGATTTTTTCCGGAACAGTTATAGGAGCTTTGATAGGTTTGCCTGTCTCATCTGCAAATTGATATGATGTAAATGAAAAAGCATGACCATATTTTAGCATAAAAGCAACCTGTACTTCTAGCTTGTTTGGTAACCACAAATCATCCGCATCTAAAAAACAAATGAAGCGGCCTTTAGCATAGCTTACCCCTTTGTTTCTTGAAATCGCAACACCCGAATTTTGCACATTCTTTAGCAAACTAAGATTTGAATAAGCTGATAACATTTCTGATACCAGTTGATAAGAATTATCGGTGGACTGATCATCAACAACAATAACTTCAAAATTTTGAAAAGTTTGTTGAAAAACAGACTGAAGCGTTTCTTTTATAAAACTTGAAGCGTTATACATGGGAATAATAACACTAACTAGTGGTTGAGATAATTGAGATGGCATTATAAAAGCTCCTACATAAGTATTGTTTGAAAATTATTGAATCATATAGTAATATAAAAAGCGACTAAAGTTAGAAAGAAAAAAATATGAACCAGCCACTTATTTCTGTTGTTATACCTAATTTTAACCGTGGGCACCTCATTGAAGAGGTCATTAGAAGTATTACCAGTCAAACTTATCACAATATCGAAATTATTGTCGTTGACGACCATTCAACAGATGGATCTATGAACACATTAGAAAGACTCAAAAGTCAACTTTCTAATCTAACCTATCTCCAACTTCCCAAAAATCAAGGCGCTAATGTCTGCCGTAATACGGGAGTTAAATTGGCTAAGGGAAACTACATCGCTTTCCTAGATTCTGATGACTATTTCTTACCAACTAAGCTAGAAAAACAAATCCAAATCTTTAACCAATTTCCAGAAATTGGGTTTGTCGTAACTGGATTTGGAGCTAAGACATTCACCACCCTGGGCGAAGGTATTATTCCTATCAAAGATACTATTAAGCAAAATAATCTAGGTGGATTCTCTACCCTCATGGTAAAAAAAGATATTTTTCTTGCTGTTGGAGGATTAGATGAACAACTTTTAAGTTGTCAAGATTGGGACCTATTTTTAAAACTCTTGAACATCAGTCAGGGGTATAAAATAGCAGAGGACCTCGTCATCTATGAAACACAAGAGGACAGCATCTCTAGAAACAGTACCAAGGTTATCCAAGGCTATCAAATCGTGTCAAAACGTGCCAAAACCCTTAATCACCAACTCAACCTCATTCCCCAAAAAGAATTAGAGGCCTACCAAGACTATTACCTTGCTATGCGCTACTTTGGTCTAAAAGATATAAAACATACTCGAACGTATCTCAAACAGTCTATTAAACGATCTCCAAAACTTGTACCAATCGTTTATTTTATTTTTGCTAGTTTTGGATATTCTTCCCTACGCCAATTGATGAAATGTAAGGCTATGTTACGAAATGTTAAAAGAAGCTGATAACATCACTTTTTACACAAAAGACAAATAGTAAAAATCTTCTTTAAAAAGATACTACCTCTATACTATTTTAACAAAAAATAGTACAATGCAAACATATTTTATCCTGAAAGTCATACCGTGAATACAAAATCTTTAAAATTAAATGGAATTATCTCTTTACTGAATAAACTGGTCTCCATTATTTGCAGTCTCATCCTGCCGAGACTTTATATTGAAGCCTTTGGCTCTGAAGTTAATGGGTTAATGTCTAGTATTACCCAGTATCTGACCTTGATTAGCTTACTGGACTTAGGAATGGGAGCAGTTGTGCAAGCCAGTATGTATAAGCCATTGCTAGAAGAAGATACTGAAACACTGTCAACCATTTACTATAAGTCACAACAATTTTTCAATAAAGTTGGACTAGCCCTTCTCTTTTACATCGGGATACTCTGCTTCATTCTTCCACGAACCTTATCGAGTCACTTCTCTAACCAACAAATTATCGGTTTGATATTGATTTTATCCTTATCTCAATTATTACAATTTTTTGTGGGAATTACTAGTCAAATCATATTAGGATCTGACCAAAAAGCCTACATCAAAGAGATTCTTCAGGGGTTAGCTAACATTGCCAATCTCCTTCTTTCTCTTGTCCTCATCAATGCTAATCAATCTATCTTTGGAGTACGACTCGGTTCAGCTTTAATCTTTGTTATCCCGCCGATTATTATTAGCTATTATGTGCATCGTCACTATCATATTTCCAAAAAACGAATTGATAAAAACTACAAAATTCAGCAACAATGGTATGGCATAGGACAACATATCGCCTATACCATACAAGAAAGCACAGATATTGTTATTTTATCGCTTTTTGCTAGCTTACAAGAAGTCTCTATCTACGCCATCTATAATACTGTATTTCAAGGGATTAAAACTTTTTTAAATGCAGCAACAAGTGGATTACGCCCCTTCTTAGGAAAAGCTTTACATATTGCAGATAAAAAAGAATTGGCAAGACAATTTAATAAGATTGAATGGTTAATTCATACTGGTTCAACCATTGTCCTAAGCACTACCTTTCAACTGATTACACCATTTGTCATCCTTTATACAAAGAATGTTAAGGATACTGACTATAACCAACCGATTTTTGGCTATATGATGACACTAGCATTATTTTTATATGCCCTTCGTCTTCCTTATCGAACCCTGATCTTTGCTTCAGGTGAATTTAAAGATACACAAATAGGAACTTATTTAGAAGCTTTATTGAATTTAATCATCTCTCTCTTACTAGTGTCTAACATGGGATTAGTCGGAGTAGCTATCGGAACTACTATTTCATTTCTTTATAGCTTGTCTTACTACATCTGGTATAGCTACAAGCATCTTTTACAAGCCAGCTATCAATTTGTCATAAAACAATTACTCATTGATATCAGTGTCTTTAGCTTTTCAAACCTTTTAGTCTTTCCTTTTCTACACCATATAACCTCTATCATATCATGGGTGGTATTTGCAATTATAAGCATTATGATCACAACTAGTATTAGCTGTTTGATAAATTACTATTACAATAAAAAGCTACTTCTCATGATCGTTAAAAGAAAAAAACTCGGTTCATAAAGAGCCGAGTTTTCATTTAACGTTTTTTATCATAAATCACTAATTTATCAGGATGAGATTGTTTATAAACGGCATACATTAACGTTAGATAGATAATAAAGGTATAATCATCATAGATACTGCCTGTTAAAAAATATTTGAGAAAAAAACTAGAGGTCAAAAAAACGACAACTTTCTTCCCAGTTATATCAGTTTTAAAAAAGGTTTTCCCTATAAAGTAAAATAAGGCAAGAATAATTAAAGATCCCAATAGCCAACCAAAAGATAAAAATGTTTCTAAAAAAAGATTATGCACATAGACACCATCTGGCATGATTGTACGATCAAAAAACATGCCATTAAAATCTACACCCATGCCCTTCAGATAAGTCAGAGCAATTTTTATCATGTTATCTCTACCCGTACTCTGCGTCAACACTCCTGTTGCTGCACGGTTTAAGATATAAGAATTTGCGACATTGAGGCGCGTTAGAATCTGAAATAACACTATTACAAATAAAACCAATCCCAAACCTATACCAGTAACTGTAAACAGTGACCTCATTGAGATTGTGATAGGTTTTTGATTATCGAATCGTTGTAAAATATAAAACACAAGGATACTAATCACTAACCATATAAGAGGACCTCTGGCCCCATAAACCACACCTTCTACTAACATCACTAATAAAACTCCCAGTTTTATTAGTGTAGGTTTCTTTAGGAAACTAAATGATGTCAGAATCCAAAACGGCAATAAATTATAAGAAAATGTCATATACCCTGTTGCGTCTTTCAAAATAAACTTTACAAGAAAAGACGCAATGATTAAGAAACTATTGATACTATCAATAAGTTTATTGTCAAACAAGGGAGAAAAGTCAGAAATCCGTGACAAAATTAGCATAGCATAAGGCAGATAGAAACTATAAATCATTACCATATCACTATCTAAGTATCTACCTTGAACAGATTGATGTGATGTTAAAAATAGAAAAACATAAACTAAGTAGACAAAAAATAAAGATGAGAGACGTTTCAAAGAAACTGGAAATCTCAAAAGAATAAAGAATGCTACTAAAGCAACTAAACCGTAGCCTAAAAATATGGTCTTTGAGGCAAAAAAATCTAAACTAAGTAACCGTAATACTGCCGCTAGAATAACACTAAAAGGATAAATAGCCAGACTTAAATAGAGTAGCGCTAAATCCCAGCTGTTTCGATTTCGATCATACATATCAACAGCTCCTATAACCTCTATTTATAAAATAGTTTCTGAAATGTTGATTCCCTATCACGGAGCTCACCATTAAAGACATAACCTAAAACCTGTATGTCATAATCTACAATAAATCGATTACTCTCAATTAAATCGTCAGTTCTGGTATAATCTCTTTTTACTAACATGACAACATTTTTTATCTTAGTGGCTAAAATCTGTGCATCAGGAATGCCATTTAAGGAACTAGCATCAAAAATAATATAGTCAAACTGTTCCTCTAGTTTGATTAAAAGTTCATCCATTTTTTTCCCAGTCAATAAATCTGTGTTATGAGCTTGCTTTGGACCAGTCGTTAATACGTTCATTTTTTCATGAGACATGAGTGGTAGCTCTACGTCATCAAAACCTTCTAAATAGGTTGTCAAACCGGTATCATTAGGCAGGGATAAAATATGATGTAAACTTGGATTTCTAAAATTAGCATCCACCAGTAAAACCTTCTGACCATCACGCGCAAAACTCTTAGCTAAATAAGTTGCAAAAGTGGATTTCCCTGTTGCTGTTTCTGGAGAAGTAATAAGGAAAGATTTTGCCTGATGCTTTTTAAGTTGGAGTTTTAACTTAACTTTAATGCCCTCAATGTTATCCAAAATCGCCTTATCATGAATGACCTCTGGTTTGAATAATTTTTTACGTGTTTGCTTCCGCTTGGCTGACGAAGTTCGCTGTGTAAAAGTTCCTAGTTGAAGACTTCCTAACTCTAACCACTTAAAGCGTTCTAATAATCCTGTACCTCCAACTGTTGGAGTCAATAGCTCAAATAAGATGATGGCTAAAAAACTAACGACAAGACCTAAAGCTATTGAAAAGGCTAAATTTTTTAGTAAGTTAGGGGAACTTTTCTGATTTGCTACCTTAGCTGCTGAAATTACTCTTATTTTTAAGTTAAAAGCATAATAACTATCTAGCTTATCTTGAAAAATCTCAGCGACAGTATTTGCAATTTCCGCTGCCAAGGCTGGCGAGGAATCCTCTGCCTTAATGCCAAATGTTTGAGAATCAGCATCTGTGGTAACTGATATCTTACCTCTTAAATCTTGACTAGAATAGTCTGCTGATATTTTTTTATTAACCAGGGTTAAAATATCATCTGATAGAATAATATTTTCATATGTCTTTATCAACTTGGCATTCGTATCTAACTGGTTTAAGGTCAATTGTTGACTGGAAGCGGATTTTGGACTCACAAGTAGCTCTGCAGTTGAACTATATAGTGGTTTCATCACAAAAAGACTCAACACTACTGCACTGACCATAAAAACCAGAATAGTTGAAATAATCCAACGAATCTTATTTTTTAATAACCTAAATATCGCTGGCAAACTTAATTCTTTATCCATTTTTATTTCCTTTATCATTTCAATTTTTATAATTTTCATTGTACCATTATATTTGATAAAAACATACCCTGCCATCTCATTTCATAAACACTTTATTGAGTTCCATTTTAGGTTTATGGTATAAT
>CAMCQB010000072.1 GCA_945876895.1 uncultured Streptococcus sp.
TATTATGAGGCAGTTTATACGCCAGAAGAGTGGTTTGCTTATCAATATGGAGCACCACATAATTTGAGTTTGTGTTTTACTGTTCCTTGGAGCAAAATGTATAAGAAATCTTTATTTGAGTATATTTTATATCCAACTGATGGGTTTGGTGAGGATGATCGTACAACTTGGAAAACCTATTTAATGGCTGATAGGATTGCTTATATGCATCGATCTACATTGATTTATCGTGTCAATGCAGGCTCTATGACTCAAGTTGCCGATCAAGCAACAATTTTTTCTACTGTTCCCGTTACTGAACGTCTGGAAGTTCTAGGGCTTTTAGGTTTGGATCTTTCTCGAGAAATTCAGGCATACCAATGGCGATCACAGATTAATCGTGACTCTAAATTAAGAAATGGTGATGTTGTCTCCTATAAAAATTTAGAATTTAGAATTAAGTTGATGGAAAAATATGGTAAGAGAAAATGAGAGTTTATATTACAAATATTAATGGGCAATCACCTCAAAGTACAGCTCAACTAGCTCAAAACGTTGTTACTGATATTGCATCTACTTTAGGTTATAGGGAGTTGGGGATTTATGCTTATAATTTCCATGGTGACAGTGAAAATGAATTGAGTAAGCGTTTAGATGGTATTGTAGCAGGTTTGAGACATGGTGATGTTGTTATTTTTCAAACACCCACATGGAATACGACAGCGTTTGATGAACGTGTGATGAATAAATTAAGAGCTTACCAAATTAAAATTGTAGTTTTTGTCCATGATGTTGTTCCTCTGATGTTTGCAGGTAATTATTACTTGATGGATCAGACTATTTCTTACTATAACAAAGCAGATGTTATTGTTGTGCCGAGTCAACAAATGTTAGACACTTTGCGAGATCATGGTTTAACAGTGAAAAAAGCTATTATTCAAGGAATGTGGGACCATCCAACTCAGGTTCCTATGAAGCAAGCTAGACTTGATAGAAAAATTCATTTCCCAGGAGATCCTGTTCGATTTAGCTTTATTACCAAGTGGAACTATTCTATTCCCTTGCATCTTTACTCCTCCAAACAGGTTGAATTACCAGATACTGTTGTTAGAGAGCCTTGGCGTTTTAATGAAGAATTACTGATGGATATGTCACAAGGTGGCTTTGGTTTGGTATGGATGGACGATCACGATAAAGATTATCAAAAGCTTTATTGCCCATATAAGCTAGCTAGCTTCATTGCTGCAGGGATACCAGTATTTGTTCAAAGGGGAATTGCTAATCAGGAAATTATAGAAAATAATAATTTAGGCTGGGTAGTGGATAGTTTAGATGAAGTTGTAGAAATAATCCAACAGATGACAGATGTGCAATATTTAGAAAAGGTAGCATCAGTGAGAAAATTTAACCCTCTGATTAGGCAAGGATACTTTACAAAAAAATTGCTGACGGATGCGGTCTTTTCGGCGTTATGTGAATAAGGGAGATAGTAATGAAGGCGGTACATGTTCTTTCGATTAGTGAGAGCTTAGATTTTGTTTTAGAGCATTTTTCTTCTGTTGCCCGTTTTGGTGATGGTGAAGTAGATATCATGATGGGGAGAAGTATTCCTTATCAGAAATACGATCCTACTTTAGCAGCATTTTTGAAACAAATTTTGTTAACTCCTAGTAATTCTCAATTAATGGTTTGTTTACCAGATGTCTTTGAGCGCTTGGAGAGATACAATCAATCAGCCAAGTCTTTCTGGCATCATCACTTTAATCAATATTCATCATTTTATGATAAATACTGTCAATCAGACTGGTATGGCTCAACATTTATTTCTCGTCCCTATATCGATTTAAAAGATAAAACAGAGGCGAAGTCTTCTTTTCAGAAGTTGAAAAAATTATGGGAGCGTAGAGATATTCTGATTGTGGAAGGGGAAACTTCACGCTCAGGAGTGGGAAATGATTTATTTGACAATGCAGCCTCAATTTCACGTATTATTTGTCCATCAAAAGATGCATTTGAACAGCGTTCTGCGATTTATAACGCAATAAAACGCCATGCTGAAGGGAAATTAATCCTGTTAATGTTAGGTCCTACAGCAAAAGTTCTTGCTTATGATTTATCTCAAGAAGGCTATCAAGCAATTGATATCGGGCATATTGACTCAGAGTATGAGTGGTTTAAGATGGGGGCGACTCATAAAGTGAAATTAGCCAATAAACATACAGCTGAATTTAATTACGATAAAGACATTGTGTTCGATGATGATACAAGTTACTCTTCTCAAATTTTAGAAAAAGTATCTTTATCAGGTGATGAGGATAAGGTAGAAATGATAGAATTAGATAAAAACAAAGAAATGATTAGTGTAATTGTTCCCGTATATAATGTTGCACCTTATTTAAAACGTTGCATCGACTCTATTTTAAAACAAACTCACACAGACTTTGAATTGCTACTGATTAATGATGGCTCAACTGACGGAAGTGTTTTAATTTGTCAAGAGTATGTCGAAAAAGATTCTCGTATTCATCTTTATCATCAAAACAATCAAGGTGTCTCTGCTGCACGTAACTTGGGAATTGATAAGGCAAACGGTAACTATATAACCTTTATTGACTCAGATGATTTTGTGGAGGATATTTATCTAGAAAAACTTTATAAAGCTCTGAAGGATAATGGCTCGGATATTTCTGCTGTTAATTTTTCATCTTTTAATGAAGAACGCCAAAGCTTCTTATTCTTTATTACTTCAGAAAATTATTTTGAAAAAAATTATAAGCGTCAAGAATGGCTAGATCAAGAAAATATGGCTAGACATAATTTGTATATGGCTTTTACTTTCTCACCTCTTAAACTTTTTAAGAAGGAATTATTTGAAGGGATACGTTTTCCTTTAGGAAGGTTGCGTGAGGATGATGCAACAATCTATAAACTCTACTTAAAAGCTGATCAGATTACATTTGTGAATGCTGGTTTGTATTATTATTCTCAGCGACAGGACGGCTTGTCACGGACACGTATGTTGGATGATATCGCTTCTATGATTTCTAATGCAGAAGAAAGAATTGCCTTATTAGCTAGTATGGGGTTTGATGTTACAGAACATGTAGCATCGTATATTGCCAGATTGAAAAAATGCCAAACAGATAGCCTTCAAGCAGGACAGATTGAATTATATCAAGAATTATCTGCAAAACTCGATCTAATCAACCATTATCAAAATCAGGAGGGGCAATGAAGGAAAAAGTAACGGTTATTGTACCTGTTTATAATGCAGAACCGTATTTACACCAATGTATTGATAGTATTTTAAATCAAACTTATACGAATCTTGAAGTATTATTGATTAATGATGGCTCTGAAGATGGTTCTGCCCTCATTTGTGAGCAATACAGAGAAAAAGATTCTCGTGTTCGTGTGCATCATAAGCCACTTGGTGGAAGTGGTGTTGGAGCGACACGTAATACGGCTCTGTCCCTAGTGACGGGCGATTATATATTATTTGTTGATAATGATGATTGGCTAGAACTTAATCATATTGAGCTTCTATACCGTGCTTTAAAAGAAACAGATAGTGATATTGCCGTTGCTAATTTCACTGAATTTATCGAGGATAAATCAGTGTATCACTTTCATTTAAGAAGTGAGGATTATTACCAACAAGTTTTTACTCCAAAAGAATGGTTTGACAAACAATATGTGGGACAAAATGCCTTTAGTCAATGTTTCACAGTTCCATGGTCAAAATTGTATAAAGCTAGTCTGTTTGAAAATATTCTCTATCCAGTATCTGAGAAAGTGGAGGATGACTATACTACTTGGAAAATTTATCTATTAGCTAATAAAATTGTCTACAGTCATATTGGGATTTATTATCATAGAAAACGTTCATCTAGTGTGACGAAAACAGTGAATTTTGTAGATGTTTTTCCGATTAAGAGTATCGAAGAAAGGATCACCTTATTAAGTTTAATTGGATTTGATATTTCATCGGAGTTAAGAGCTTATAGATGGCGTTTAGATAAACATCGTGATTCATATCTCGCTTCAGGTGACTACTATCATTATAAACAAATCCTTCAAAAATTAGAAATTCTATCAAAGTGGAATTCGTAACGAGGCCATTTTTGACAGAATACTTGACAATGATAGGGGATTTATAATAGAATAAGCCATAATTTTAAGATTAAAGTTAAAATATGTTATTTTGGTTTTAAAATGATCATATCATCTTAGAAAGCTCAATCATCATACAGAGATTATCTAATCTACTGTTAAAACAATTGGGCGTACTGATAGTATTGTAAGTATAGGAAATATATGTTTAGAAAATTACAAATTAAACTGAGAAGTTCATTATTGCTAAAAAAAATTCTATTTTCAACGGGAATTATTTTTATCTATATGTTAGGGCGTAGCTTGCCTGTGGTGACTGTTCCAATTAATACAGGAGTAGCCAGAGACGCAGCCACTGCCAATGCTTTAAATAGTTTAGCTTCGATTACAGGTGGTCAATTAAGTAGTATTACTTTATTTTCGCTAGGGTTGAGTCCTTGGATGACTTCTATGATCTTATGGCGTTTTGTAACGGTATTTGAGCTTTTTAAAAGTTCAACTAAAGCTCAATCTGATCGCGCGCGTTTAACTTTAACGTTTGTTGTCGCACTTATCCAAGCCTTTGGAATTACAGCTTCTAGTACATTTTTACCAGTGGAAGGAAGTCTTTTTCAATCACCAATAGTATTGCGTGTCATGACAATGACGATGATCATCTCAGGTGCCTTTGCTTTGATGTGGTTAGGGAATAGAAATGCAGAAAAAGGGTTAGGTGGCCCTACGGTTATTATTATTGTCAATATGATTTTAACCTTCTTTAGTAATATTTCATCATTTTTTGAAGGGAAATCACTTCAGTCACCAGTTGTTTGGGG
Organism: uncultured Streptococcus sp.; assembly: GCA_945876895.1. Lineage (GTDB taxonomy): Bacteria > Bacillota > Bacilli > Lactobacillales > Streptococcaceae > Streptococcus > Streptococcus porcorum. Next base: position 4,908 of record CAMCQB010000072.1, read on the forward strand.
ACAAATTTTAATTTTTATTATAGCTGTTAATGCATTGATTTTAGTGACTATTTTTTCATATCGAGGAGAATATCGTATTCCCATTCGTCGAATTAGTGTTAGTAATAGTTACACCGATAAAAATTATATCCCTATTCGTGTCAATCCTGCAGGAGGGATGCCATTCATGTATGGAATGACTTTGATGATGTTACCACCCGTCATTATTCAAGGATTAATGGGATTATTTCCTGATAATGAAACATTAGTATTGATATCTCAAAATATTGGGTTATCTACTTGGACAGGGGCTTTAATTTATGCTATTATTCTTTACACTTTGACAATTGGATTTACTTATTACAATTATGACCCTGTTAATATCGCAAAAACCATGCGTCAAGGTGGAGATTATATTGAATTTGTTAGACCAGGCAAAGAAACTGAGCTATATTTACGTCGATATTTATCGATTCTATCTCAAATCGGTGCCATTTTTGTTTGTGTTATTGGCGTTGTCCCATTACTTTTTATTATTGGTCAAGGTGATAAAACTAGTATTGCCATGTTAGTTAGTAATATCTTTGTTGTCACTAGTTTAATGTTAGGAATAGTAGAGCAAGTCAATGTGCTATTGACATGGAGAAAATACGGTAAGTTATTGTAGGAGAAACTATGTTTTATTTTGTACCATCATGGTATAACACAACTTCAAAGTGGGGGGACAATACACCGCTTTGGTTTCGTGTATTTGAGCAAATGACATTTGATGACACGGTTAATCAGTTGAAAATGTTTTACAATGTCGATGAGCCAAGTTGTGCTATTATTTTAAATTATCAGCCACAACTACGGTATTTTCTGCATAAGCAAGATTTAATTGGTTTACCTTACTGGTCTTTTTTTGATGATATTCAAAATATTCATAGGACTGAAGTTCAAGCTATTGATTTTAAATCATTGAATTGGCCACCTAAAACAACTTTTGTCTATACTCCCTTTATAGTTATTGCAAAACATGAAGGAAAAATCTTAGCCTATATTAATTTTGCTGAAAACGGAAACTTATTAGATGTTGACTTTAGGGTGGGAGATCAGAAAGATTTAACCTATCAATTTGATGATCGTGGTTTCTTATCTAGTATTCTTTATTATCAAAATGGAGTAGAATCACATCGAGATTATCTAAATGAAAATGGGGTTTGGCAAGTTAGAGAGCATTTAACAGGTGATAAGCAAATTGAGGTTAATCTATTTGCAGATTTCTCCTTTGGTCAACGTTATTATGTCAATTGGGAGCAGTTATTAGAGGAGCGTCTAACATTATTTTCAAAAGAGGTGTTAGAAGATTCCGACCACTTAGTGATTGCTTCTAATCCTCAACACAACCAGCTAATAATGGATAATTTTCCTAGTCAAGATAAGATTTTTTCATTTTATCACGAACGTGATGTAACGTCTCAATTATCTGATCTTAAAAAATTACATGAGATTGCTAAATTTTTTGTTGTTGATACTGAGAGTATGGAGTCAACCCTTAGAGATGCCTTTCATCAAAATCAGCTATCAGATAAAACTGTGATGAGAATTTCACCTTTTGATACACGTTTGAGATTGGGACATAGTCAAAATGTTAAAGAATTGCGAATTCACTTTTTCATTGACAGTATTTCAAAGACCGAACTTTTTGACAATATTGAGACCATCCTAGGCTTGATGGAAAATAATCGATTGATCTATTTAGATTTGGTGACCTATGATAGAAATTACCCTATCAAACAAGTTAAGGATGACATCACAGAAATGATTGCGTCTAAATTCCATATGGAGAAATTTGTGACTGATGGAGAAGATTCAGGTGAAAATAAAGTGGATGGAGCAACAGAGGAATTAGATAGAGTCACTCTAAATTTATTTACTAATGAAAATCAAGTGATAAAAGCTCTAGACTCTGCTCGCCTTGTGATTGATCTTGGTCGTCATCCCAATCTTTATACTCAAATTGCAAGTATTAGTGCAGGCGTCCCACAAATTAATGCCGTGAAGACAGAATATGTCTCACACAAGGAAAATGGTTGGATATTGGCAGATGATAAGGAGCTATCTAAAGCTATCCATTATTATTTTGATGGGTTAAAAAATTGGAACCATTCATTAGTTTTTTCAGTTCAAAAAATGGCTGACTACACAAGTGGACGTATATTAGAGCAATGGAAAGCGCTTTTAGAAAGGTAAGGTATGGCCATAAAAATATTACAAATTGGGCAAAGTGATTGGGCTCAAGATATTGAGATGCCCGAGGATATCAGCTGGTATTACACTGATATTGATCACTTACCCGACTACTTAGAAGAGCTTAAGCTTGAAGAACTATCAAAAATCAAAGTTAAAGTTGGAGAAGAAGTTCCTAAAATCAATTTACGATTCAATGCCCTCTTTATCACTTCTGTGGTAGAAGAGGAACAACTTGATTTGTTGAATGGTGCAGTTGAAGCACATGCTGTCTTTTTTGAACAAGGCATTCCTTTTTCTTCTAAATCTTTCGATGGTTTTTTCAGAAAGAAAGTAGCTAAAACGTTACCCTTTTCTGGAAGTAAAGAAGAGATTGTTAAATTTTTACAGCAGAATCTTTTTTCTGGGCAATATGGTGCTAAGTTAAAAATCCCAGAAATTGATGTGACGCCAGATTTCAATGGAAAAGTGACCTATGAAGGCCATGTTGCTGTTCATTTTGAAGGAGATTTTGGAGAAGATTTTCAACCACTTTATACTTACAGATATAATCTAAGTAAGTTTTCAATGGCTTTGGAATTGTGGCAAGAATACA
>CAMCQB010000073.1 GCA_945876895.1 uncultured Streptococcus sp.
TCTTATTCAGACGATTGGTCGTGCCGCGCGTAATGCTCAAGGTCATGTGATTATGTATGCAGATAAGGTAACGGACTCTATGCAAAAAGCTATGGATGAAACAGCTCGTCGTCGAGAACTTCAGATGGCTTACAATGAAAAACATGGTATTGTGCCACAGACCATTAAAAAAGAAATTCGTGACCTTATCAGCTTGACGAAAGCAGTAACTCCTGACCATGAGGAAACTGTGGACTTTGATGCCCTTAATAAAGAAGAGCGTAAAGCTATGATTAAGAAATTAGAAGGTCAGATGCAAGAAGCAGCCGAACTTCTTGATTTTGAGTTGGCAGCACAGATTCGTGACATGATGCTAGAATTAAAAGGGATGGGATGACAAGTTTTCAAAAATACTAATAATAGAAAAACCGTTTAGAACTTTTGTTCTAGACGGTTTCTTTAGTGTCAACTTGTGCTTGAGCTTCTTTGCCTTGATCAAGCAGGGCATTGATGATTTTTTTGTCTCTCAGTTTGACAGAATCATTGATGGTTTCAGCTGATTGAACGATAGCAGTTTCTAATTCATGACGTTTTTGACGACCTTGTTCAATTGCTGCGATGATGCCATTGTTTTGCTCTACTAGACTTTCAGCTAACTTGGTCACTGACTGAATTGAAACAGTTGGATTTTGAGCAGAACGCTCCATCATTGGAATAGCTTCTTTAGATGTATCTGCTAGCATTTGAAGTGCTGCGTTATTGGCATTAACAATAGCATCTGCTGTGATACTAGATTTTAGACTTTGTTGCATGATGCCTAATTGTGCGATGGAGAGTTTCATAGTTGGAATCGTGTTGCGACGTAACATCCCAAGGCGTTGTTTCATGTCGGAGGATACTTTGACGAGATTACGCATCTGCGGGGTGGTGGTCCATGCGACATAAAGACGGCTCATATACTCAGTATGCTGTTGTTCAAGTGTATTGGCCACTTCGGTAAGACGTGCTAGCTTTTCTGTTTGGACTTGGTAGTCAACAGAAGTGGTGGGTAGAGTTTGAAGGTGACTTTGTAAGTCTTTGGCACGTTTTGCTGTTTCTTGACTGGAAGATTCGATAAAAGCAATCACCCCAACCAAGTTTTCAATAGACTTAGTATTGTTTTCGATTAAGAGTTCAGCTGAGACGATGTTACGAGACAGAGTTTCCTCTTGTTTGACGACGCTTGCTGCCATAGAGTCCATTTTTTGTTCAATATTTTGTGAATCAAAATAAAATTCTTGCAGACTGTTTTTGCTTTGTTTAAAGAGTTTTTGGAAGAAATTTGGTTTTTTCTCTAATTCAGCTGTTGTGGAAATATCTTTATATTTTGCAACGAATCCATTTAATTCTCGGTTAGTATTTGCCAAGAGCTCATCGACTTGAGGGATTTGGATCTTTTTTTGTTCTGATAAGATGTGGTTGACTGTCGCATTGACTTCCTCAACAGCTTCCTTACCAAAGTCCAGCAGTGCATTTTGATTATTGACAAAATGATCAACGAGTTGAGGGGTTTTAGACTGGATAGCTGTTTGTTGCTCGTTGGAGAGTTGTGCTAAAAATGAAACCTTGTCACTTTCTGTTGCAGCGGTATGTTGAATAATTTCAGTTGTCTTATCACTTGTATTAAGGCTATTGTTGGCAATTTGGTCAATGTCAAAGTTAAAATCAGTCATTAGGCATCATATCCTTTCTCTTGTTTTTTCATCATCATACGAAGACTCACTTCAAAATCTTGCATATCAGCTTCATTAAATTGTTTGAGTGTGTCGTCAAGCTCTTGATCAAAGTTTTCTAAAGCTTGCTTGGCTAAGTTCAAACGCTCTTCTGCATTAAAATAGTCTTTTGGAGATTGCTTAATTTTTAAATAACCTTCCAAAATATCATTAAAACGATTCATATTGGCTTCGTGAATGGCTGTTAATTCTTCTTGATTGTGAAGATCCATTTTGGAAATTTTATTTTGGATTGCTACATGATCACTTTGAACATTTTGATAGGTCGCAAAAATTTCAGGAGCTAGAGAAAAAATTTGACTCTCGTATGGATCTGTCACGGGATTGTTGGGGGAGGAGTCGCTATTTTGCTCAAAGCTAGGAGCTTGATCTTGGAGTTGGTATTTCAAGTGTAGGGTATCTACTGCTTCTTGATAGGTATAATCGTCAAGGTATTTCTTCGTTTTATTTGTTAATCCTTCTAACTCACGAAGATCATTGGTCAGTTTAGCAGTAAGGTTACGGCTAGCCTTTGAATCCCCTTTTTCTTCTAAGAGGTGTTGACGTTTTTCATATCCTGAATGAATCGTATAAATGAGTTCACGCAAGCGTTTGATTTCATCTCGTAATAAGAAAGCATGAATCTTGTCACGGTAAAAGAAGTAGGCAATGGCAAATCCGACAGGAATAACGATGTACCAATAAGTGACCAAGATACCAATCGCAAAAAAGAGCAGTAAGCATCCCCAACCATCGAGACGACTTTTCTTATAGTTTTTATACTTCTTTCCCATAACTTCTCCCTTATGTTCTCATTTGTATGGAAATATTATATCATAAAGGAAGAACTAAGGGATTAAAAAGTCGAGTGCGAGGCGAGTTTTTACATTTCCTATCTCTATTTCGTTGAATATAAAAGTTTTTTATTTATATTTATTCAAAAAATACTTGACTTATGAATAAATATAAAATATAATGAATATATATTAAAAAAGGAGATAACAAAATGAAGTGGAAAATAAAGACATTTTTAGTAGGATTGGGAATTTTAGCGGTGACGAGTTTGACAGCTTGTAGTAAAAGTTCAACGGAAGATCTTTCATTAAAAAACATCGAGGAAAAAGGAACGATTACAGTTGCTATGAACCCAGAGTTTGCTCCCTTTGAGTTTAAGACATTGGTCAATGGAAAAGATACTATTGTGGGAGCAGATGTAGAGTTAGCTAATGCTATTGGAGAGAAATTAGGTGTTAAAGTCAAGTTTTCATCGATGAGTTTTAATAATGTTTTGGCTAGTCTTCAGTCTGGAAAAGCAGATATTGCCATTTCAGGAATTTCGGCAACACCGGAACGTGCTAAAGTTTATGACTTTTCCAAAACTTACTATGACTCTATTAACAAAGTGATCATAAAAAAATCTGATTTGGAAAAATATACAGATGCAAGCTCTTTGAAAGACCAGTCTGTAGCGACTCAGAAAGGAACTATTCAAGAGACGATAGCTAAAGAGCAACTAGAGGGTGCTAAGGTAGTTTCTCTGGTTCAAAATGGAGAAATGATCAATGAATTGAAATCTGGTCAGGTTGAAGCTGTTGTTTTTGAAGAACCGATTGCCAAAGCTTATGTTGCTAAGAATGATGATTTAGCCATTGCTGATATTGATTTAACATCAGAGAAGTCAGATGCTTATGCCGTAGCTATGCCAAAAGGAAGTACAGCCCTAAAAGTTAAGATTGATGAGGTCATAACAGAGCTTGTAGATTCTGGGAAAATGGAGCAACTTGTCCAGGAAGCCTATGACTTATCAACAAAATAAGATGAAATGGTTTGGAGTCCTCACTCTCCAAGCCTTTTAAATTTCCAAAATACAAGAGTTTTGTATTTTGAAAAAAATAGTCAAAAAGATGACAATATACTTGACTTTTTGAATAAATATAAGTAAAATGAATAAAGATTAATAAAAAAGAAAAGAGATAACCATGAAATTGAAAAAAATTGCTTTATTAGGTTTAGCTGCTCTTACAACGCTTACTCTAGCAGCTTGTGGCTCTTCATCTAAGGATAGTCAAGCTGCTATTAAAGAAAAAGGAAAGCTCGTTGTGGCTATTAGTCCAGACTATGCTCCCTTTGAGTTTCAGTCTTTAGTTGATGGAAAAAACAAAATTGTTGGTGCCGATGTTGAATTGGCACAAGATATCGCAGACGAACTTGGTGTTGAACTAGAGTTGTCATCAATGAGTTTTAATAACGTCTTGACAAGTTTGACTTCAGGTAAGGCTGATATTGCTATTTCAGGGCTTTCTTATACCAAAGAGCGTGCAAAAGTCTATGATTTTTCTGATGTGTATTATGAAACAGAAAATGCCATTTTGGTTAGAAAATCAGAACTGGATAAGTACACGTCTTTAGATGATTTGGCTGGCAAAAAAGTTGCTGCTCTTAAGGGAGCGATCGAAGAAACTTTAGCTAAAGAGCAATTGACAGACTCTAATATTGTTGGTTTGACAGCGATGGGAGAAGCTATCAATGAGTTGAAATCAGGTCATGTTGATGCTGTTACCCTTGAAGCGCCAGTTGCTGCAGGTTACATTGCTAAAAATGATGATATTGCTCTTGCAAAAGTAGCCCTTAAAGTTGAAGATGGAGATGCTAAAGCTATTGCTATGCCAAAAGGTAGCGATGAGTTGAAAAAAACCATCAATAAGGTTATTGAAAAGGTCAAATCAGAAGACAAGTATAAAACTTATATTGAAGAAGCTGCTAAGCTAACTGAAGCTGAGTAGTGATGAAACAGTTGGACGATGTTCAACTGTTTTTATTTATTTTGATGTCATACGATCTTATGCAAGAGTTTTGAAAAGTGATATAATAGACACATGTTTAAAAAACCAACATCTGCTTATGTACATATTCCTTTTTGTACGCAAATTTGTTACTATTGCGATTTTTCAAAGGTGTTTATCAAAAATCAACCTGTTGATGCCTATTTGGATGCCTTGTTAAAGGAGTTTGCTTCTTACGATATTAAGCATTTAAAAACTCTCTATATAGGTGGAGGAACACCAACAGCCATATCTGCTCAGCAATTAGACTATCTTTTGAAGGGCTTAACAAAGCATTTGGATTTGTCTTATTTGGAAGAGTTTACGATTGAGGCAAATCCAGGAGATCTGACAGACGATAAAATTGCTGTTTTAAAAAAATCAGCTGTCAATCGGATTTCACTCGGGGTTCAGACATTTAATAACAAACACCTCAAGCGTATTGGACGCAGCCATAATGAAGAACAGATCTATACCACCATTTCAAGTTTAAAAGAAGCAGGGTTTCATAATATTTCGATTGATTTAATCTATGCTCTCCCAGGACAAACAATGGATGATGTCAAAGAAAATGTTCAAAAAGCTTTAGCTCTTGATATTCCACATTTAAGCTTGTATAGCTTGATTTTAGAAAACCATACCATTTTTATGAATAAAATGCGACGTGGCAAGCTAAATTTACCAAGTGAAGACAGTGAGGCGGAGATGTTTGAATATATCATATCCGAACTAGAAAAAAATGGTTTTGAACATTATGAAATTTCTAATTTTACAAAGCCAGGATTTGAGAGCCGTCACAACTTAATGTATTGGAATAATGCAGAATATTTTGGTTGTGGGGCAGGCGCTTCTGGTTATCTTGGAGGTGTTCGTTATAAAAATCATGGTCCTATTCGCCATTATCTAAATGCGGTTGAGGCGGGTGATGCGCGTGTGACAGAAGAACATCTGAGTCAAGTGGAGCAGATGGAAGAAGAAATTTTTCTTGGTTTGCGTAAAAAGTCAGGGTTCTCTATTCAAGGTTTTGAAGAAAAATTTGGACACAATTTTAGTCAGCGTTACGGTGTTGTTGTAGAGGAACTTTGTCAAAATGGTCTCTTGCAAATTGAAGGAGACAGGGTACGCATGACGAAAAAAGGGCTTTTTCTAGGGGATACTGTAGCAGAAAAATTTATAGTGGAGTAGTGAGATGGGAAAACAATTTTATCAAGATTATCAAGTGACCTTTAATGATTGTGATGTGACAGGGCAGTTTAAGTTGCCACAGTTAGTTTCGCTTTTGTTGGAGGTGTCAGCTCAGCAGTCTAAAAATCTAGGTCTAGGTGATGAGGAGCTTTTTAAACGGTATAATTTGATTTGGATTGTGACCGATTATGACATGACCATAACACGTTTGCCAGCTTTATCAGAGCATCTTCGACTGGAAACAGAAGCTTTATCCTATAACAGGCTGTTTTGTTACCGTCGTTTCAGTATTTTTGATGAGGATCATCAAGAAATTGTTCAATTGATAGCAACTTTTGCCTTGATTGATTTTGATGAGCGCAAGTTACAAACAGTACCAGAAGATTTGATTAAGGTTTATGAGGCGACAAAAAGTAAAAAATTATTACGAGGCCCTAAGTATCACTCTATAGAAACACCTATGTGTCAATCTTATCAGGTATCTTATTTTGACTTGGATTTGAATGGACATGTGAATAATAGTAGATATCTTGAGTGGCTATATGCTAACTTTGATTTAGACTTTTTGAGACAGCACTATCCTAAAAAGCTCCATTTACATTTCAATAAGGAAGTCTATTATGGTCAGACTGTTGAAAGTTGCTTAGTTTTGGACAATAACTTGAGTCAACATGAGATTAGAGTTGATGGACAAGTTCATGCACAAGCACAGATCGAATGGAAAAAAAGAACCTGACTGAGAAGTTAGACTGGGCTATTAAGCGAAGAGTTCAGATAGAGACTAGAGAAAACTTACTGTTACAACTGATTGAAAGCACACATCAGAACACTCTAGAAGTTTTTTGATTTGAACATTTGAAAACGCAATTTGATGAAGGAGAAATAATGACATATAAAGGGTATTTAATTGATCTAGATGGAACAATCTATAAGGGAAAAGATAGAATTCCAGAGGGCGAGGCTTTTGTTCATGAATTGCAAAAGCGTCAGATTCCTTATGTTTTTGTGACCAATAATACCACAAGAACACCTCAGATGGTACAAAGGCTCTTATCTGAGCAATTTAATATTGATACTCCAATTAAAACCATCTACACCGCAACACTCGCGACCATTGATTATATGAACGATATGAATCGTGGAAAAACGGCCTATGTTATTGGGGAGACTGGACTCAAGACAGCAGTACAGGAGGCAGGATACCAAGAAGATACCGAGAATCCTGCTTATGTGGTGGTTGGGCTAGATACTGATTTGACCTATGAGAAGTTGGTAACCGCAACTTTAGCTATTCAAAAAGGAGCAGTTTTTATTGGAACAAATCCTGATCTGAATATCCCAACCGAGCGTGGGTTATTACCGGGTGCAGGAACTATTATTCATTTAATTGAAAAAGCTACCAGAGTAACTCCTGTTATCATTGGAAAGCCTGAAGCCATTATCATGAATAAATCTTTAGACCGTTTAGGTGTGAAACGAGAAGAGGCTATTGTAGTTGGTGATAACTATTTGACAGATATTACTGCAGGGATTAAAAATGACATTGCAACACTTTTGGTAACAACTGGATTTACTAAGGCAGAGGAAGTGGCAGACTTGCCGATTCAACCGAATCATGTGTTATCAAGTTTAGCGGAGTGGCAGTTTGATGAAGACTAAACTGCAGCTTATTTCCAGCTTGCTTTGGCTCTTAGCTTGCTCGATTCTTTTAACAATATATGGTATTTGGCTCATCTATCCTCTAGAGGTAGATTGGCTTGAGTTAGTTGACGTGGTGTACTTAAGCAAGAAAACAATTTTGTATAATTTTAATCATCTGATGACTTATCTGACAAATCCCTTTCATCAAACACTTTCCATGCCTGATTTTAGAAGTTCATCAGCTGGTTTAAGCCATTTTGCAGATGTGAAGAGTTTATTTCATCTAGTACAAGCTTTAGTGCTTCTTTTAGTGCTCCCAGCT
>CAMCQB010000074.1 GCA_945876895.1 uncultured Streptococcus sp.
CTACAAGGATCATCCAAAACTGATGATGTCACTTGCTAGTTATCGGTTTTGGGGCAGTGGCTCATTTCATATTAGATTTTGATTTTCTTTGAATAGCTCAAATTATTAAAAACAAAGAGAGCACTCGAATGCAACAAGTGTTCTCCTTCTTTTTTCTATTTGCGTTTTTTCTTAGCTTTCTTAATTTTATTAGCCTGACGCTTCATAGCTTGTTTCATGGCAAATTGTCCGACTTTTCCTTTTAGACCACCACCAAACATTTGGCTCATATCCATATTACCACTCAAAGCAGATAAATCTGGCATACCACCTTGTCCCATCATACCTTCAAGGGCTGACATATCCATGCCATCCATGTTAGGGAGGTTTTTAGGCATATTGTTAGGGTTAATTCCCATTTGGCGCATAGCTTTATCCATATCTCCAGACATAACACCTTGCATCATACTTTTAGCTTGGTTAAAGTCCTTGATGAATTTATTAACCTCAACAAAACTGTTTCCAGAACCTGCAGCGATACGTCGGCGGCGACTTGGATTAAGTAAATCAGGATTTTCACGCTCTTCAGGAGTCATAGATGATACGATGGCACGTTTGCGGGCGATTTCACGCTCATCAACTTTGAAATTTTTAAGAGCGGGATTATTGGCCATACCAGGAATCATTTTTAGCAAATCTTCCATCGGTCCCATATTTTGAACTTGATCAAGCTGATCGATGAAATCATTGAAATCAAAGGTGTTTTCACGCATCTTTTCAGCGAGTTCTAATGATTTTTTCTCATCATATTCTTGTGACGCTTTTTCAATTAGGGTCAGTAAATCCCCCATCCCTAAGATACGGCTAGCCATGCGATCAGGATGGAAAGTCTCAATATCTGTAATTTTCTCGCCTGTACCTGTAAACTTAATAGGTTGACCAGTGATTTGACGAACAGATAGTGCAGCTCCTCCTCGTGTATCACCATCAATTTTCGTCAAAATAACCCCTGTAATAGCTAACTGTTGATTAAACTCAGCTGCTACATTAGCTGCCTCTTGTCCAATCATGCTATCTATAACAAGAAGAATTTCATCTGGTTGAGCTAGTGCTTTAATATCACGTAACTCTTCCATCAACTTCTCATCAATTTGTAAGCGTCCAGCTGTATCAATCAAAACATAATCGTTACGATTTTCACGTGCCTGAGCTAAACCTGCTGCTACAATCTCAACTGCTGAATGCTCTGTCCCCATATCAAATACAGGAACATTAATTTGCTGACCTAAAGTCTTTAACTGATCAATAGCTGCAGGGCGATAAATATCAGCTGCAATCATTAGAGGGCGAGCATTTTCTTCTTTGATCAGTTTATTTGCTAACTTCCCTGCAAAAGTTGTCTTACCAGCCCCTTGTAAACCAACCATCATAATAATGGTTGGGATTTTAGGTGATTTGTTAATTTCGGATGTCTCAGCCCCTAAAACGGTCGTTAACTCTTCATTAACAATTTTAACGATTTGCTGACTAGGATTAAGGGTATCAATCACTTCATGTCCAACAGCACGTTCACGAACACGTTTGATAAAATCTTTAACAACAGGCAAAGCAACGTCAGCTTCAAGCAAAGCTAAGCGGATTTCTTTTGTGACCTCTTGAACATCTTTTTCAGATAAGTTTTTCTTTCCACGAAGGTTTTTAAAGACACCTTGTAAGCGTTCTGTTAAACTTTCAAAAGCCATAATATTTTTCTTCCTTTTCCATCAATCTTTATTATCAATACTCGTTAGGAGGGTGAGTTTTTCTTGCAAATACGAATCACCTGTATAACGTTCAGCAATCTCGTCAAAAATTTGACTACGAACAATGTAATCTGAGTACATATGTAGTTTCATCTTATAATCTTCTAAAATTTTTTCTGTTCGCTTGATATTATCATAGACCGCTTGTCGCGATACGTTAAATTCTTCAGCAATTTCAGCCAAACTATAATCATCTGCATAATACAACTCGATATAGTTCATCTGTTTATCAGTTAATAAAGCTGCATAAAACTCAAAAAGCGCATTCATACGATTGGTTTTTTCAATTTCCATAAGGAATATTATATCAAAAAAAGCCTTTTGACGCTATATTTAAACAATCATCTATTTTTAAAAATACGTTTTTTTCGTATTTTTATTGAAAATTAGTTGAGAATAATTTATAATAAAAATATGAAGCAAAATGAACGTATGACTGAAATTGCTAAAAATATTTCATTTTATCGAAAAAAAGCCAAGCTGACACAAAAAGCTCTAGCAGAAAAAGTAGGAATCAAACCCAGCACACTGTCGGATTATATCCACTTACGCAGCACTCCATCATTTACTGTATTACAAGCTTTAGCCCAAGTTTTTTCGGTACATGTGTCAGATATTGACACAGCATATAAATCCACACCGCATAGCGATATCACGGAGGACATTATGAAAACCCTAAATCATTTAAACCATAATGATCAAGAAAAAGTTCTATCTTACGCCAATACCCTACGAACAAAAAGTGAAGAAAAGATTATGTCACTACCGAGCCGATTATACGATGTCCAAACCGTAACGAAACTTTCTGCTGGAAGAGGGTATTCCTATGACGATTACGAAACACAAACGGTACAAGTTCAAATTAAACCTCCAAGTTGTGATTTAGCAAGTATTGTGAGCGGGGATAGTATGTCCCCTGATTACTGTGATGGTGATGTCGTTTTCCTTACAGATAAAGGACTTACCACATATACTGGGCAAGTTTGCGCAATAGCTTATGACGATGAAACCTATATCAAAAAAGTTTATAGCGATAAATATGGCTTAAAATTAGTCTCTATCAATCCAATATACGATGATATTTACATTGATTTTCCCTTAGAAGAAGATAGTCACCTCAAAATATATGTCGTTGTGGGTTCTGCAAAGGTTGTTCGATAAAGAAAAAAACGAGTCTTACTCGTTTTTTCTTTATCATTCAATTGTTCTCAAGATAAAACTCGAATCGATCACCAACATACTGGCTACGAACAAATTCAAACGGTTGTCCATCTGTAAAGTAAGAAACTTGTGTCAGAGCAAGGAGACCCTTTCCCTCATCAATATCAAGGTAGGCTGCTACTTCTTTTTCAGCAATTTTAGCTGAGATTGTTTGTTGACTTTTCCCAATCTCGTAGCCATTTTTGACGAGGGTCTGAAAAAAATGTTCTGTAATCTCTTCCTTTCTAAAATTTTTTATCATTTTCTCTGGAATTGCAGCAATTTCATATACTACGGGAATCTGATCTGCATAACGAACACGTTCCATTCTAATGATAGCTTCTCGAGGACTGAGTTGTAATTGTTGCATCTCTTGGCTGCTAGGCTGTGTTTTAATATAAGAAATTAACTTACTTGATGGCAGTTTGCCTTGTGATTTCACAATTTCAGTGAAGCTAGTTGTTCCTCTCATCTTTTCTTGGACACGTCTGCTGGCGACAAAAGTTCCAGAGCCAATACGGCGTTCTAAGATGCCTTCATCAACTAATAATGTGATAGCTTGCCGCAAAGTCATACGGCTTACTTCAAAATTCTCAGATAAATTTCGTTCGCTTGGTAAACGTTGACCAATTTTCCAGATGCCTTGCTCAATATCCTGTTTGATAGCATCATGAATACGAATATATGCAGGTAACATACTCTCTCCTTCTAGTTTCATTTAATAGTATCAAATTTTTTTAAATATGGCAAAGACAGGTTCAGGTGAGTCCGACTTATCTCCTTGTATTTTCAATATAACTCTATATCTTTAATTGTATTTACTGTAGCTTTGTGATAGAATGAGGAGGATAAATAATTTTATTTAGGAAAGGGACATGATGACAGACTTTAATGACATGCAAAAAATCATCGTACTGGATTATGGGAGTCAATACAATCAATTGATTTCTCGTCGTATCCGTGAAATTGGGGTTTTTTCTGAACTTAAAAGCCATAAAATCACAGCGAGTGAGGTACGCGAAATTAATCCAGTAGGGATTATTCTTTCAGGAGGACCTAATTCAGTCTATGAAGAAGGCTCGTTTGATATTGATCCTGAAATCTTTGAGTTAGGAATTCCTATTTTAGGAATCTGCTACGGCATGCAATTACTTACTCACAAACTGGGTGGCAAGGTTGTTCCTGCTAGTGATGCTGGAAATCGTGAATATGGGCAATCACCACTCACTCACACTACCGACTCTGAACTATTTGCTACGACTCCTGAACAGCAAATTGTCTTAATGAGCCACGGTGATGCTGTCACAGAAATCCCAGAAGGATTTGTCCGTACTGGTACTTCTGCTGATTGTCCATTCGCAGCAATTGAAAACTCTGAAAAACGTATCTACGGTATTCAGTTCCACCCAGAAGTACGTCATTCTGAATACGGAACAGATATTTTACGTAATTTCGCTCTTAATATCTGTGGAGCAAAAGGTGACTGGTCAATGGATAATTTCATTGAGATGGAAATCAAAAAAATTCGTGAAACTGTAGGTGACAAAAAAGTTCTTCTTGGTCTGTCAGGTGGAGTTGACTCTTCCGTCGTAGGTGTTCTTCTTCAAAAAGCAATTGGAGATCAATTGATTTGTATCTTTGTTGATCATGGTCTTCTTCGTAAAGGGGAAGCTGATCAAGTTATGGAAATGCTTGGTGGTAAGTTTGGCTTGAACATTGTTAAAGCAGATGCTGCAAAACGTTTCCTTGACAAACTCGCTGGAGTTTCAGATCCTGAGAAAAAACGTAAAATCATCGGTAATGAGTTCGTTTATGTTTTCGATGATGAAGCTAGTAAATTAGAAGATGTTGCTTTCTTAGCACAAGGAACCCTTTACACAGACATTATTGAGTCTGGAACAGAGACTGCTCAAACCATTAAATCTCACCATAACGTGGGTGGACTTCCTGAAGATATGCAGTTTAAATTGATTGAACCATTAAATACACTGTTTAAAGATGAGGTTCGTGCTTTAGGAACAGAACTTGGAATGCCAGATGAAATCGTTTGGCGTCAACCTTTCCCTGGTCCAGGGCTTGCCATTCGCGTAATGGGAGAGATTACAGAAGAAAAACTAGAGACCGTTCGTGAATCTGATGCTATCTTGCGTGAAGAAATTGCAAAAGCAGGTCTTGATCGTGACATCTGGCAATACTTCACAGTTAATACCGGTGTACGTTCCGTTGGCGTTATGGGAGATGGTCGTACCTATGATTATACTATCGCTATCCGTGCCATTACTTCTATCGATGGTATGACTGCTGACTTTGCTCGTATTCCATGGGATGTCCTACAAAAAATCTCAGTGCGTATCGTAAACGAACTTGATCACGTTAACCGCATCGTCTATGATATCACAAGTAAGCCACCAGCAACTGTTGAGTGGGAATAGAGTTAAGTTAACAGACATAAAATCCTTAGAAACCAGTATTTCTAAGGATTTTTGTTTGATATCGAATGAAACAGACTATGTTTTATCAACTGTGTTGAGCTCTCTTTTTTATTGAACAGATTACACCGATCAAACTTCAAAAAGAAATGTAAATAGAGACAAAAATTGTATCATAACACTGATTATCGCACCTCCACTAACGAACTTAGTTTGGAGGTAAATTTTTGCTAATCTTCACTATGGTTATTCTAGCACCTGTATCTAAGTCACTTTTTGACTTCTGGATAGGGGTATCAAGAACATCTGATGGTTTTATATTATCAAAAATTGTTGTTATTTTCACAAACTTTCTGTTACAATGGTAAATGAAGGTATGAGGAGGTTATTTATATGAGCTTATTAGAAAGAAATATCCCAAAAGCCACTGCCAAACGTCTGTCGCTTTATTATCGTGTTTTTAAGCGTTTTAATGCAGAAAATATTGAAAAAGCCAATTCAAAACAAATTGCAGAAGCAATTGGGATTGACTCAGCGACAGTTCGACGAGACTTTTCTTATTTTGGAGAACTTGGTCGTCGTGGTTTTGGCTATGATGTCAAAAAGCTGATGAATTTTTTTGCTGATATTTTAAATGACCACTCCTTAACCAATGTTGCACTGATTGGCGTGGGAAATATTGGAAAAGCTCTGCTTCATTACCGTTTTCATGAGCGTAATAAGATGAAAATTACCATGGCATTTGATACTGATGATAATGAGCTAGTTGGCACAAAGTCTCCTGATGGTATTCCAATTTATGCCATTTCAACCATCAAAGACCATCTTGCAAAAGATGAGATTACTACTGCTATTCTTACAGTCCCTAGTCTCAAAGCTCAAGAAGTTGCTGATATTTTAGTCGAGGCTGGTATCCAAGGAATACTGTGTTTCTCACCTGTTCATCTATCAGTTCCTCGACATGTGGTTGTGCAATATGTTGACTTAACCAGTCAACTGCAAACCCTACTATATTTTATGAATCAAGATTAAGGAGCCATTATGTCAAAACCTATTATTGGAATATCAGGTAATGAAAGACCAAATTATAAGTATCCCGATATTATGTGGTCTTATACCCCTACTAATTATGTCCAAGGCTGTTCAAGCCTCAGGTGGTATCCCACTTATTATCCTTGTTGGTGATCCCAAGTGCGCTAAAGACTATATTTCTATGGTGGATAAACTGATTTTAACAGGTGGACAAAATGTAGATCCTATTTTTTATGGCGAAGAAAAAGATACTAGCGATGATGATTTTCATCGTGGTCGTGATTTATTTGAATTTGCCTTGGTAGATGAAGCTATTAAACAAAGAAAGCCAATTTTTTCTGTCTGCCGTGGAACGCAATTGATGAATATCGCCTTGGCTGGTTCGTTAAATCAAGATATCGAAAACCATTGGCAAGATGCACCATCTGATTACCTTAGTCAGCAAATGATTGTGTCAGATGATAGTGTCCTTCTTCCGATTTATGGAAAGTCTAGCCAGATTAACTCCTTTCATCATCAGAGTATTAAGGAATTATCTCCTTTTTTAAGGGTAGTTGCTTACGACCCTAAAGATGATACCATTGAAGCTGTTGAATCTATCCATCCTGATATTCGATTTTTGGGTGTTCAATGGCATCCAGAGTTGCTCCATGAGAGCAGAGAGGAAGATCGTAGCTTGTTTGACTTCATTGTCAATGAGTTTTAAGCTAACTACAATAATCCGTTTCTTCTCGAAAGCTATAATAGTTCTTTTTCCCAATAATCAAGTGGTCTAAAAGAATAATTCCCATGTCCTCACAAGATCGCTTGAGTTTTTTTGTAAATTCTTCATCTTGAAAGCTAGGTTGGATAGCACCTGAGGGATGGTTATGAACAATAATCAAAGAGGTTGCCATATTTTTACAAGCGTAATGTAATACCTCCCTGATTTCCACAATAGAGCGTCTAACAGAGCCTATAAAAAGAAGACGTTGTTCAATGATTCGATTTTGAGTGTCTAGATAAAAACCAAGAACATGCTCCTGTTTTAATTCCCCTAATTCAATCATTAGCTTCTCAGCTAGCATCTGACTCCCTAAAATGCGATCATTTTCTTCAACTTCTGCTTCTTGAATCCGTTTTGCCAACTCAAGCATGGCTTTAAGTTCGATTGCCTTAACAGGTCCGATACCTTTGATAGCTTGAAGTTCCTGTAAAGAAAGCT
>CAMCQB010000075.1 GCA_945876895.1 uncultured Streptococcus sp.
TCTTGTTTTAAGCAAGTGTGATTTTTCTGCTATTACACAGGATGCCGCAGAGGATTTTAAAGGACCAGTGATTAAAGATGGCAAGCAATTTACCTTAAGTATTACACCAGGACTGTTTGTTGAAGCTGAGGAGAAATCACTATTTGAGTTGGTTACCATTCTTGTTGATACTGCAAATAAATATTGTGATCCAACTGGTCAAGTAATAGTCAGTCTATCTAGGCTAGGTAGAAGAAAAATTAAGCTAGAGGTTTCAAATACTTTTTCAGATGGAAAAGCTGTTGATTATAGTAAATTTTTTGAGCGTTTTTATCGTCAAGATGAGTCTCATAATCAGCAGGTATCTGGCTATGGTATCGGTCTTTCTATGGCAGAAAGTCTGGTCAAGTTATTTAAAGGACGTATTGGAGTGACTTATAAAAATAATCATATTAGTTTTAGAGTTGTTTTTCCATCTAGTCATCCCTAAGCAAGGTTTCTCCTTGCTTTTTTAGTTAGCTCCTGTTATACTAATATCTCAAGTTTTAGGATTTTTTATGACATACGAAAGAGGTAGAACATGAAAAATCTCATTGGATTTATTGTAAAAGTGTTGTTTTTTATTCCACGCCTAATCTTATCTTTAATTTGGAGTTTAGTGAAAGCAGTGGTGATTGTTGCTCTTTTATTTTGGGGCATTACTTATTTTACTAATCAGCAAACATCATCGGTTTCAGATGTTTTCTCTACAGGTTTTGAGACGATTCGTCAAGTCCTTCAGGGAAACGGTAACCAATTAGCTAATAATGTTGCCAATAACCTTTCTAATCTATCAGTGGATAATTATTCTCATACCGAAGGGAGCCGTTGGGAGACAAATGCGGCAACTGTCTATTTGGAGTCGACTGATCCTACCCTAGTATCAGCTTATGAAACAGCTATTGCTAACTGGAATGCTACGGGTGTCTTTACTTTTACCATGACAACAGATAAAGATCAAGCTGATATTATTGCAACAGATTATTCTGATGCTCAAACGCAAGCAGCAGGTTTAGCTGAAAGCGAGACAAATATGCTGACTAACCGTTTAAAACATGTTGATGTGAAATTAAATACATATTATTTACTAAATGAGGAATATGGTTATGATTTTGACCGTATTGTTCACACAGCAGAGCATGAGTTGGGACATGCTATCGGACTTGACCACGATGATGCAGAAGTTTCAGTCATGCAGTCTGCAGGATCCACCTATGGTATCCAAGAAACAGATCTATTAGCTGTCCAAGAATTGTATCAATAGGAGTTTTATGTACCGTAAATTTAAGCGTTATGCTAGACGTTACCCAGAGCAAGTCATTTTATTATTTTTTAACACAGGAGTTTTTGCTTGGTTAAAGGCAACTAGTATGAGTATCCTATCTCATCTCAATCTAAGTGTCGGAGACTATATTCCCACATTTATCCGTGTCTTGATTGGGGACAATATGCAATCTTTGCAAAAGCTGATTGGTAACTCACCTTTTATTTGGTTGGTCCTATCCATGATAATGATGTCTATTTTACGCTTTGTTGAAGGTCTAGTGAAATTATTGATTTTTACGCTTGTCATTGTTGTAGGCATCTATTTAATGATGAAAAATCAAGCTATTTTAGAACACTTAAAATTTATGTAGAAAAAAGTCAGTCCCTTATCTAAAAGATTGAGTAGGGCTGATTTTTTTTGTTATAATAGAATCATGATTATTTTAAATGGAAATAAGTTAGAACGCTCCTTTTCAGGTGACGTTCTTTTCGATAATATTAACATTCAAGTAGATGAACGAGATCGCATTGCATTGGTTGGGCGAAATGGTGCGGGAAAATCAACTCTTCTTAAAATACTTGTTGGTGAAGAGTCTCCTACCTCAGGTGACGTGACTTTGAAGCGTGATTTATCCTTGTCTTATTTGGCACAAGATAGTCGCTTTGAATCAAACAATACTATTTTTGATGAGATGCTCCTAGTCTTTTCGGATTTGCGGGCGATGGAGAAAAAGTTGCGTGCCATGGAGTTGGATATGGGGAGCTTATCAGGGGCTCTATTAGATAAGCTGATGGCAGATTATGATAGACTCTCGGAAGAGTTTCGTCTGTTAGGCGGCTTTACTTATGAGGCAGATATTAAGGCGATTTTAAATGGCTTTCAGTTTCCAGAAAGTATGTGGCAAACTCCAATAGCAGAGTTATCAGGTGGACAAAATACCCGTTTGGCTTTGGCACGGATGCTTTTAGAAAAACCTGAATTGCTAGTACTTGATGAGCCGACAAACCATTTAGATATCAAAACGATTGCTTGGCTAGAAAATTATTTAGCCAACTATCAGGGAGCTTTGATTATTGTGAGTCACGATCGATACTTTTTAGATAAAGTGGCAACAGTGACTCTAGATTTAAACCCTAACTCACTTGATCGCTATGTTGGTAATTACTCTAGTTTCATGGAACAAAAAGCTCAAAAATTAGCAACTGAAGAAAAATTATTTGAAAAGCAAGCTAAGGAAATTGCTCAATTAGAAGATTTTGTTCGTCGAAATATTGCGCGTGCCTCAACCACAAAGCGTGCTCAAGCACGACGTAAGCAGTTGGAAAAAATAGAACGTTTGGATAAACCAGGACAATCGCAAAAGTCTGCTCATATGACCTTTTTTGCTGAAAAGCCCTCAGGTAACGTTGTTTTAACGGCACGTGATGTTTCCATAGGCTATGATGGAAAGATTTTATCTTCTCCTATTGAGCTTGAGTTGAACAAGCATGAAGCGGTAGCTATTGTGGGGCCAAATGGAATTGGAAAATCAACTTTTATCAAATCTATTGTTAAACAACTCCCTCTTATTTCAGGAGAGCTTCGCTATGGTGCTAATGTCGAGATGGGGTATTATGATCAAACACAAGCCAATCTAACTCCCTCAAACACTGTCTTAGATGAACTTTGGAATAGTTTCTCGACCACTCCTGAGGTAGAGATACGTCGTCGATTGGGTGCCTTTTTATTCTCAGGAGATGACGTCAAAAAATCAGTTTCTATGCTCTCAGGTGGTGAACGAGCTCGTTTACTTTTGGCTAAACTCTCTATGGAAAATAACAATTTTCTTGTATTGGATGAGCCGACAAACCATTTGGATATTGATAGTAAAGAGGTACTTGAGGATGCCTTGATTAATTTTGATGGGACCTTGTTATTTGTTAGTCACGATCGTTACTTCATTAACCGAGTGGCAACAAAAGTTTTAGAATTATCTGAGACAGGAAGTACGCTTTATCTAGGCGATTATGATTATTATATTGAGAAAAAAGCGGAGCTAGAAGCATTGAGAG
Organism: uncultured Streptococcus sp.; assembly: GCA_945876895.1. Classification (GTDB taxonomy): domain Bacteria; phylum Bacillota; class Bacilli; order Lactobacillales; family Streptococcaceae; genus Streptococcus; species Streptococcus porcorum. The sequence continues at coordinate 3,337 of CAMCQB010000075.1, forward strand.
AATTAGATGCTGCAGAAACAAATCAAGTCAGCTTGGCAGCAGCTCCCGATGCTTCTAATGATTATCAAGTACAAAAGGCTAATCAAAAAGAATACAGAAAATTACAGCGACGTTTATCAGAAATTGAAGCACGCATTGAAGTGATTGAAGTTGAGATGACAAAACTTGAGCAAGAAATGGCATTAACCAATCAAGCAGATGAGTTAATGTCCATGCAAGCACAACTAGATCAATTTATAGAAGAGCAAGAAGATCTCCTATCAGAGTGGGAAGAGCTTGCAGAAAGGATAGAAGGTTAAAATGGTAATCAATAAGCGTAGTCGCTTTTCAGATAGTCAGCATGTTTTTGCCTGTCCTATTTGTCATGAGGCCTTGAGTTATGGTGAGACCTTCTTAAAGTGTGAAGAGGGTCATGTGTTTGATTTAGCCAAGTTTGGCTATGTTAACCTAGCTCCTCAAGCGAAATCTTCTGATAATTATGATAAGGCTAGTTTTAAAAATCGTCAGAAGATTTTAGAGAATGGCTATTATCGTCATATCTATGAAGCGATTAAGGAAGTGGTTCAAAGAGAAAGCCTTACTCAGCTTCTAGACGTAGCCTGCGGAGAAGGTTATTATTCTAGATGCTTATCAGATGATTTGGGGTTGAATCTTTTTGCTTTTGATCTTTCAAAAGAGTCGATTCTTCTGGCTAGTAAGGCAGATAAAGCCTATGCAGTTAAGTGGTTTGTAGGGGATTTGACACAACTCCCTATTCAAGATAAGGTAATGGATGGGATCTTAGATATTTTTTCGCCCGCCCACTACAAAGAATTTAATCGTGTATTGAAAGATGATGGTGTTGTCATCAAACTCGTTCCAGGTCCCAATCATCTAAAAGAGCTTCGACGTTTGGCTCAAAATCAACTTCAGAAAGCAGATTATGACCAGCATCGCGTGGTTAATCATTTTGCTAAGTTTTATCCAAGATTCCAAGAACAGTTGGTATCACAAACCTATCCTATCAGCCCCGAAGATCTTAGGGCTTTTGTGGAGATGACACCGCTTTTCTTCCATGTTGATTCCAACCTTTTAAATCTAGATAGCATTACTGAAGTGACAGTTGAAGCTGTTTTACTCATCGGTTATAAAGAAAATCGCTAGGATTCCTAGCGATTTTTTAACGTTTAGCCATAGTGACAAAAGTAAACTTGTCTGGTCGGTAAGTGATGGTTCCATATTGGAAAATTTGACCATTTGAAAGATAGGTTAGACTAGTGACCACAGCTACCATGTCATAATCTCCCAAATCCATATGTTCTTTTTCTTCATTTGTTGCATATCGAAATGAGATTTCACGTCTTGAATGGGTGATCTTAAGATGTAATTCCTCTTCTAAATATTGGTAGATGGAAGTCTCTGCAATCTCTTTATTAAGATAAGGGACAACACGACGGTCGAAGTAGGAGAGTTCATATTCTAGGCGCTCGCCGTCAATTTTTCGACTTCTAGAAACACGATAAAAGTCAATGCTGTCATCTACTTTAAAGGTATCCATCAATACTTGCTCACCTTGTACAATATAAAGGCTAGTAAGTTGTGTCTCAATTGTGTGATTGGCATCACGGTTGAGTTCACCTGATGTTTTGATCTCAGCTAGATAATTATTTTTAGTTCGACCATGCTCAAGGACAATGGAGTTACGCCCTCTCATTTTTTGGATATAGCCATCGAGTTCTAAAAGAGAGAGAGCTTTTCGTATGGTATCTTTTGAAAAGCCATACTGCGTCATCAACTCATTTTCACTCGGTAATTCTTGATTAGCTTTTAATTCGCCTGAATCAATTTTATTTTTGATATTTTGATAGACTTCTTTGTATTTACTCATAATATAGGTGCTTTCTCTAAAGTTTCCTTATTAGTTTACCATATTTTTGAGAAATGAAACAAAAAAATCATCTAACTTTTCTAAAAAATAAAAGAAAACCGTAAAAATAAAAAGTTTTACGTAAAAGTCCTTGACAAATGCAATCGCTTGCGTTAAAATAATACTTGTAAATGAGATGAAAGGAAGGAATCATATGGCAAAGCGTTCAAGTGGTGTCTTGATGCACATTACTTCATTACCTGGTAACTTTGGAATAGGGACTTTTGGTAAAGAAGCTTACGAATTTGTAGATTTCCTTAAAGAAACAAATCAAACTTATTGGCAGTTATTGCCCCTAACCACAACAAGCTACGGTGACTCACCTTATCAGTCATTCTCAGCTGTTGCTGGAAATACAAATCTGATTGATTTTGATCTTCTTGAAAAAGAAGGGTTCCTAACCAAAGCAGATTATGAAACGATTAAGTTTACAGATGATGAAGAAAGTATTGATTATGCTTTATTGTTTGAGACCCGCCGTCCTATCTTGGAAAAAGCTGTTAAAGCTTTTCTAGCAGATGCTGATCAAAAAGCTATTCTGACAACATTTGAAAAAGAAAATGCTTCATGGTTGGGAGATTATGCTGAGTTTATGGCGATTAAAGAGTCTTTCAACAATCAGTCGCTTCAAGAGTGGCCAGAAAAAGCTATTGCAAGACGTGAGGAAAAAGCTTTAGCCGATTACCGTGAGAAATTAGCTGAAGTAATTGATTATCATAAAGTCACACAATATTTCTTCTTTAAGCAATGGGCAGAGTTAAAAGACTATGCTAATAAAAATGCTATCCAAATTATTGGAGATATGCCAATTTATGTTTCAGCAGATAGTGTTGAGATGTGGACCAAACCTGAATTATTTAAAGTTGATGAAAAAGGTCATCCTAAATATGTTGCAGGTGTTCCAGCAGATGAATTTTCTGATGTCGGGCAATACTGGGGAAACCCAATCTATGACTGGAAAAAACATAAAGAAACAGGATATGCTTGGTGGATTTACCGCATTACAGAGAGCTTTAAGATCTATGATGTTTTGCGTATTGACCACTTCAAAGGATTTTCTGATTTTTGGCAAGTAGATGCCAAAGAAGATACTGCTAAAAATGGTAGTTGGCAACCAGGTCCAGGTTATGATCTTTTTGAAGCTATTAAAAAAGAACTTGGTGAACTTCCAATTATTGCAGAAAACCTAGGTTATATTGATGAGAAAGCAGAAAAACTTCTTGAAGATACAGCCTTTCCAGGTATGAAAATCTTAGAATTTGGTTTCTTTGATGTCACTGGTGAAAGTCTAGACCTTCCACACAACTATACATCAGATGCTGTTGCTTACACAGGAACGCATGACAATGAGGTAGTTAATGGTTGGTATGACAATTTAACACCAGAGCAGCAAACTTATGCTGATGCTTACATGCATCGTGATGGTGATGAACCTATCACACAGGCAATGCTTCGTACACTTTATGCTTCAGTGGCAGATACCGCGATTGCTTGCATGCAAGATATTTTAGACCTTCCTGCCGAAAGTCGTATGAATGTGCCAAATACAGTTGGACAAAACTGGAAATGGCGCATGAAAAAAGAAGATTTAACCGCAGAGAAAAAAGCTTACTTAAAAACAATTACAGAACTATATCAACGAGGGAATAATTAACATGGCTAATTTTACAACTTTTGCAGAAACAAACACGAACAAAAAACTTGCAGAACTCACAAATGAAGAAATCTATCTTCAATTATTGAACTATGTCAAAGCTGAAGCAGCGACAAAACCAAAAAACACTGGGAAACGTAAAGTTTACTATATCTCAGCTGAGTTTCTTATTGGTAAACTCTTGTCAAACAACTTGATTAACTTGGGTGTTTACAAAGATATTCAAGCGGAATTAGCAGCTGCTGGAAAATCTTTAGCACAAGTTGAAGATGTTGAACCAGAACCATCTCTTGGTAATGGTGGTCTTGGACGTTTGGCATCATGTTTTGTGGACTCTATGTCAACACTTGGTATTAACGGTGAAGGTGTTGGTCTTAACTACCACTGTGGTCTTTTCCGTCAAGTCTTTAAAGACAACCAACAAGATGCAGAACCAAACTTCTGGATTGAAAATGATTCTTGGTTGATTCCTACAGATATCAGCTATGACGTGCCATTTAAAAACTTCACGTTGAAATCTAAGTTAGATCGTCTTGATATTCTTGGCTATAAAAAAGAAACTAAGAACTACCTTAACTTGTTTGACATCGAGTCTGTCAACTATGACTTGATTACAGATGGCATCTCATTTGACAAGACAGACATCAAAGAAAACTTGACCCTCTTCTTGTACCCAGATGATTCTGATAAAAATGGTGAATTGCTTCGTATCTACCAACAGTATTTCATGGTATC
>CAMCQB010000076.1 GCA_945876895.1 uncultured Streptococcus sp.
CAAATGGATAACTTCAAAATAACATTTTTGGTCTCACATCATTGACAAAGGTACATTTCCTGATACCAGATAGGCTTTTTCGAGTTTACTTAGTAGTAGCTCTTTTTCTCTCTCACTTGCAAAACTTGCTTTAATCGCAGCTTGATTGAACTGATAAAAGTCCTTTTTTTGAGTGCCAAAATACTTATTCCACAGAGCATATTCTTTTGTGAGATTAGTATCAGAAACAGTGCGATTGTCCGTATTGATGGTGATGTTAGCACCTGCTTGGTATAAGGGGAAATAAGGGAAGTCGTCTATTGTTTTTGCTGCTTTTGTTTGTAAATTACTGGTTAAACACATCTCAGCAGTTGCCCCTGCTTTTACAAATTTAGCAATGGCATCTGGATCTTTCACTAGAGCTGTACTGTGTCCAAATCGGCTAATCCCTAACTCTATTCCTGTTAAAATATTAGAAACACAGCCACACTCTCCTGCATGGAAGGTCATTGGCAGACCTAAATTCTGAGTTTGTTGGATAAGGTTTGATAGGATCTCTGTGGGAAAATCTACCTCATTACCCGCAAAGTCAAACCCCACCAAACCTTTCTTTGCCAGGTGAATGATATTTTCAAAAATGTCCAGGGTTAGAGAAGGATCTGACTGTTTCAATCCACAAACTAATACTCTTGCCACAATCCCAAAATCTTGCTCTGCCTTTTTTAAGCCATCTAACACCGCCTCAACTGTGTCAGATGCACTCAGACCTTTATCCATGGACAGCTCTGGAGCAAACCGTACTTCAAGATAAATCACATTTTCCATGGCCGCTTGCTTTGCCACGTCATAAGCTGCTAAACTTAAAGCCTCTTTACTTTGTAACAAGGGACGAATAAAATCAAAAGTTTTTAAATAATCCATCAACGACTCAATTGTTTCAGGAGCTGTGATTAATGATTTTAACTCTTCGTTGTTTTCAGGTAAATCAATCATAGCTAAATCTGCTAGCTGACGGATTGTCTGCAGTGATATTGAGCCATCTAAGTGGCAATGGAGCTCTGCCTTCGCCAATTTTTGTAATTCAAAGTAATCCACATCCCTCTCCTTATATTTTAGATTTTTTCTATCTTATCACATTTTTCTTGAAATTCAAGTTAGTTTGTGCTATTCTTTTGACATTTCACGATGAATAAAGGAGAAAAATATGACATCTTATACATTACCAGATATTTGGGAAAATCCTAGTCAAATGGGAGGGGCATGGGGTGGTCTCAACCAACCTACTGCCGGAAGTCGTTTTGAACAACATCTACCAAAGGGAGAAAAAACTTTTCAACTTTATTCCCTCGGCACTCCTAACGGTATTAAAGCTACTATTATGCTAGAAGAATTAAAAGAACTTGGTTTAAAGGCTGATTATGATCTTTACAAGATTGCAATTGGGGAGGGGGATCAATTTGGATCAGATTTTGTCTCCATTAATCCTAACTCAAAAATACCTGCACTGCTTGATCAAGAATCACATACTAGAGTTTTTGAATCGTCCTCCATTCTACTCTACTTAGCAGAAAAATTTCAAGTTCTTCTCCCCAAAACATTAACTGAAAAAACAGAAGTTCTTAATTGGCTCTTTTGGCAAACAGGTGCCGCTCCCTTTTTAGGCGGTGGGTTTGGGCACTTCTTTCACTATGCCCCTGAAAAACTAGAGTATCCTATTAACCGCTTTGCTATGGAAGCCAAACGCCAACTAGATTTATTAGATAAAGAATTAGCTAAAAAACCTTATATAGCTGGAGAAGACTATAGCATTGCTGATATCGCTATTTGGTCTTGGTATGGCCGTTTAGCTCAAGATAACATTTGGGATAAAGCAGGGATTTTCTTAGACGTCAAAAGTTATAAACATTTACAAGCATGGACCGAAAAAATTGCACAACGTCCTGCTGTTCAACGTGGGCTAAATGCCAATTACAAAGAAATTAAGTAAATAGAAAGAGATTTTCAATCACTTGAAAATCTCTTTCTATTTATCTGTGTTATAATGGTTAAAACAAATGTGTGAGGTAACTATGCCAATCTTTCAAGATATTTTAGAAAAAATTAAAACTTATGACACCATCATCATTCATCGCCATATGCGTCCTGATCCAGATGCTCTAGGAAGTCAGGTGGGACTAAAAGAAATTATCCAGCATAACTTTCCAACTAAAACCGTTAAGGCTGTAGGTTTTGACGAACCTACACTGACCTGGTTAACACAAATGGATAAGGTTTCAGACGAAGATTATGCTGATGCTTTAGTTATTGTAACTGATACTGCTAATCAACCTCGCATTGATGATAACCGTTATACAACTGGGGCATTCCTCATCAAGATTGATCATCACCCTAATGACGATGTTTATGGAGACATTTGCCATGTAGATACATCTGCTTCTAGTGCTAGTGAGATTATCACAGATTTTGCTTTTTCAACAGGGCTCTCTCTAAATGCCAAAGCTGCTCGGTTGTTATATGCGGGTATTATTGGAGACACTGGTAGATTCCTATATCCCTCAACTACTGCTAAAACCATGTCCATTGCAAGTCAACTACGCCAGTATGATTTTGATTTTTCTGCCCTAGCCAGACAAATGGATTCTTTCCCTTATAAGATTGCTAAATTACAAGGCTATGTTTACGATCATCTTGAATTGGATGACTGTGGTGTTGCGCGTGTTATCTTAACACAGTCTTTTATGAAGGAACAAGGGTTAACAGATGCTGAAACTTCGGCTATCGTCGGAGCACCTGGACGTATTGATAATGTAGAAGCTTGGGCTATTTTTGTAGAACAAGCTGACGGGCACTTCCGTGTACGCCTACGTAGTAAATCTGCTGTTATCAATGACATCGCCAAGCGTCACGACGGCGGTGGACACCCCTTAGCGAGTGGTGCTAATTCCTATTCCTTGGAGGAAAATGATCAAATTTACCAAGAATTAAAAGATCTTTTGATGTCAAAAAGCATTTAGGCGAAAACCTATATGCTTTTTACTTTGTTATATTCGTCTTCTAAAATAGACATCAAAATAATATCTGCGTAAGACTCACCGTCCATAATAGCATGACGTAAGCGTCCTTCCTCTCTAAAGCCAACCTTTTGGTAAAGCCTTTGAGCTACCTTGTTATAAGAAAATACCTCAAGAGATAAGCGATGCAACTGTAATTCTTCAAAAGCAAACTGAATAGCAAATTGCGTTGCCCAAGTGCCAATTCCATGATGACGATCTTTTAGAGAAAATAATAAAATTCTGAAATTAGCCTGCCTAGGCTGATCCTCTATTTCATTTAATACAACCTCACCAATGATGTTTCCATCTGGATTTAAAATCACAAAATCATAACGGTCATCTGCTTGTGTCACTTTTTCTACATAAGATGTTATCTCCTCTTTAGAAAATTCTTTTTATCCACCTATAAAATAGACAAGCTTTGGATCTATAGGATTAAACCCTTCTTCATAATAGCCTGTGACATCAGATACCGACAAAGGTCTAATCTCATAACCATCCACTCTCTTTATCATAAAGTCCCCCCTTTCTCCCCAGCTTACTAAAATCAAGTAATTTTTTAAACAAATCTGAAAAAATTTATCAAAAGACTTGTCAAGAGAGCTGAGATTTGCTAAACTAGAATAGTTAATTAACTATGGCTCAAAAAGAGCTATGGCAGAAAGGAAATTTTTTAAAGATGAAAAAAGACATCCATCCAGATTACCGTCCAGTAGTATTCCTTGATACAACTACTGGTTACCAATTCCTTAGTGGCTCAACAAAAGCAACTAAAGAAACTGTAGAATTTGAAGGTGAAACTTACCCACTTATCCGTGTTGAGATTTCATCAGACTCACACCCATTCTACACAGGACGTCAAAAATTCACACAAGCAGACGGACGTGTGGATCGTTTCAACAAAAAATACGGTCTCAAATAAAAAAATGGTCCAGTGGACCATTTTTTCTTTGCTTCTAGAAACTGAAAAAGGCAAACGCTTTAAAATTGCTAGAAACGTTGATTTTAAGCCATTCCTATCATGTAGGAATGGCTTTTGTTTTATAGATAAGGTAATATAGGTGTTATTTTTTAGAACAGATAAAGTTGAATTTTCACTTCTCATAATATTTCAATTGAAATAAACACTATTCTAAATTTTTAAACTTCACTTCATTTGGATTCATGATTGATCGGTTTTGTCCAATCTCTAGCCCCTCAATATTATAATAAAACGCTGGAGATTTAATCCCTTTTTCATTAGCAATTGAAACAAGCTGTTGATTCAACATAGTAATTGTAGATTTTATTTCCATTGCTGAATAACTAGCAATAACACTACTTAAATTAATATCAATATTTGGAATCACATCTCTAGGTGATGAAGTAGCTATTATTACACCTGTTTGTGCATTTAAGGTATCTAAATGTTTTTGGATAGCAGAATAATAGCTATCTAACGTATTTTGACTTGAAGTATTAGAGGTATTACTTGATTTAATTAATATATCCTCTACTACTACAAAATATACGATTTGATGTTCATCTTTCTCTACTTTTACAGTGAAACTTCGTTCCTCCCCTTCTTTTAGATTATCTGATTTTTTTGAATCATAGTACAAGTCAAAGCCTGTATTAGGGAATAAATCAGTTCTCACTAAAATCATCTTCAATCCTGTTCCAAATGATTTTGAATCTGTCCAACCCGATTTATCAAATAAAGTAGCATTAAATCTATACTTATCCCCAACTTCTACATCTCCGCTTTCTGATTTATTGATAAGGGTATCTAAATCAATGTTGATAACATCATTTTTCTTAGCATATCTAATAATTATTGGTGTATCAATTTTTACTGCTGTATTTTCAGATAACGAATTATAATCTTTTCCATTAATCAATATTTCCGTCACTTTACTTTCAGCAGGCTTATATGTTACATCATGTTCATTTGACTCCACTTTTATATTCGTAAAACCTTCATCTTCAAATACCTTTTTTACCACTTCGTAAGATTCTAAAAAATCTTTACTAATCTTAGGAAGGGTTTTGCCACTCGAAGATTCAATAACTATGCTAGTATCTTTAGGATAGTGATAAACTGTGTTATCTTCATCATTCTTGATGTAAGAATTTATTGATTCATTATTAAATTTTACAGCAACAGTATCAAATTCAGCTCGGGTACTAGTTTTTTCAACATATTCAATTTTTACATCCGTAAAACCTAATTCCTTCAATTCTTTAACAATCTCTTCACTGGATTGATGAGTTGATAATTTAACTTCAATAAAATCTTTAGGATATACTTGATATTTGATAAGTATTTTTGAATCCTTTTTTACCATTTCACCTGATTTAAAATTACTATCATTATCTACTAGTACATCGATAATTTTTCTATCATTTATTGGTGCTCCTTTGTGAGGATGAATTACATCTACTTCAACATTACTAAAACCTAAGTTTTCTAATTTATCCATCAACTCATAATCATAGTACCCCCATCCCTTATCTGCACTATACTTGAAAGGAAGCGAAGCATAATGTTCTTTGGTATACATATAAATTCCTATCATTGACAGAATCAAAACTATACTGATTTTCATAACTTTCTTCATAAATTTTCTCCTTGATCTTAAATTTTCAATGCTATATTAGCGCCCTCTTCAAAATTTGTTACTTCCAGTATAACGTTCATATATTAACTAAAATTAACAAAAAGTAATAAATATTTATTCTTAGTTTACATTATATCATATATTTTTATACTGTAGTATATTTTTATAAGAAAAGATAAACCATAGGAAGTGTTATTGTTAACTAGAAATATATATTATGAAGGTATACCTATTACAGAGGACAATACCATGGATGATATTTTAGAAAACATTAGCAATCAAATCAGAGATTTACGAGTAGCTAAACAAATAACTCAACAAGAATTAGCCGAAAAAACAAATCTTAGCGTACCATATATCAGTCAAATAGAAAATAATCACAGAAAAATTTCTCTCGATACTTTTATCAAAATTGTGAATGCTCTAGAAATATCACTTAGTGATTTCTTCCTACCTTACTCAGTGATACAAGATGAGGATATAACACAATTAATTTTAAAGATTCAAAAAAATTCCAAAAGCAAATCTATTGCAAAAAAAGTAATAGAAATCATTGATTTAATGGATAAAGAATAAATCCTATAAATTTTCAAAATAATATTTTACTAAAAGAAAAAAAGAGCTAGTATTATCTAGCTCTACTATAACTATTAAAAATAGTAATTATGCTTGCGATTAAGAACGGACAGTCCTTAACTAAAAATGTTTGAATTGCAACCTATAAAACTGGAAAAGATTCCTAATAGTTAAATTGCGATTAACTGCTATTTTACAACCTGTCAATGACTTCTTGAAGGTAGTAGATCGCATCAACTGGAATCGGATTTTGATCGTTTTTATGGTTAAAATTCAACAAGTAATCCAGTCTAAGTTGCATTCTATCTTTTAGCAATTGACGATAAGGAGCATCAAAGGGCGCTAGGGGATATTCCTGCAATTCTAGATAAGAGCAGCCAGGTAGCTCACCAAAAGGAGTAAAATTCCCTACTCCCTCTACTATTTTTTCAATCGCAGCAAGGGTGACTTCTTTTGGAATACTTTTTCCCATATAATTTCCAGTATTCACAATATAACAGTCTACACCAGAATCGAATAATTCTTGAAATTTTTTAAAATCTTCTACTAAAGGATAGACTCTAAAAGGATTGGCATAAGGTTCAATAACCAATTGACTCAAATCCCTAACGCCATTTTCGGCATTAGAACGTTGTGTCATCAGGGTACAACCCAAGGTAGAAGAAAGTGAACTATTGTCAACTTTAAGAATGGGAGGGAGCGAATCATCTTTCATAATCCAAAAAATAGCATCAATCGCCTCTTCTATCTTATCTACCCGATTTGGAGTGGCGTAACGTGATTTAACTGTTCGACCATTACCATTTCTAATATCTTCTGTTACCAAGACTTTTTTACCTTCATGATTTAAAGTCACACCACAATTTTGTACGGTAACAAAATAATCTTGCTCAGGATGTCCTGCTGGGTAATCATTGGTTTTGTCAAAATAAGAGGACTCTAAAGCTATAGAAGAGCCATTTTTTGTTGAAATAATAAAGGCATCATCATGCAAAACTTGAATAGCATACTTTCCATCATGTTTGGCATGGGTTAACGTCGATTTTCCTGAACCAGATAAACCAAAAAAGGAAGCAACATAAGGCTTTTGCTCTGCTTTTTTAAAAATCTTTAAACCACCGTGACAGGCAACGTAGTCATGTCTAGCAGCAGTTGCCCAAGCTAAGGTCAGCGTTCCTTTTTTAATTTCACCAAAATAATTCAATCCTAAAATAACAGCAGTATTATGCAACGTGTCAAAATAAGCTAGACCATCTGGGTAGGCTTCATCTTTCCAAGTGGGATCAAAAAAGATATAGATGTCATTTTCATCTAGCGGTTTTGAAGCTAAATATCGCTGGTAATACGTCTCGGTAAAGTCTTGAAAATT
>CAMCQB010000077.1 GCA_945876895.1 uncultured Streptococcus sp.
CCATCCAAACGAAAGCGAGGAGAAAGCCTATGCTCAAGTCCGTGATATTGAAGACACTATTGAAGTGATTGCATTAAAAGAAATGGACGGTGGTTATAGATTATTTGGAGAAGATAGTGACATTTCTCAACACATTACTGATTTTGATACTGCTAAAAAGATAGCTAAAAATACATTAAGATTACCTATGATCTTATCAAAAATTTATAATGTTGATAAAACAATTGAAGAATTAGAAGAATACAATAGAGTTTATCTGAATGGCTGGAGAGATTCATCTTGGTTAAAAGGTTCTTTAGGTATTATTTTTAATCAAAATAATGAATGCGTTCTCAATGGCTATAAAATAAGATATAATGAGAAGTATGGAGTGGAAATAGAAAGGATGGAAAAGAAAAAGTGAGTAGATTTAATTTATTAGATGAACCTTGGATTTCTGTTGTCTATGATGACAGAGGAGCTACAAAAGAAGTTTCGTTACTGGATTTATTTCAAAATGCTCATAATTATAAAGATCTAGCTGGGGATACAAAAACACAGGACTTTGCTGTTCTGAGAGTCTTACTTGCTGTTCTTCATACGGTTTTTTCTCGGTTTGATGCAGAAGGAAATGTCCATGAATACTTAGAAGTAGATGATAGATTTAACCAATTGAAGCCAGTTGATGAGGATGATGTAGAGGAGTACGCGGATGCTCTCTATGATACTTGGGTTGATCTTTGGGAGAGTGGTAAGTTTCCTAGTATCGTAGCTCAGTATCTAGAAAAGTGGCGGGATCGTTTTTATCTCTTTGATGAGGCTTATCCATTTTTTCAGGTGAGGAAGGAGGATATTGTTGCAGAAAAAATCAGCAAGCTCAAAGCAAGCAGTATTTCAGGGAAAAATATCAATCGAACTATTTCAGAAAGTGGTAATAAAATAGCTCTGTTCTCTCCCAAAATGCATCAAATGAAAGAGCAACTAACTGCTTCTGAACTGGTAAGGTGGCTGATAACGTTTCAGGGTTATTCTGGGCTATCTGATAAGGTCATTTTTGGAAAAGAAAAATATAAATCATCCAAAGGATGGCTCTTCGACATCGGTTCAGTTCACATTAAAGGAGATAGCCTATTTAAAACTTTGTTGTTGAATTGTATTTTACCGTATCAGGAACATGGCAATTTAGAAAGTATTCAATGTCCCTGCTGGGAGCTTGCTAGTGATGAGTTAATCAATACTTATCTGTCAAATCAAGAAGTTACGAATTTGGCTAGCCTTTATACGATATGGAGTCGAGCGATTTTTATTGATCCAGAAGTAGATTTGGATAAGTCATTCTCGTTTGAAATTGTTAAACTACCTGACATCAAGCATCAAGATAATTTTTTAGAACCAATGACCATTTGGAAATATAATGTATCCGGTGATTATAAAGATACATACACTCCAAAGAAACATACTCTTAATCAATCTTTATGGCGTTCATTTGGTCTATTGACAATCAATGATAGTAGTAACCACTACAGAAAACCAGGAATTATGAATTGGCTAACAACGGATATTAATGAAGTATTAGGAGATAGAGTATTTAATCTTTCTGCTGTGAGCATGCAGGATGACGGGAATGCCACTTCGTGGGTTCCAACAGATGAAATTATTGATTTTTTATCAATCAATGATCTGGTATTGGGGGACTTACTAGAGGATGGCTGGATTACCCGTATCAATGATGTGGTGGAGGAAATGAAAGGGATTGTTTCTAAAACCTATAAAAAATACATAGATGAGGTATCAGAAATCAGGAATATTTCTAGTAGCCCCTACACTGCCCAAATGGTCGCAACCCTCTTTTTCAAAATTGATCAACCTTTTAGACAATGGCTAGCCAGTATTCGGATAGATGATGAAAAAGATTCTAAAATTAAAGAGTGGAGAAAAATGCTGAAGAAACTGGTTCAAGAGGAAGCAAATCTGGTTTTAAGCCAAGGAGGGACAAGAGACTATCTTGGTATTGAAAAGGATGGTCGTCTCAAAAACATTGCAACAGCCTATAATAACTTTGAATATTGGTTAAATCAAAATCTAAAACTAAGATAGGAGGAAGGCATGTCAGAACAACCTAAACAATCAGTTCGGTCTGTGACAAGCAGAATTATCAGGAAGCTGAGCAATCAAATAGAAGCATCTTCAGGTAAAGCTACACTAGCAAAAATTAGAAAAACGTTTGGAAAACCTTTGAGTGAAGCAACAGAAGTCTGGCCAATTCTATTTGAGAATTTACCAGAGGAATTCTTAAGCTCTTATGGTCAGCCTAGCTATGAGGAATTAGCTATCTATACGACCATTCAATTCTATGCCTTGCATCAGCAGGGGACTTCAGCTAGTGTTATGATGAATGAAAACGAACAACATCAAAATATTGGCTACTCACTCAGACAACTTCGCAAAAGTGATGAAACAACAGCAATTGACAGAAGGTTTAATGTCATGATTACATCATCGACTTTTGAAGAACTCATTTATCATCTGAGGCACTTGATAACGCTTCTTAAATCACAAGCACCTGGTACAAAAGTTGATTATGCTGGGCTAGCTGAAGATTTATACTGGTTTTTGAAAAATGCACAAGATAATGTCCGTTTGAGATGGGCAAGATCCTACTATAAACAACACACTAAAGGAGAAGAAAACAATGACAACTAATCACCATTTATTTTTAGACGTTCACGCTATTCAAACACTTCCACCATCAAATATTAATCGTGATGATACTGGTAGTCCTAAAACTGCTCAATATGGTGGTGTCCATCGTTCAAGAGTCAGTTCACAATCATGGAAAAAAGCGATGAGAAACTATTTTAATGCTCATGGCGAACAGTCCAATGTAGGTATCCGAACAAAAGAGATTGTCAGATATGTTGCGGATAAAATTGTAGAACTGGATAATTCTATTAGCCTTGAAGATGCTTTGAAAAAAGCTGATGAGATAATGATAGCCGCTGGAATTAAGAAAAAAGGTGAAGTTAAGGCGCTTTACTTCATGGGTGATGTTCAAGCTAGGAAATTGGCTCAAGCAGCACTGGATAACGTGACTGATAAAAAAGAACTTCAAACATTAGCTAACTCAAATCCAGCAATTGATATCGCCCTTTTTGGACGAATGGTTGCTGAAGACCCTTCCCTTAATGAAGATGCGTCGTCTCAGGTAGCTCATGCCATTTCAACACATGCTGTACAAACTGAATTTGACTTCTTTACGGCAGTTGATGATTTAGCATCGGAAGACAATGCTGGTGCGGGAATGCTTGGGACAGTTGAATTTAATTCTTCGACTCTTTACCGCTATGCCAATGTCGCTATCCATGAGTTATCAAAACAATTAGGTGATGAAGAAAGTTTGATCAATAGCTTGAAACTCTTTATTGAAGCTTTTGCTAATTCTCTTCCAACTGGGAAAGTCAATACATTTGCTAACCAAACATTACCACAAGCTCTGGTCATTACGGTTAGAAATGATCGTCCGGTTAACCTTGTTAGTGCTTTTGAAGAACCCGTTAAATCAACAGATGGTTATGTCACTAAATCCATTGATAAGCTATCACAAGAATTTACTAAAGTTGGAAAATTCGTCAGCAAGCCACTTTTAACTTTCTATGTTAGTTTGGATGATGTCGAAAGCTTAAAACAAATCGGTGAGGAAAAAGACTCCGTTTCAAAATTACTAGTTGATTTTTCGGAAGGATTGATGCAGTTAATCAAGGAATAGGTGAGTGCGATGAAGACTATTTTGTTGAAATTTGCAGGTCCTTTACAAGCCTGGGGGACAAGTTCCCATTTTGAAACAAGGCATACAGATTTTTATCCATCAAAAAGTGCTGTTATTGGAATAGTTGCTGCCAGTCTAGGGTATAGGAGAGATGAAAATAATAAGATTACTCGTTTAAATGAGCTAGATTTTGCAGTGCGAGTAGATCAACAAGGGACTCTCTTGAGAGATTTTCATATCGCCAAGAAATACAAAGATAGTGGTGAAATGGAGAGAAATTATGTCACTAACCGTTATTATCTAGAAGATGCTGTCTTTGTTATAGCTCTCTCTCATGAAGATGAACAGTTCCTACAGGAAATTTTAGAAGCCCTAAAAGCACCCTATTTTCAAACCTTTATGGGGCGTAGGGCTTTACCGTTAACTGCTGACTTTATTTTAGGGGAAACAGAAGTGGGTGCTTTAGAGAGTTTACAAAACCTTCAGTGGCAGGCTGCATCTTGGTATATGAAAAAACAGCGTAGTAGTGGCGAGATTTCTTTGGAAATTTACATAGATAACCATTTGTTAGATAAAGAAGCTTATCAACTGAGACAGGACAAGGTTCTTTCCTTTTCACAAAAAGGGAGAGGATTTGGCTTTCGGTATGAAGCGCGTGAATTGGTCAATGTTCAAAATCCATATCAGGATAAGAATACGGAACATGATATTTTTGAAAGTATAGGAGATTGAACAGATGTATATTTCCAGAGTAGAAATTGATCGAAACAGTCGAAAGAAGATTAAGGATTTAACACATGTAGGTGCCTATCATGCTTGGGTGGAACAGAGCTTTCCTCATGAGCTTGAGCAATCTATCCGAACAAGAAAATTATGGCGTATTGATCGGATTCAAGATAAAGACTATTTAATTCTTGTGAGTGAAGAGAAGCCCGATTTAGAACGGTTAGGGAAATATGGCGTTATTGGAACTGCTCAAACCAAAGATTATCAGAGGTTTTTAGATGGTTTAAAAAATGGTTGTCGAATGCAGTTCAGAGTAGTTCTCAACCCAGTTATTTCTTTACCATCTCCAAAAAGTCCAAAAAGGGGCATTGTAAAACCTCATGTTACGATTGAACATCAGATGAAATATTTCCTGAATCGTTCTGAGAAAAATGGCTTTTTACTGACAGAAGAAGACTTCTCGATTGTCGAACGTGGTTATGAAATATTTAAGAAAGCTGCCCCTAAACCCATCAGATTGGCCAAGGCTGTTTATGAGGGGACTTTGACAGTTAGTGATGTGGACCTTTTTAAGAAATTATTGACAGAAGGCATGGGAAAGAAAAAAGCTTATGGATTTGGTTTAATGACCGTTATCCCAGTTGGTAATGAACCATGGTAGAAAAAAATGGTGCTAAGAAAACCTCTCTAAGAGAACTTCCTAAGATAAGCGACCGTGTCAGCTTTATCTATGTTGAACATGCCAAGATTAATCGTGTAGATAGTGCGATTACTGTGACGGATAGTAAGGGAATAGTAAGAATACCAGCTGCTATGATTGGGGTACTCTTGCTAGGACCAGGTACAGATATTAGTCATCGGGCCGTAGAGTTAATCGGCGATACCGGAACCAGTATGGTCTGGGTTGGTGAGCGAGGTGTGCGTCAATATGCTCATGGTAGAGCTTTAGCGCATTCAACTAAATTTTTAGAAAAACAAGCTAGGCTGGTTTCCAATTCACGTTCGCGTTTAAGGGTGGCTCGAAAGATGTATCAAATGAGATTTCCGAATGAAGATGTTTCATTATTGACAATGCAGCAGTTGCGCGGCCGAGAAGGTGCCAGAATTAGAAAAATATATAGACTACAAGCTCAAAAGTATAAAATTCCTTGGACAAAGCGGGAATATAATCCTAATAATTTTGAAGATGGAACCACAGTTAATCAGGCTTTATCCGCTGCTAATGTCGCTTTGTACGGCTTAGTGCACAGTATTATAGTAGCCTTAGGCGCTTCTCCAGGTCTTGGTTTTGTTCATACTGGTCATGATTTGTCTTTTGTTTATGATGTAGCGGATTTATATAAAGCAGAAGTGACTATTCCGATTGCTTTTGAAATAGCTGCTAATAACGAAACGGCAGATGATATTGGGAAGATTACTAGATTGAGAATCAGAGATGCTTTTGTGGATGGGAAACTGATGGCTAAAATTGTTAAAGATATACAATATTTGCTAGATGTGGAAGATGAAGATCAAATGTTGATCGATATCCTTACCTTGTGGGATGATAAGGATCAGCTCGTAAAACATGGTATAAGCTATAAGGAGAACTTTTAAGATGCCACTAACTGTAATAACTGTAAAAAATGTCCCCCCATCTTTAAGAGGAGATTTGACAAAATGGATGCAAGAAATCGCTACAGGTGTATATGTGGGCAATTTCAATACCAAAGTTAGGGAACAATTATGGAGTAGGGTAAACGACAGTGTAGGCAGTGGTGAAGCAACATTAAGTTTTGCCTACCGAAATGAAATTGGTTACCGGTTTGATACGATTAATACCCAAAGAGATGTTATTGATTTTGATGGAATTCCTCTGGTACAGATACCTAGTCAACAAGCTGCCATAACTAAAAAATCAAGTTTAGGTTTTAGTGATGCTGCTAAGTTTAGAAAAACGAGAAAGTATACAAGTCTTTCTCAAAATAGTCAAAAATCTTCAGCTTCTTATGTTGTTATAGATATTGAAACAGACGGCCTAGATGAAAATAAAAATACTATTATAGAAATTGGTGCTGTCAAGGCTAGTCCATCGCAATTAGAAGAGTTTAACTATTTGGTGAAATATGATAAAATTCTACCGAGAAATATATCGCAATTAACAGGAATTAGTCAGGAGTTGTTACTTCAAGAGGGTCAAGATATTCAATTTGTACTTCAAGAATTTTTGAATTTTATTGGGGATCATGATCTAGTGGGATATGGGACAAGTTTTGATATCCAATTTATAAATAATAAGTTGAAAGAAGTCGGCCTGCCTTTTCTGACAAATAGAATATACGATCTATTAAAGTATGCCAAAAACGAGAAACTATTCTTAGATAACTATAAATTACAAACAGTTCTACGAGCTTACGAAATTGAAGGCGATGTTCCTCATAGAGCTCTCCAAGATTCTAAACTAATTTATGAATTGTCAACTAAAATGAATAAATTTTTAAAAAGGATTAATCAGGATTAGCGATTTTAAGGGGATCTTTTAGTGTTTTACCCGCACACGCGGGGGTGATCCTAGTAGATATATCTTTAATCATTTAACACATAGGTTTTACCCGCACACGCGGGGGTGATCCCTGCTTTCAGCGTGCAGTTCCGAATAGTGTTTAGTTTTACCCGCACACGCGGGGGTGATCCTATCCACACCATTATTAATTTTGCCTTTTAATAGTTTTACCCGCACACGCGGGGGTGATCCTGATAATAATTATCTTTATGTGGAAACTGAGGTGTTTTACCCGCACACGCGGGGGTGATCCTAGCGCCTCCAATAAGTTTGACAGCGTCTTTGTGTTTTACCCGCACACGCGGGGGTGATCCCAGAAGAAATCATAGAAGGAGTATTAAACAATAGTTTTACCCGCACACGCGGGGGTGATCCCAGGGCTTCCAGAAATTAAGACGTCCATAAACGGTTTTACCCGCACACGCGGGGGTGATCCTGAGCTTGCTCTTGGTATTTTT
>CAMCQB010000078.1 GCA_945876895.1 uncultured Streptococcus sp.
GGAGTTGATCCCGGCATGGGCCAAGACAGTATCTAACCTGTAATCTCTCGTCATTGTTTTTACCCTTTTCAATAGAATGACACTATTTTACCACTTCTTTCTTGTAAATGCTGGTTTCTATACATATTTATTTAGCATACCTCGTTATAGTCATTAACTATATCCTACTGGACAATAACATTTATCTTTATGATATAATGTCCTTTATGAAAAAATATATATTATTAAGCTGCCTAATTTTATTTCTGACAGTCCTTCTCTGTTTCATTGTCAAGTATCAGCAACCAGAGCTAGCCTTGATTGACCATAACATTCAGTCCTTCCTTAGAAAGGAAATACCCCATTTTACCCTTCCTTTCTTTAAATCAATAACCCTTATAGGAAATATACCTGGACAGTTAATAACTATTTCTATGATAACAGTCTACTTTCTCTATAAAAAATGGTATATGGAAATCGCTGCTATCTTAATAACCATTGCTATCACTCATATGATCGTTTTCTTCCTAAAATATTTTTTGCAACGCCTCCGACCAAATGTAACACACTTCGTACAAGTAAGCAGTCCTTCTTTTCCAAGCGGGCATGCAGCTGCCTGCTTGACGATTGCTATTAGTCTAGCTATTATCTTAAGATTAAAAAATAGAGGGAGTATTAAATATCTAATTTGTTCTATCGTTTCAATATTGGTAGCTATTCTTGTAGGCATTTCTCGTATTTATTTAGGAGTTCATTACCCATCAGATGTCCTTGGAGGATGGATTATCAGTTTCCTCTTAATGATTTATTTTTATCTAATAGCCGTTCGGTATGAGGATAAAATCAGACTAGCTGAAAAACACTAGGAGTTCTTATCAAAGAACTCCTAGTGTTTTTCAATCAGAAACTAATTCTAAATTAAATGATATCAATTAAATCTTTAGGGGGTGTTTCAATAAGACGTTTAAACTTCTTTGCAAAAACTTCCGGTGGTTCTGGAAAATCTTCGGAAATCCACTCTGAAACAATACACGAAACGAAGTTTATCATAATTCTGCTCAAACTTTTGTAAGGAAGCACTCCATTGTCATTTGAGTTACTGATTCTGCTTTCTAATAAAGAAAGATACTTTCCCATAAGGAAATCACGCCAATCTGAATCAATAGAAGTATGATACAAAATTTTCCCCCATTGACGATGTTTATATATCACCGGCAATAAATCATCAGCAATAATATCATAGATAGAAGCTGCTCTTCCTTTTGAAAGTACATTTTCTAAAGTCATAGAAACTTCATCAGTAATAGAGTTATGGATATCATTAAAAATATCTTCTACGTTATGGTAATGTTTTTGGTAAAGCGCCTGCCGAGATATCCCCGCCTCTTCCGCTATCTCTGTTATTGTTATACTCTTTTTATCGGGGTTTTTAGAAGCAACCCTAAATAAAGCATTGATAATATTCTCTCTTGTTCCTAAAACCATAAACCCTCCCTTGGATTATTCTATAAAAAAATTGATTATTTGTAAACAAATACTAGACTTAAAGTCATCAGTCACTCATGACAGAAAGCGAACAAGCGGAAAAAACATAGTTCTTCTTTACATTGTGTCAATATTTCTCTACAGATGGCCTGTTTACTTTGAATATGATCTCTTATACAATCTACTATGTTTATTGCTAGTTTGTAAACACAAGGAGGAATTTATGAATAAGATTTTACGGGATAATTTTGATAATGACTTTATCATTTGTAGAACTCCAAAGAAAAAAGAGGATGTTGGAAAATCGCATATTATAGTTTTAAAGGAGCGAGAGGACATTGAAGCAGTAATAACTATTTTTTCAAAAAATGTTTCAGTGTATGCACCAGACTTTAAAAACGATGAGGATATCTTACATTGGCTTAAAACTAGAACCTATGAAGACTTTACAGTTGATACCATTAGTGATACAGGGCACAAAAAAATTACCGATTTGTGTGAAAAAATTGGACTTCCCAAAAGAATAATCAATAAAGTTTTGCAAAAGAAAGATAAGGTAGAAAAAACCTTGGTTCATAAAGAAAATTTACTTAATGTTATGGTTTCCGATAGTGAGCGAGTACCTAACACCAATGTTTTTTATCTGCGAGGTTTTTTTGACACCAATGAGATAACCTTAGATCATGAAGCAGGAGATCATATAGAATCAGTTATTCTTACAGAAATCTGCAGACAAGCATGTCTATCAACATCTGAGCAAGCACTAAGCGGTAATGAACACCTAATTCCTACTGAAGACACTAAAATTTATAAAAGATTTGTATCACCTGACCTTCCTTTGATTATACAGGTGATTTCTGGAAAAACAGGAAAACGTCAAGGTTATTGTGTATTTGCTCTGTATCAAAATAATAAATGCTGTTTAAAAGGTTTTATGTTAGGACGAATTTTTAAAGACAAGAATAGCTTCAAAGAGATGAGAGCTCGTACCAATGAATAACTTAGAAAACCTGCCTGTCAGAAGATTATTATTACAATTTATCATTCCCTCTTTAGTAACAGCTCTTGTTAGTGGTTCCTATAACCTCGTTGATGGTATTTTTATTGGACAGTCCCTTGGAATAGTCGGAAACTCTGCTAATGCCTACACTTTTATGATATATGCCTTAGTATACAGCTTTTCCGCATTAGCAAGTGAAGGCACTGCCTCATTGCTAACGATTGCTCTAGGGGGGCAAAAACTTAAACATGCGAATAATATATTAAATAATTCTGTTGTTATTTCTATTGTTATTGCAATCATTCAAGGAGGATTGATATGGGGAAATCTTGGCTATCTATTTACACTATTTGGAATTCCACGTAACTTACATCAATATGTCCAAGATTTCTGCTTCGTCTTCCTCATTGGTTCTCCCATTTATTTCGTATCACATACACTGCTTTACTGCATTCGAGCACAAGGTGCTATTAGAAAAGTCTTATATATAAATATTATTTCATTTTTTGTCAATACGGGGCTAGGGGCCATTTTTATTTTAGGGCTCAAATGGGGATTCATCGGTTCTGCTCTTTCAACGGTATTAGCTAACGTTACCACACTAGTGCTTACCGTTGCTGAATACTCTTCTCCGTCATCCGACTTAAAATTAAACTTCAAGTATTGCTTGAAATTTCGTCCAAATTTAGCTTATAAAATAGTAACAATGGGTTTACCTTTTTTCCTAACAACAATAATCTCCGTCTTACTGTTAATATTATATAACCGAATTGCTTTTGCCTATGCGGGAGCTTTCGGAGTAGCCGCTCTCTCCATAACCTCATCAATCTACAGGTATATTATTTCATTAATGAATGCTATTACGAATGGAGTGCAGCCTATAATTAGTTTTAACTATGGTGCTAAGAAACAAAGAAGGGTTAAAGAAGCTTTAAAGGACTCACTTATTATTGGAACTATATTTTCAGTATTGCTCTTCCTAGTAATCCAGTTATGGACGAAAGAAATAACAGCACTTTTTAATTCTGAAAATACTAAATTTGTGAATTTCGCCAGTCATTCTCTAAGACTTGTTATGATATCTTTACCACTTCAAGGTTTTATTAATATTGGAATGAATTATTTCCAATATGTGGCACTCGCACGAATTTCTACTTTCTTAGTTATTCTAAGACAAATTATTCTACAAATACCGCTAGCGGTCTTATTGCCCTTAACATTTGGCATATCCGGTTTATGGGCTTCATACTATATTGCCGATATCCTTATTTTCATTGTAATTATGATATGGCTAGGGATACAACAAAGACATAAAACTTAACTGACATATGGAGGAAAACATGGCTTATATTGAAATCAAAAATTCATTCAAACGTTATCAGGCTGGTGAAACAGTCATTGTCGCCAACAATGATATTAATTTTGAAATTGAGCAAGGGGAACTAGTTATTATACTTGGTGCTTCTGGTGCAGGGAAATCAACTCTTCTTAATATTTTAGGAGGTATGGATACTAATGATGAGGGCTCTGTCATCATTGATGGTATCGATATTTCAGAATTCACTCAAAAACAATTAACAAATTATCGGAGAACCGATGTTGGTTTTGTGTTTCAATTTTATAATCTGGTACCTAACTTAACCGCTAAAGAAAATGTTGAACTGGCATCTGAAATTGTACCAAAAGCCAAAAACGCGCAAAAAACATTAGAAAGCGTTGGTTTGGGAAAACGTTTAAATAATTTCCCAGCTCAGTTGTCAGGAGGTGAGCAACAACGCGTTTCTATTGCACGGGCCATCGCAAAAAATCCAAAACTTCTTTTATGCGATGAGCCCACCGGAGCTCTCGATTACAAAACAGGAAAACAGGTTCTAAAAATCTTACAGAATATGTCGCGGGAACAAAATGCTACTGTTATCATTGTCACTCACAATTCAGCACTTGCTCCTATTGCCAATCGCGTTATACGCATGCATGATGCAAGAGTCAGTTCTATAGAGTTAAATCCTTCTCCTCAGGATATTGATACTTTAGAATACTAAAGGAGGAGCCCCGATGAAGAAAAAAATATTTTGGAAAGATATCCGAAAATCCTTTGGTAGTTCTAAAGGTCGCTTCTTATCTATCATGCTCTTAATGATGTTAGGTTCCTTTGCTTTAACAGGATTAAAAGTAACAAGTCCAAATATGGAACGTACAGCTACTCAATACCTCAAAAAACATAACACAATGGATATTTCACTAATTGCTAGTGCAGGTCTAAGTGAAGATGACCAGAAAGAATTAGATGGTATCAAGAATGCCTCTGTTTCCTATGGCTATATGTCCGATGTCACCATCAAAAATACTGATAAGGCTGTTAGAGTTTTTTCAAATAGTCCCAAAATATCAACTTACGAGGTCGTCTCAGGCACACTACCAAAAAGTGATAATGAAATTGCTTTGGCGTCAACCTTAAAAAATGACTACAAACTAGGGACTAAAATTACGTTTACTCAACCTCACCGTAAGATACTAAGGCAAACAACCTACACGATCGTTGGCTTTGTCAATTCATCTGAAATTTGGTCTAAAATGAATATGGGGGCCTCAACTGCAGGAAACGGAGATTTATCAGCCTATGCGGTCGTCAATAAAACTGCTTTTAAGAGCGATGTTTATACGATTGCGCGCTTACGCTATGATAATTTGAAGGAACTTAATCCCTATTCGGATACTTACATAGATAAACTAAATGACCACCAAGAATATTTAGATAAACTCTTATCTGATAATGGCAGCAAGCGTCTCAATGACTTAAAATCTCAATTACAGTCTTCTGTTAATCAGGCACAAAAACAGATAGACAATGCAAAAATACAACTCGCGCAACAAGAAAAAATGGCTTCTTTTCTCAGCGGTTCTCAGCTGTCAGAAGCACAAAAAGCCATTACCAAAGCTAAAGCAAGTCTGAAAGAAAATCAGGAAAAAGTAACAGCTTCTCAAAATAAAATTGATAGTTTGGAAGCTCCCACCTATAACTCTTATACACGTCCAAATATTCCAGGCGGTCAAGGGTATCACACTTATAGTTCTATCAGTAAGAATATAAATAATATTGGCAATCTATTCCCTGTTGTGCTTTATCTAGTAGCTGCTCTTGTTACCTTTACAACAATGACACGTTTTGTTAATGAGGAACGAAATAATTCAGGAATTTTGAAAGCGCTGGGTTACTCTAACAGTAATGTCGTTATAAAATTTGTGATTTATGGATTCATAGCTAGTTTGCTGGGAACAATTTTTGGAATTTTTGGAGGCCATTACATCCTGCCAAGGATTGTTACCCGAAATGTTTCCACCACCATGACTATCGGAAGTCCTCATCTATACTTCTACTGGTTTTATGCCTTATTAGCTCTGATATTATCATTTGTAAGTGCCGTACTGCCAGCTTTCTTAGTTGCCCAACGAGAATTAAGTGAAAAGCCTGCACAACTACTTTTACCCAAGCCGCCCGTCAAAGGTTCCAAAATTTTACTAGAACGTGTCACTTTCTTATGGAGAAAACTGAGTTTCACGCAAAAAGTAACAGCAAGAAATATTTTTCGATATAAACAAAGGATGTTTATGACAATTTTTGGTGTTAGCGGTTCTGTTGCCTTGCTATTTGCCGGTCTCGGCATTCAGTCCTCTTTGGGAAAAGTTGTTGATAACCAATTCAAGAATATCACAACCTATGATATTCTTGTCATGAAAAATCTCAGTGCCGATTCGAAGGCAAAAGAGGAAGTCAATGATTTTTTAGAATCTAGTACCGTTTCCAATTTTCAAAAAATCTATTTCCAAAACATCGAGGAAAAAATAAGCGGACAGAATGAAAAGAAAACTGTTTCAATTATCACAACAACTAAGAATGATTTCAGAAATCTTATAAATCTAAAAAATAATTCCACACATCAAAAAATTAAGCTAACTGATGAGGGAGTTGTGATCTCCGAGAAACTTGCCCAATACTACGGGGTCCAAAAAGGCGACTATTTCACCTTCCAAGATGATAAAGGAAAAAATCATCAGCTAAAAGTTACCGATATTACTGAAATGAATGTCGGGAATTATCTATTCATGAAAAACACCTACTATCAAAAAATATTTAATGACTCTCCTAAACAAAATGCTATTCTTGTCAACTTAAAGAACGATACTACTCAAAATATTTCTAAGCAGGCCACAAAACTATTAGGTATGTCGGGAATTGCAAATATCTCACAAAACTCTTCTCTCATCAAAATGGTTGATACGGCAGTCAAAGGGCTTAACGCTTCGATGACTATTCTAATTATTGTTTCTGTTCTTTTGGCAACCGTAATACTTTATAATCTCACAAATATTAATGTCTCAGAAAGAATCCGGGAACTGTCCACTATCAAGGTTCTTGGTTTCCACAATAAAGAAGTAACAATGTATATCTATCGGGAAACGATTAGTCTTTCCATAATAGGTATTACATTAGGGCTTGTTGGAGGATATTATCTTCATGACACACTAATTACAATGATGAGCAGGGACACTATGTACCCTAAGGAGGTCGACTGGTCTGTCTATATCATACCGATTGTGACGATTTCTATTTTATTAATTATTTTGGGATGGATTGTTAATCATCGACTGAAAACCGTTGATATGCTAGAGGCTCTAAAATCTGTCGACTAATAAGCAGGGACTATTCCTCATATACTAAAAGACGCCTGATGTTCATGGCGTCTTTTGTCTGACAAATTTTAAGATATACGGAATGTTTTTCTCAAGGCTGCTGCTCTGCTTCCTAGCATCTTGTCTAAAAGACGGGTTTTCAGGGTTAAGTAACCATAAAAGGCAACAC